>NZ_JBHTCP010000016.1:0-281611 GCF_042665465.1 Fictibacillus iocasae | reverse complement strand
ATGCGGGTCGCCCCGCACCACCTTGTCTTAAGCTACTGTTACTACTGCCTTCACAGTTCGGGACTCACACCCTATAGCCTGTACCCATGCCGGGCACACCAACAAAGAAAACCGGTCAAAATTGACCGGTTTTTTTTATAATAATGAAACGAGGGCAGAACATGTCTTGCCGTGTCCTGCCCTCGTTTCATCACTGATTGAATGGAATGATTATGGATTATGGATTAAGCAGGTTTATTGATCTGCTTAAACCGGTAAGCCATAGTCATGCGCCATGGCAAGAGCATTCCAAACGCGATGATAAAGAATATCCCGCTTGTCTCTTCATACGAGATATGCTGTTCAAAATAGATTTTCATGAGCAGTCTAACTATAAAAAGCCCTGCGAATATGAAAACAAACGCTTTAGACATCACCATGTAAATGCCATCTGCTCTTCTCTCGAATTTAGTCGTCATGATGAGCAGGAGCGAAAAAACAACGCCTGTTAAAAAGGCTTCTCCTGCTTTTATGAATGAAATCTGGAACACAGGAAACAAAAACATGGCGAAACCGGTGCTCATAAATAAAGGCGGCAGCATAATCTTTTTCAACGAAACGGGCTTTTTCGAGGCTTTCATCCTTATCCCCATCATCACGAAAGCCATCACTATGGCCAGGATGCCGCTAATTGCAATGAACATACTATTGATCAACCTTCCTGTTGTTCCCGCTCTCCTCTGTCCTCTGCAATGGCCAAAATAATGGTCATCGTGATGCCGACTACCGTCAAGTATACACCTAGATCAAAAAGCATGGCCGTTGCGAGCTCTGTTTTGCCGAGCAGCGGAAAATTAAAATAGCCGAACGTATGACTGAAAAATTCAGCTCCAAACAAAAACGAACCAGATCCCGTCAATACGGCGATCAAAAGCCCTGCTCCGATAAAATACCGGAAATCAACACGAATTACCCTTTTCATCGCTTCCATGCCGTATGAAATATAAAGCAACAGCAGGGCGCCGGAAGCCATCAGCCCTCCAACGAAACCTCCACCTGGTGCATTATGGCCAGAAAAGAACGAATTGATTGAAAAAGCAAGAATGATAAACACGATGATATTGGCTGTTGTTTTTAATATAACATCATTGCTGCGCATCAAATACCTCCTTTACTCAAAAACCTTGAAATCCGCCGAACAGTTCATTTGTTAGAAAGCTCGTTAAATACGTCAGCCAATCAAAGTAAAGCAGCACGCCCATCACTACCATTAGTGCGCCGCCTACTTTAATAAAATGGCGGTTATACTGCCTGATGATCGTCAGCTTGTCTAAAAAGAAGCTGAGAAAGAAAAACGGTACAGCGAAACCGAGCACATAAAAAAACATATACATCATGCCAGCGCCCGGATTTGTCAAAGCAAGCGCCATCACGCCTCCTAAAATCGGTCCCGTGCATGGTGTCCAGCCAGCAGCAAATCCAACACCGATTAAAATAGACCCGATAAATCCAGAAGGTCGCTGCTGAAAGTGGAGCTTCTTATCTTTCATTAAAAATTTCGGTGTAAAAATGCCGAGTATGATAAGACCAAAGAAGACGATAAAAATCGCACCGGCTTGCCTGAGTAGATCTTTGTAAATGAAAAAAATGTTTCCGATAAACGATGTGCTTAATCCGAGTACGACAAATACAATAGAAAAGCCGAGTAGAAAAAAAAGAGTATGCAGCATCGCCTTGCGCCTAAACATGCCCTTTTCTTCTTTTAATTCCGAGACACTCATACCTGTTATGTACGATAAGAACGCTGGATAAAGCGGCAGGCAGCATGGCGAGATGAAGGAGAGCAAACCTGCGCCAAACGCCAGCAGCACATTCAAGTCATTCATTATAATCCCCCTTATATACATTTCTTATCTTAATGGATATGGCGCAGCAACTCAACTATACGCCCTGTGTAACTCATTATTATGCTCGGCCTTCTTCTTGAATGAAAGCAAGAAGGAAAAAAAGCCGAACAATGACATCGTGACGAAACACAATAACAAGAGGCTGATTCAAGCTCTTCACGCGTAGTCACTAGACGTTAACTTTTTTTGTGTTAAGTACTCATAATATATAGCTTTATTAACATTTCGTATAAAAAAGCTTCGCAATGCTTTATTGCGAAGCCATTTTTCACCTTGAACACTCATATCCTGTATTCACTCGTTACAGTCCCCAGCCTGACAGTACATCATGGATCTTTTCAGAAGCTTCTTCAATTGACTCAATATTTATTTCTACACACTCGTTTTCATAACGGCCGTGAGCATGGCTGTACCTTGGGTCATAATAATGCTCCAGCAGCAGAGCGATAACTTCTTCATAGTCATATGAATGAAGAGCGGAAGTGATATCTGGAAATACTTCCGGTGCGATCCTTTTGCCTAATTTCATAACGGCATCATGGATAGCTTCTCTATAGTTTTCTGGCTGATAAAGTTTGCTAATGTACGAGACGCGTTTTCTAAAAGGAACGTTCAAGTAAATCCTTCTGCCCGAATATTTTCCCCTCAGCAAAAAATCCGGAACAACCGCGCGGCCGATCCTTTTGCTTTCTGATTCGATCATCCAGTATGGGCTTTCTTCGAGATCTCTCAGGCGGTGAAACAACTGAGCTTCGAAATCCTTCTGTGTCGCCGGATTTTCACCGATCTGGCCGAAAATGGAGCCCTTATGCCTTGCCATCTTTTCCATATTGACGACCGGCAGCCCTTTTTCCTGCAAGGCAGAAAGGATATCTGTTTTCATTGTTCCGGTAAGCCCTTCAAGCACGATAATCGGTTTTTGAGATGATTCTAATGAAGAAAGGTATGCATCGATCTTCTTCCGATAAGAACGTATGCCGCCTTCTGCTTGTTTGCACGGCAATCCCATCATCGTCATCGTAACCGCGATGCTTCGGCTTCTCATCCCTCCCCTGGCACAGTAAATCGTCAGCTGTTTGCTAGGATGCTCTTTCGAGAGATTCGTAATGGCTTCATAAATAGCCGGAAGTTTCAATGATACAATCTCGATGCCTCTTTTTTTTGCGGCTTCTTCGCTTACTTGTTTATATATCGTACCCACTTCCGCTCTTTCCTCGTTAGAGAAAATAGGAAGATTGACAGCTCCCGGCATCCGGAAATCTTCAAATTCCTGAGGTGACCTGACATCGATAAGACTGAACTGATCGGGGTTATTTAAAATCTCATCGATTGTTGCTGTATTCAAACTGTGCTCGATCATTTTCAAGCCCTTCTTTCACTATAGAAAAAGCACCCGCAAATGCCGGGTGCTTTTGTCCACTTTATTTCATCTGCTTGTTCATCGCCTGCATCATTTGATTGATTTTCTTCTGCGACGGTTTTTGTCCCATTTGCATCATCATAACACGCAGCATGTTTTCATTAATAGGCGGGTTCTTTTGCAAGTAGCTCATCATGTATTTGCGGGCGATGAAAAATCCAATCGCGATTCCTGCAATTAAAGAAAGAACACCCACAAGGATGTATAACCAAGTCATTTCAAAACTTCCTCCTTCATGTTGTCTAGCACTAGTTTACTATAAATCATAGTGCTGGTACAAGATGGAGGCAAAATATTTACGCGCCGTAAAACGAGTTTAGTTTTACAGGGAAAAGCCAGCCGTATTTTTTCGCCTCAAAATCCATTGCGAGAAACCGTGTTTCCACTTTCCGCAACAGTTCAAACATGGTTGTTTCAGCGTCAAACGTGCCTCTGCTCTCGAGCATTAAATAATCACGGTTCAAATAAAGGTGGACTTCGCTTTTGGACAGGGTGATGGAAAACACATTTTTTCTTGTGTCAAAGCTTGAACCCGGTACAGATAATCGCCATAAATAACTCATAAGCTTTTCTGCTTCGATCGGCAAAGTGATATAAGCGGTCTGTTTTTGCGCGATGCTTCTTTTATCTGCGTTCTTGCTTTTTCTTTCCTCTAAAAACAAAGAAAAAATTTTGGACTCTTTTCCATAAAATTCGTGAGCCACATCTTCGCGAATCTTATACAAAAAATATCCCCGCATGGCCCTGTCCTCCTATAGCTTTTTCATTATTATACGCGATAATCCCTCGGACGGCTTGTCTAAAAGCGGCGCGAAAATGCACTAGTTTTGACGAAAAAAGAGTCTCCAAAGACCTTTCCTTCAGAGACTCGTTATTTTTCTCTATTTCATTAATGCTTTTACCCGGTTCACGACGTTTTCTGGAGTAAAGCCATATTCTTTAATGATTGTCGCCCCAGGTGCTGAAGCACCGAAAGAATCGATCGCCAAAACATCGCCAGCGTCGCCGACATATTTATGCCACCCTAGAGAAGCTCCCATCTCAATTCCTAATCTGATCTTCACGTCAGAAGGAAGCACTTCTTCCTTATAACCAGCGTCCTGTTTTTCAAAACGGTCCCAAGAAGGCATGGATACGACTGAAGCTGCAATATTTTCTTTCTTAAGAAGCTCTTGAGCCTCTACTGCAAGGCTGACTTCCGAACCTGATGCTAAAAGAAGGACATCTGCTTTTCCTTCAGCTGGTGAAACCACATAAGCCCCGCGTTTGACACCTTCATATGCCAGTTCTTTTGTAGAGGAAAGAATCGGTAAATTTTGGCGGGACAACACAAGCACAGTAGGCTGGTCAGTGTTTTCTATCGCAAGTTTCCAGGCAGCATTAGATTCATATCCGTCTGCAGGTCGAACGACAGAAAGGTTAGGCATCGCCCTTAATGAGCTGAGCTGCTCGACAGGCTCGTGTGTCGGTCCATCCTCGCCTACTGCCACACTGTCATGTGTCAGAACGTAGGTAACCGGAAGACCCATTAGCGCAGAAAGCCTTACAGCCGGACGAAGATAGTCTGAGAACACAAAGAACGTACCGCCGTAAACTTTAAGGCCTCCGTGAAGGGCCATGCCGTTCAACGCTGCCGCCATTCCGAACTCACGCACGCCAAACCATATGTTGCGCCCACTGTAATCGTTTCTTGAAAAGTTTTTCTCATCTTTCATGAGCGTGTTGTTTGATCCTGCAAGGTCAGCCGAACCGCCGAATAACGCAGGGACCTTTTTAGAAAGTGCGTTGATGGCAGCACCTGAAGTGGCACGAGTCGCAATCGGCTTATCGAAATCTGGCATGTCACTATCCCAGTTTTCAGGAAGCTTCCCAGCAATCGCCGTTTTTAATTCTGCTGCAAGTTCCGGATGCTTATCTTCGTATGACTTAAAGAGTTCATCCCACGCTTGCTGTTTCTTTTTCCCTTCTTCTTTTAATGCTGCAAAATGCTCTGTAACTTCTGAAGGTACGTGGAAGTCTTCTTCAAACGTCCATTTATATGCTTCTTTCGTAAGCTTGATCTCATCAAGACCAAGCGGAGAACCGTGAGAAGCCGACTTTCCTGATTTGTTCGGTGATCCATGGCCGATTACCGTTTTCACTTCGATCAAAGCTGGTTTCGATGTGTCGGCTTTAGCCGCTTCAAGCGCTTTTTCAATTGAATCCAGATCCGTACCGTCTTCTACGAAGAGAACTTGCCAGCCGTATGCTTCAAAGCGCTTTTGAATATCTTCTGAGAATGACATATGAAGATCGCCGTCTAATGAGATGTCATTTGAATCGTAAAGAACAACAAGACGCCCAAGGCCAAGGTGGCCGGCTAGTGAAGCGGCTTCAGATGAAATGCCTTCCATCAAGTCACCATCACCGCATATGGAGTACGTATAATGATCAATAACATCCATGCCGTCTTTGTTATATTTAGCCGCTAAATGGCGCTCTGCCATCGCCATTCCGACAGCCATAGCAAGGCCTTGGCCAAGAGGCCCTGTGGTCGCCTCTACACCAGCCGTGTGGCCAAACTCAGGGTGCCCAGGTGTCTTAGAGCCCCATTGACGGAACTGCTTTAAATCGTCAATTGTAAGACCATATCCAGAAAGGTGCAGCAAGCTGTACAGCAGCATGGATCCGTGTCCTGCTGAAAGCACGAAACGGTCCCTGTTAAACCATGCAGGGTCAGCCGGGTTATGGTTCATGAATTTCGTCCAGAGGCTGTAAGCCATTGGTGCCGCACCCATTGGCATGCCCGGGTGTCCGGAGTTGGCTTTTTCTATACTGTCGATCGATAATGTGCGAATCGTATTGATGGATAATGTATCAATTTCTCTTGCCAATTCTATCATCCCTTCGTATGTATGCATTTTTTAGAATTACATCATATCTATTATCTCATATAAAAACAAGAAAAACAGTTATAGCACGTTGATTATTGTTTGCAACTATGCATCTCATCATACAAAAAGAAGCCTGTAATATAACACAGGCTTCTTTAAAATTTATTCCGCTTTATTAAGCGAGTCCTGGAAACTCACACATCATTCGGTCGCTGTCTTGATCATAATCCATTTTCATGTTATCGACGAGCCATAGCTCATGAGGCTTCACAAAGAAACGAAGGCCCTCTACTTCTTGAACATAATCCTCTTCACCCGGGGTGCCTGGAGCCGCTCCGAGTGAGAATCCGCCGCTGTCGCCGCTTCCTGCATACTTCACGAACAGCCGGATGCCTTCCTTCGCCCCAAGTTCCATATCCCTGTACAGTGCTGCTGCATTACTCGAAATTGAAAATGCCACAATATCACCCTTTCATGTGTTGTTATATAACAGTATATACTTTTCAGAAAATTATGCAACAAAAAAATCCGCTTCTGCACAATGGCATCTGCGGATTTTTTCTTAATGCTTGATCTGACCTTGATTTTTACTCTGCTTTAACTTTTCAGGTGTTACATCCTCACCGTTTGGATCCACAAACGTGATGGACTGAAGATCTGTAACAAATGACTTTCTGAAAGTCTGGATGTATTCTTTTCGAAGAGCTTTTTGTTCGTTGCTTTCTTCTATAGTCAATCCGTCTTTTTTTGCTTTATTCGCCAGTGCGTTTATACGGTCGATTTTTGTTTTTGGAAGCATCATCAACACTCCTTTTCATAGCATCCCTTTATTGGCTTCATACGTCCAGCCTGAAACAACGGTGATGCACTTCCACTATCGTACAAAAAATCGGCGGTTATGGCTACTCTTTTGCTTCTGTTTCCATATATTCAATATATCTTCTATTCACAGTCGCTTTTGAAATATCGTATCCAAGGCCGTTCAACGTTAAAGCAATATCTTTAAACGTGAGCTTTTTTTCTCTCAGCCGAACAATTTCCAATATAGGCGCTTCTTTCTTCTCTCTGCCGCCCTGCCTTAAATTGTGCAGATTTTTTTCCGGACGGTAGCCGTTCTGAACCGCTTTTTTCATCCCGCGGCGGATTTTCATATTATGCAGCTTGCGCTGATATTCCTCAACTGCCGAAACAATCTCAAACACCATTTCATCTGCTTCAGACAGGTTGTATTCTCCTGATCCGGCATAGGTATAAATTTTTTTGTTGAACTTGATCAAATGGTGCAGGATAGCCATCTTTACCTTTCCTCTTCCGATTCTTGTTTCGTCTTGGATCAGCAGACAATCGAATTCGCCTTCTCTGGCCATATCGAGCACTTCAAGCATGCCATCGCGATCTAAGCTGAATCCGCTCGCTGTTTCAGAAATAACCGCTGTCACGTTCAAGTTATGCTGCATGGCAAGTTCCCGCAGTTCTTCAATCTGCCTCTCTAACGAAGACTCTTGCTCCTCTTTATCTGTACTTACACGGGCGTAAAGCACCGCGTTCCGTTTATCACCTAGCTGCTCTTTACCGGAATGATCAGCTTCTGCCCAGGAACGAGCTTCGCTGTATGTAGATTGTTTTTCTTTTCTACCCATGAAATAAACTCCCTTGCTTCTAATGAGTGCTTATGCTGCAGCTTTTCAGAGATGCTCCAAAGAGATTCACCCTCTTGTACTGTCACTGTTTGGTAATGGTTTTCTTCTGCAGACAAGTCAGCTGCTGAAAACACCATAAGCCCTGCCACCATTATAAAGAATAAAATATGAAGTATGCCATTTTTCATTTTTAACCCTCCTGCCGAACGTTCGTTTGTATTTGTGATCTTAATTTATCACAGAACATTTGTTCGCGTCAACTTTTTTCTCGAACTTATGTTTGTATCCTTAGTTTTCCCATGCTATACTTTTTTTAAGAGATTTCAGTAAATGAGGTGGCGTCATGTCTAAATTATCCAGAAGACAGCTTGATATCCTGGATTTCATCAAGCTGGAAGTCAATCAAAAAGGCTATCCGCCTTCTGTTAGGGAAATTGGTGAAGCAGTGGGACTTGCATCTAGTTCTACAGTGCATGGCCACCTGGCACGATTGGAGAAGAAAGGGCTCATAAGAAGAGACCCAACAAAACCAAGAGCCATTGAGGTACTCGGTCTGGAAGATAACTTCGAGGCAAATAAAAGCATCCAGATCCCTGTCATCGGGAAGGTAACAGCTGGTCTTCCAATAAGCGCGGTGGAAAATGTGGAAGATTATTTCCCTCTCCCCGAACATATGGTAGGAGATGATCAAGTTTTCATGCTTAAAGTTGTTGGTGACAGTATGATCGAAGCTGGCATTCTCAATCATGATTTGGTCGTTGTTAAACAGCAGCAGACAGCGAACAACGGAGACATCATTGTTGCGATGACAGAAGACGATGAAGCTACAGTAAAGCGCTTTTTCAAGGAAAAGGATCATATTCGCCTTCAGCCTGAAAATTCATCGATGGCCCCTATCCTGCTTCCTTCTGTAAAAATTCTCGGGAAAGTTATCGGTGTTTATCGAACAATCCACTAAAAGAACCGCCATTTGGCGGTTTTTTTCTTTAAGAATGCATAACTTGTTGATGAGGCTGGCTTAACGTCTTGGCGACAGCCAGGTATTCTATACATGCTTCTTTTCTTTGGACGATTTTCGTCATTTAAGAAAAGAAGCATTTTTGTTTTAAATTTACGGTTAAGGGTATTTATTGAAGGTAATTTCAATAGAGAAAGAAAGGTTGGTAAGATGTGTCCAGTATATACACGCAATCCATGAAGCTTAAATCGGTACATAACTTTGAAGAAGCGGCACAGAACATTCTATATTTCATGAGCAAGCTGATCAATATTAACACTTTATTCGTGGCAAAAAACGATAAACAGGTGAATGAAATTCAGAAAGTGCTCAACCGTGAAGAGATTCTATTAACAGAAGGCACCATTCTCCCCTTTGAAGAAACCTTTTGTAAAATAAGTGTCGACCATGGCCATGAAATATTGACCATTGAAGATATAACGGAAAACCGCCTTACAAAGCACCTGGGTGTTACGACTAACTTAGGGGGAGGCAGCTTCATCGCCATACCCATCTATTACGAAAATGGCGAGAACTATGGAACGATATGCGGCCTTGATAAGAACAAGCTTCAATTTACCGATCAGCATATCGAACTGTTTCAAACGATGTCATCGTTATTAACATATGTTCTTGAACTGGATCGTGCGAATAAAGAGATAAAAGAGCTGTCTGTACCAATCGTTCCGTTAACCAAAGGTGTAGCCATATTACCTGTGATCGGAGAAATTAGTGAAACTCGCGCAGAAATCATTATCCAAACTACTTTGGAGAACTGTATTCAACGCTCACTTGATCATATGATTATTGACTTGTCCGGAATCAGCGATATTGATCAAAATGTGAGCGGGCACTTGCTGAATATCGTGAAGCTGTTAACATTAATCGGTGTGACACCGATCCTTACCGGCTTCAGACCTGACCTGGCAATAAAAACTCTCGACACGTCTATGGACTTTAAAAATATTATCATCGTTAATAATGTGGAAAGTGCCCTTTCCCATATCGGATTCACTCTTAACCGGAATCTTTAGAGAGAAAAACCCCTGATGCGTCTGCATCAGGGGTTTCTACTCTCTTAATACATGCTCATATATTGTTCGCGTTCCCAAGGGTGAACTTGTGTGCGGAACATATCCCATTCGATCTCTTTTGCTTCGATAAAGTGTTCTGCAGCATGCTCACCGAGAGCGTTCATCATGATTTCATTTCTCTTCAAGTTTTCTAGAGCTTCTTTTAATGTAGCCGGAAGATCTTTAATTCCTGCTTCTTCGCGCTCTTCCTTATCCATCACATAGATGTTGCGGTCGATCGCTTTAGGAGCCTGAAGCTTGTTCTTGATTCCGTCAAGACCAGCTGAAAGCAGGAGAGCCATCGCCAAGTAAGGGTTAGCCGTTGGATCTACACTGCGCACCTCAATACGAGTTGAAACGCCGCGCGAAGCCGGGATACGGATGAGCGGGCTGCGGTTTCTCATAGACCACGCAACATAACAAGGCGCTTCGTAGCCAGGTACTAAACGCTTATAAGAGTTAACCGTAGGATTCGTCACAGCCGTAAAGTCTTGAGCGTGCTTCAAGATCCCTGCAAGGAACTGCATCGCTGTTTCACTCATGCCAGTTTCTGTGCTTTCATCATAAAACGCGTTCTCACTGCCTTTGAACAAAGACATGTTCGCGTGCATTCCTGAACCGTTCACACCAAACAGCGGCTTCGCCATGAATGTAGCGTGAAGTCCATGCTTGCGAGCAATCGTTTTGACAGCAAGTTTGAACGTCTGAATGTTGTCACAAGTAGCGATTGCATCCGCGTATTTGAAATCGATCTCGTGCTGACCAGGAGCTACCTCATGGTGAGATGCTTCGATTTCAAAGCCCATGTCCTCAAGTTCTAGCACGATATCACGGCGGCAGTTTTCGCCAAGGTCAGTTGGTGCAAGGTCAAAGTATCCGCCTTTATCGTTAAGTTCAAGCGTCGGCTCGCCTTTTTCATCATTTTTGAACAAGAAGAATTCCGGCTCTGGCCCGATATTGAAATCCGTATAGCCAAGCTCTTCCATCTCTTTTAGAACACGTTTTAAAACGCCGCGAGGATCTCCCGCAAACGGTGTTCCGTCAGGATTGTAGATATCGCAGATCAGACGGGCAACTTTTCCCTTTTCAGAAGTCCATGGAAACACAACAAAGGTGTCAAGATCAGGATAAAGGTACATATCTGATTCTTCGATGCGAACGAATCCTTCGATTGAAGAACCGTCAAACATCATCTTGTTATCCAACGCTTTTTCGAGCTGGCTTACTGGGATCTCTACATTTTTAATTACGCCTAATAGGTCAGTGAACTGCAGGCGGATAAAACGGACGCCTTCTTCTTGCACTTTTTTTGTAATGTCTTCTTTAGTGAATTTAGCCAAAACAATCTCCTCCTAAATGTTGGTTACAAGATTATTGTTTCATAAAACGGGATAATTCTCCCTGTATCAAAGAAGCTTTTCCGAACCTTCCGCCATGAAGCAGCTCGCGTTTGAGCTGGCGGTAAATCGCTGATTCAGTAATTTCTTCTTGATTGTTTTTTTGAGCCTGATGAAGGAGCTGGGCCGCTGCCTGGCTGTTTAGTTCAAACACGCGTTTGATTCCGGCCATGTTCACGCCTTGTTCAAGCAGTGTTTTGATCTCAAGCAGCTTATCAACGTCATTGAAAGAAAACAGCCTGCGGTTTCCATCAGACCGTGCCGGATGAATCAGCTCATGTTCTTCATAATAGCGGATCTGGCGTGCTGACAGCTCGGTCAGCTGCATGACAATGCTGATTGGAAACAGCGGCATATTTCTTCGGTTATGGTCATTCATAATGTGCGCCCTCCCTTCAACTAATGATATCTTATGTGATATCTTCTAACATGTCAACACATGTGAGGAAAATTAACATTATTTTTTTCTGATGCACCCTAAAGTGAGCTGACTAAACAACATTCTCCTGTTTTGAAACAAAAAAACGGACTAACAAATTTGACTGTGCCATTGTTA
This sequence comes from Fictibacillus iocasae, assembly GCF_042665465.1. Taxonomy (NCBI): domain Bacteria; kingdom Bacillati; phylum Bacillota; class Bacilli; order Caryophanales; family Fictibacillaceae; genus Fictibacillus; species Fictibacillus iocasae. The sequence continues at coordinate 269,769 of NZ_JBHTCP010000016.1, read as the reverse complement.
GTCCGTTTATGATTACTTTATTCGCTCACTGCAATCATTTTCTTGTCGAGCAGCTCGTCTACAGCTGAAAGGATGGATATTTTCACATGTTCGTATGTTAATCCGCCCTGAACGAACGCAATGTATGGCGGTCTGAGCGGTCCATCTGCTGTAAGTTCGATGCTGGCTCCTTGGATGAACGTTCCTGCAGCCATGATCACATCATCTTCATATCCTGGCATGTAGCCAGGATATGGTACAGCAAAACTGTTTACAGGAGACGATGTTTGAATCGCCTGGCAAAACGCGATCATCCTTTCTCTGTCGTGGAAGATGACTGATTGAATCAAATCGGTCCTTTTGCTGTCATAAGCAGGGTTTGTGCTCATCCCAACGCTTTCAAGAAAGGCCGCTGTGAATACTGCCCCTTTCAAAGCTTGAGCTGTAACGTGAGGCGCCAGAAAAAAACCTTGATACATTTCAAGCAGACTATAAAGAGAGGCCCCTGCCTCCGTTCCGATGCCCGGAGAAGTCAGGCGGAAGCCGCAGCGTTCTACAAGGTCCTTTCTTCCTGCTATGTACCCTCCCGTTTTCGCAAGCCCTCCTCCAGGGTTTTTGATTAAAGATCCAGCGATCAGGTCAGCACCTGCTTCAATCGGCTCTTTTTCTTCCACAAACTCGCCGTAGCAGTTATCAACGAAAACAATGACGTCAGGCTTGATGGATTTAACAAACCCGATCATCTCAGTGATTTGGGCTATCGTGAACGATGGACGGTCTGCATATCCTTTTGAGCGCTGTATGCCGATCATCTTCGTATTTTTATGGATCATCCGTCTTACGGCTTCGTAATCGATTTCGCCGTCTGGCGTGAGATCTGCATGCTGATAACCGATTCCAAGCTCTTTTAGCGAGCCTGTACCTGTCCCTCTAAGTCCTACGATCTCTTCAAGAGTGTCATAAGGTTTTCCTGTAATATAAAGAAGTTCATCGCCCGGAAGCAGCACACCAAAAAGAGAGAGAGAGATCGCATGAGTGCCTGAAATAATTTGCGGGCGGACAATTGCTGCTTCAGCTTTAAAGACATCAGCATAGACGTTTTCTAACGTGTCTCGGCCATTGTCATCATATCCGTATCCTGTAGATGGATGAAAGTGGTGATCGCCGACCCGGTTTTCTTGAAAGCTTTTGAGAACCTTCAGCTGATTGTACTCTGAAATGCGGTCAATTTCTTTATGCTGCTCCTTTATTGCTGCTTCTGCCTTATGGCTAAGCTCCTCTAATACGCTGCCATGTTTAAATAGTGTGAACATGCTGTGCTCCTTTTGCTTCAATTGCTTTTTGGAAAGTGATAATCTTTCGGGGCGTAGCCCTTGCATTCATAGACCCCTTTGTCTTCATTAAATGACTGATGCATCAGGATGGTGGCAGACTTTAATTCCGAAAGCCATTTGCCATCACTCGCCTGTACCTCGATATGATAATATTCCATCAGCTTCATGATTTCTTTTTCCGTCCTCTCACGAAGAATGGCAATATCTTCATTATGAAGAGCAGAAATAGATAGTGATGATGTCCCTGAAGGCACGAAGCCTTCTGCAAACAAATCTTTCTTATTAAAGACCGTCAGTACAGGTATACTTGAAGCGCCTAGCTCGTTTAAAATCTTGTTCACGGTACGTTCGTGCTGCACCCTGTCTTCATGTGACCCATCGATCACATGCAAAAGAAGATCGGCTTCCTTCACTTCTTCAAGCGTAGAACGAAAAGCGGCAATAAGAGAAGTGGGCAGATCTTGTATAAAACCTACTGTATCGCTTGCCAGCACGCTCAGACCGTGTGGAAGCTTCAGCTTGCGAGTGAGCGGATCAAGTGTTGCGAAAAGCTGGTTCTCTTCATAGGTACCGGCTTCGGTCAGCCTGTTAAAGATCGTCGATTTACCTGCGTTCGTATATCCGACAAGAGCGACTTGAATCACTCCGGCTGTTTTCCTTCGGTCTCGGTGCCTGTCCCGGTGGCTCGCGATCTGAGTGAGAGACCGTTTCAGTTCATGGATGCGGACGCGTATGTGGCGCCTGTCTTTCTCAAGTTTCGTCTCACCCGGTCCCCTTGTACCGATTCCTGCTCCTAGCCTGGACATCGTTGACCCAATCCCAGAGAGCCTTGGCAGCATGTATTCGAGCTGAGCGAGCTCCACTTGAAGCTTGCCTTCACGGGAACGGGCACGAATGGCAAAAATATCAAGAATAAGCTGAGTCCTGTCAATTACACGAGCGGACAAGCTGCGAGAAAGGTTACGGTTTTGGCTAGGAGTAAGCTCACCATTAAAGATGATCAAATCTGCTTCAAGCTCGCTCTCAAGTGCTACGATCTCCTCAATTTTTCCGCTCCCGATATAGGTAGCCGAATCATAACGGTCCCTCTTCTGTGTCACAACGGCCGCGACCGTTCCTTGAGCTGTTTCGGTCAATGATTTTAGTTCGTCGAGTGAATAAAAAAAATGCTCGTCAGTCTGCCTGGATAGCTGGCATCCAACGAGAATGGCTTTTTCAGGTTCTGTTTTCGTGTATTCGTTCAATACGATTCTCCTTGCACTTAATATCTTCCATCATATCAAATGGTGCAGCTCTAATCCAGAACAAGGTCATCGCTTAGTAATGTCATCAATGTTTTTTTATCATGCCGTAATTCTTTGAGCAAGCGCACCGACTGCTTCCGTATTCCTTTTTCCACTAAGTTTCGTACATACCTGCCATTAGAAAAGGAACTCTTCCCCTGTTCAAGCACAACCCTTTGCAGATGCTGCTTCAGCTTGGATGCACATTCTCTCGTCATCACATATTCGCGTTCTTCCACCATCCGCATGCCTATTTCCATCAGCTCGTTCACACTATAGTCAGGAAATTCCATGATGAGGGGAAATCGCGAAGGCAGACCAGGGTTCAGCTTGAGAAAGCGGTCCATCTCTTGCGAATAGCCGGCAAGGATTAAGATAAACGAATGCTGCTGATCTTCCATCGCTTTTACGAGGGTATCCACTGCTTCTTTACCAAAATCCTTTTCCCCGCCTCGTCCTAGTGAGTAAGCTTCATCAATAAAAAGAATGCCGCCGCTTGCTTTTTTGATCAAGTCTCTTGTCTTCTGAGCCGTATGCCCTATATATTCACCCACAAGATCCGCCCGCTCTGCTTCAATGAGATGCCCCTTCGTTAGCACGTTCATATCATGAAACAGCTGGCCGAGAAGTCTTGCGACCGTTGTTTTCCCTGTCCCTGGATTCCCTTTGAACATCATATGAAGAGCTTGTTTCTCTGTTTTCAATCCCCATTCCTGTCTGCATTTATTGATATACAGCCAAGCATAGATCTCTTTGACAAAATATTTGAAGTCATCCATTCCAACCAGTTTGTTCAGCTCTTTTTCAATCTTTATGAGCGGAAGATGCGCTTCCATATGCTGCAGCTTTTTTTCCTGCTGAAGCGGTGCGTCCTCTTTTTCTTTTTCACCCGGCTGATTCAGCACGATGTTGATCTGCCTTTTATTTTTCGCGGCAATTGGATCATTCAAGGATCTTCACCTCTTTTCTGAGTCTCCATGATCAGCTGATATCTTTTTCTTCAACACCTGCTCTCCTTATTTGTATGAATCTCGCCCCGTTTATACGACAAGGCATAGGCATGAATTATTATACAATTCCAACATTTTCAAAATATATTGCGTTGAAAGCGTTTTCGGGAATAAGATGTATAAATATGAAGCTTATTTAATTTGTACGTTTCTTGGTCTAATCGATTTGGAGGAAATATAAATGAATAGAACTAAACAGGCACTGATCGTTTTCGCCGGTCTTCTGCTGACCGCGATCGGTACAAAGCTTTTGACGATCAGCTCTTTGACATTCGGTGGAACAGCAGGCATCGCTACATTGCTTTCGTTTACATTTGACGTTTCATGGGGTCTTCTCTTTTTTATGGTGAACCTTCCCTTCTTCTATCTATCGATCAAAAGGCTTGGGATGCTTTTTTCATTATCAACCTTGCTTTGCATCATTTTGATCTCTTTCGTATCCGATGCTCTTGACGTCTTGCACCTGCCTGCGCTACCGGCACTCGCAGCAACTGTGATGGCTGGCCTATTGATCGGAGTCGGCGTTAGCTTAGTCTTGAACAACGGTTCCTCGCTCGGTGGCATCCATATTCTGGCGATGTACTTCGAACAGTTCTTAAAAATCAATAGAGGGCTTACTCTGTTTTTGACTGATCTTGCTATCGTTTTATCAGCAGCGTTCATTGTAGGATTGGCGAATGCCCTTTATTCTGTCATCGCGATTGCCATTGCCAGCTTCCTCGTTGGAAAGCTTAAATCGATGAAACCGGCAAACGAAGACGGCATCACGTTAAAAGAACAAAAAACGGCTTAAACATTGTGCAAAAAAGCTGGACCTCGTTTGCGGTCCAGCTTTTTTGCATCTATATTGTCGAGAAATGCGCTTGCCCCGGAAATAGGATCATTCATAAATATCACTTCTGCCTTTGTTTCCGTCTTGTTTTTTTGCATCTTCCATTTTTGTGTTTTTGTATTGACCGCTAAGAGGCGGTATTTGGCCGATTAAAACTCCAACTTGGTTATAGATCTTCCCTTTCATATCATGATGGCCTTCCCCAATTTGGACACCAAGTCTTTGGATCTGCATCACTTTCTTTTGGTCAGTCGTAATAGCCGCGGTACGTCCATGTGAATTATCCTTCACTGACTCATATACTCTTCTCCGCAACAAGTGGTCTTCCGTTGAAGAAGGCCTTCCTTCCCGCTCAATGCCGATTAAGGTGTACATTCCTGTTACGATAACGTGGCTCTTCTTCACACCTTTCACCTTGTCTGCCAGTTTGCTTATTTCTTTAGCATAATGGACTTCAGAGCTTTTTTCTTCGACGACAGGCGAATCGTTTTCAGAATTTGGGAGTTCATGACTTACTTTTGATGGATTCCTGTAATGCTGATCGGTTTCCTTCGTGAATACGTTGCCGCAGCCTGATGCTGCCATCAGGCATACCAGCCAAAATGCACATCTTTTCATTGTTTGTTCCACTTCCCTTTTCTTCCTATTGTTCAATCGAGGACCCCTATTTATTCATGAACAAAGGGAGATTTGGTATAATGGAAAAAAAAGGACTGGTGTGATAATCTTGGATCATTTTCCTCATTTGCCCGGCTATGCACAGCACTATCTTCTTGCCCTTTTATCAGATGGAAGGAAAGAGAGCACACTTCGACGGTATTATTATGATTTACACGATTTCTTTGCCTGGATGCGAGTTAACTTCAAGGATGATGCACTGCCCTCGCTCAGTCACTTAAAAAAAGAAGAGGTACAAGAATATTTACGCTTCTTAACCGACCAGCGCAAGTATTCCACGTCCACTATGACGAGGGTAGAGACCGTGCTGAAGAGACTTGGTGTTTATTTGGTCAGAACAAATGCTTTGTCTGCTAACCCCTTTCACATAGAGCGTACCGTTCATGCTGAGGAATTAACTGACGATGATTTTGTTTCTGCCGAAGAAATAAACCAGCTGTTTTCCGTGCTGTCATCTTTGGATGGATTGACCGAAAATCAACTAAAGCACCGACCTCTTCTTATCGCACGGAACAGAGCTATCTTGCATCTGCTCGTTTATCATGGATTAACATTGAAGGAATTGAGCCAAATTAAGATGAAGGATCTTCGGCTTCACCAAAGAGAGCTTCGATTAGAAACAAGAATATGCCAACTCCAACAAAAAGATCAGCAGTTATTGAGTGAGTACTTAAATAGCATCCCCGAACCTGTAAGACCAAGGCTGCATTCAAATGATCCGCTTTTTGCTGCTTTCGACTATCAAAGGGGTACATACCGATGGGATTATGTACGCAGTTCCCCAAAGCCTCTTACGATCATCGCTATTCAAAAAATGCTTAGACAGGAAATTCGCCGCGGCGGCCTGCGCAGCGGTTTGTCATCACAGCATTTCAGGCGTACATTCATTTTGTCACTTATTGAAAAAGGTGCAGAAGATCATGAAATGCAACAGATGCTTGGCCTAAAAGCGCTCCTGTCGATTAAACGCTACCGCAGCTACGCCCAGCAGCGGTGAATCTTTAAAGTAATGGTTAGTAATAGAGAAACAAAAAAACAGCCTTTTTTCCATAAAAGAAAGGGCTGTTTTTTGCTTCTTAATATCCATTTATTCAGCAGACGATTGAAGGTCTACCGGCTTATGTGGAGTAAACGTGGAAATAGCATGCTTATAAATGAGATGCTGCTTGCCTTCTGCTTCAAGGACGACCGTAAAGTTATCAAATCCTTTCACTAATCCTTTCAGTTGAAAGCCATTCAATAAATAGACGGTAACATAAATATTCTCTCTTCGAAGCTGGTTTAAGTATTGGTCCTGAATATTAACGGTTTGCTTCATTTTTTCACAGTCCTCCTCTTTGCGCACTACAGTTTATACATTCTCGTTATCGCTGTAATTCTCCTTCAACAAAATTTAAAATTTCCTTAAATTTTTCTTGATAAGGTTTCTCGCCCATGTCGAACCATGTCGCATCAGTTTGATTTTTGAACCATGTCAGCTGCCTTTTTGCGTATCTTCTAGAGTTTCGCTTTAAAAGTTCCACGCACTCATTGAGTTCCATCTCATGCCTGAAATACGGAAATAGCTCTTTATAGCCGATGGCTGTTACTGCTTGCGAACCTTCTATCTTCCGTTCAAACAGCATCCGTGCTTCCTCGAGCAAGCCTTCCTTCATCATCGTATCGACACGCTCATTGATCCGTTCGTACAGCCGGCTTCTCTCCATCTCCAACCCGACCATGATGAGATGATAAGGTGATTCCTCGCAGCGCGATTGAGTATTTCCCACTTGAGCAGACATGGCCACTTCCAGAGCTCGAACGACTCTCCGTACATTGTTAGGATGGATGGTTGAAGCCGCAGTGGGATTTTGCATCTGCAGAAGACGATGCAGATGTTCCGCTCCCCTTTTTTCCGCTTCTTTTTCTAACTGTAGACGCAGTTCAGGATTGCCCCCGGCTTCTGGAAATTCATAGCCATGTGTGACACACCTGATATATAGCCCTGTGCCTCCAGCAATAATCGGAATCTTTCCGCGGTTGTTTATCTCTATGATGAGTTTTGATGCCATTTTTTGAAATTCTGCAGCAGAAAAGGTTTCATGAGGTTCCTTAATGTCAATTAAATGATGAGGTATCCCTTCCATTTCTGCTTCCGTGATCTTAGCGGTACCAACATCAAGACCTTTATATATTTGCATCGAATCGCCACTGATTACTTCTCCGCCTAGAGCCTTTGCCAGTTCAACGCTGGTTTTCGTCTTCCCGACTGCAGTTGGTCCTGCTGTAACAATTAATCTTTGTTTCATGGCTGTCTCCTAGAGCACTTTATAGAAATTACAAGAGTATAGTCGTTTTTATTGTAACAGATTGCCCTTTTATCTTTCACGCTTTAACACCTCATTAATCGTTCACACACCAAACACAGCAGACTGCAATATATTAAGTGAACAGGAGGTGTTCTTTATGAGCGGTGAGGCAGAGTTCGTGGAACAGGCATTTGCTTTGCTTGATATTCTCACGGTTCTTCTTGTTGAGGATAACCCAGTCCTTGGAGTATCCTTTGTCGTGCTCGTGAGAATGGCAACAGACGATCGTCTGCAGCGCCTTCTCTTTATTATGCTGGTTATCGTCCTGTCGCTGGCTCCACATCATTGATAGAAACGTACATAATAAAGAAAACTTGGCTGACGCCTTAAGTCAGCCTTAGTTGCCCTTACACTTTTTCCTAAACTTTTTGACTGCGTCGACTTTCTCCTCTGTTAAAAAGTTATCTTTTCTTAAAGTGTAAAGAAAACTTGGCTGACGCCTTAAGTCAGCCTTAGTTGCCCTTATACTTTTTCCTAAACTTTTTGACTGCGTCGACTTTCTCCTCTGTTAAAAAGTTATCTTTTCTTAAAGTGTAAGAAAACTTGGCTAACGCCTTAAGTCACCCTTATTTGCACCTGTACCTGTTACAGAAGGGCGAGCGGAACAGCTTTTACTTCTACATCACGCGTTTGAACATTTTTTCAAGCTCATAGCTTGAGAGGTGAATGGTGATAGGACGGCCGTGTGGACATGTGAACGGGTCTTCTGATTGTCTAAGTGATTCTAGTAAAGCAAAGATTTCATCATTTCGCAGATGCCGGTTCGCTTTAATCGATCCTTTGCAAGACATCATGATCGCTGCACTCTCTCTCAGCTTGGTGATTGAGATGCTTTTCTCTTCTAACACCTGCTGAATGATGTCTTCGATCGTTTCTTTTTCATAGCCTGAAGGGAACCATTGCGGATGCTCTCTCACAATGAACGTATGCTGACCGAAATGTTCGAGAAAAACTCCCGCTTCCTTTAACAGATCAAGCTTATCTTGCAGCAGATAAAATTCACGGGCCGTGAATTCGAACGTAAACGGAACAGTAAGCTGCTGCAGCTCTCTTGCCACAGCTGCCGTCTTTTCCCGGTAATATTCATACTTCAGCCGCTCTTGGGCAGCATGCTGGTCGATCAAATACAGTCCCTTCTCATTCTGGGCGACAATGTATGTTCCATGCATCTGGCCGATCGGGTACATCACCGGTATCTTGGAATCGATGGGCTTTGGCAGCTCGCTTTCTGAAATTACGTATTCCGGCAAATCAGCTGCAGTTGAGGGCAAGGATTCTAAAGAGTGTGAATCATCCTCAGCTGACCTTGAAACATGGGATGCCGATTTTGCTTGTTCTTTAGTTTGAGATGGAGAAGATACCCATTCGCTTACAGGCTGAGCAGCGGGAGAATGCTCAAATATAAACTCCTTCTGCTCGGAAATCTCTTTCCTCTCATTTTTGTCTTTCTTCTGCAAAACATCGGCATCTGGAATCAAGAGCGAGTCGCGCAGAACTTGTTTCACTCCTTGTTCGATCAGTTCCGACAGTTCCGTTTCCTTGCTCAGCCGCGCTTCCTGTTTGGATGGGTGAACGTTCACATCGATTAACACAGGGTCCATCGTGATGGAGAGAACACACACCGGAAAACGTCCGATCGGCAGAAGCGTGTGGTAGGCGGATTGCAGTGCCTTCGATACGGCATAATTTCGAATGTAACGGCCGTTCATGAACAAAGACATATAGGTGCGTGAAGCCCGGTTTACCTCAGGTTTGGCGATAAAACCCGATACTTCGTAATCCAGAGACTTTAGTTGCACCGGAATCATAAGCTTTGCTGTATGCATCCCGTAAACGGCGGAGATTACTTGGAGAAGGTTGCCGTTTCCAGTCGTGTGGAGGAGCTCACGGCCGTTATGCTTTAATCGGAAAGAAACATTAGGATAAGCAAGTGCGAAACGGTTCATGATATCAGCCGTATGAGCCATCTCAGTCTGAATCGTTTTCATATGCTTGAGCCGAGCTGGAGTGTTGTAAAACAAGCTGCGGACGATGAAGTCTGTTCCTTTCCTGCTCTTTGCCGGTTGCTTGTCCACGATCACACCGTTTTTTATAAGTAGCGATACGCCTGCCCCGTCCCCTGTACTGCTTGTCATATTGACTTCGGAAACAGACGCGATACTTGGCAGCGCCTCACCCCTGAAACCCATGGTGCGAATCTGGTACAAATCCTGCTCACGTTTGATTTTAGACGTCGCATGCCGGGAGAACGCGAGCTCACAATCGTCAGGTTCCATCCCGCTGCCATTGTCGAGAACACGGATAAGCTGAAGGCCCCCCTCTTCAAGTTCAACTTCGATTCTTCCCGATCCCGCATCGATCGCATTTTCAACCAGCTCCTTGACAACAGATGCTGGCCGCTCCACCACTTCTCCCGCGGCTATTTTATTGGACAATAATTCGTCTAGCTGAGTGATCTTCCCCATAGGATTCACGCCTTATCTTATTTTCTTTTGCAGCTCAAACAGCTTGTTCATCGCATCCAGCGGTGTCATTTCCAGCAAGTTCAGAGACTGGATCATAGATATAACCGCTTCGTTCTTATGCTGTTTCGGTGAAACCTCTTTGACAGGTGTCTCGAACAAACTGAGCTGGCTTTCTGGCACATCTATAGAAGCGGCTACTTCTCTGACAGCTGGCGAAGAGTGCTTTCCTTCGTTCTCGAGGTCATGCAGGATATGCTTTGCGCGCTGAATGAGCGGAGACGGAAGCTCCGCTAGCTCTGCGACTTGTATGCCAAACGACTGATCGGCATGCCCGTCCACGATCTTGTGAAGGAAAACAAGCTTACCTGCCTCTTCTACTGCTGAAACATGGACGTTCTTCAGCTGCGGCAGCGTATCTGTCAGAACCGTCAGCTCATGATAATGAGTAGAAAAAAGGGTCTTGGCTCCTATCTGGTCATGAATGTGTTCAATAATAGAATGAGCGAGCGCCATTCCGTCATAGGTAGATGTTCCCCTGCCGATCTCATCAAGAAGGATCAGGCTGTTTTTTGTGGCATGGCGTATCGCATAATTCGTTTCGAGCATCTCGACCATGAACGTACTCTGCCCACCGACTAAATCGTCCGCTGCCCCTATCCTCGTAAAAATCTGATCAAATAAAGGGAGTTCCGCGCTGTCTGCCGGTACGAAACAGCCAACCTGCATCATGATGGCAGTCAAGGCAAGCTGCCTCATGTACGTACTTTTCCCAGCCATGTTCGGCCCCGTGATGAGCAGCATGCTGTTACCATCCGTTAAACGAATATCGTTGGACACATATTCCTGCGCATCCATCACCTTCTCTACAACAGGGTGTCTGCCATTAACGATATCCACTATCCCGCGGATTGATATAACAGGCTTCACGAAGCGCCTCTCTTCACTTACAGATGCGAACGACTGCATCACGTCAAGTTCAGCCAGACAGCCTGCCAGTTCTTGAAGACCAGGCACGAAACGTTTCACATGTTCGCGGATTTCGAGAAACAGACGGTGTTCGAGATCCGCCATTTTATCTTCTGCCTCAAGAATCAGCCTTTCCTTTTCTTTCAGTTCGGGGGTGACGAAGCGTTCTGCATTGGACAAAGTCTGTTTTCTTTCATACCTGTCTTCAGGAACTCCCGCTAAGTTCGCCCGAGTGATCTCGATAAAGTAACCGAAAATTTTGTTATAGCCGATCTTCAATGATCGTATGCCTGTCTTCTCGCGTTCTTTTTGTTCAAGAGCAGCAATCCATTCTTTACCGTTGGTGCTCGCATCACGGTACTCATCAAGCTCTTTGCTGAATCCTTCTTTAATGATGCTGCCGTCTTTAAGAAGGAGCGGCGCATTGATATGGATGGCATTTTCAAGGTATTCTGCCAAACCTTCATGGGCATCCATTTGAGAAAATAGCTTTTCGCTCCCCGCACAGCCCAGCTGGAGCAGCTGTTCTTTAATACTTGGGACATTCTGCAGGGAGACCTTAAGCTGAAGGAGGTCACGAGGACTGGCATTTCCAAACGCTGATTTCGCCGCAAGCCGCTCCATGTCATACACTTCCCTCAGCTTAGCGCGAATCTCTTCACGTTCAAAAAATTTGCTGTAAAGAGCCTCGACCATATCCAGCCGAGCTTGAATCTCATTGCGCACATAAAGTGGCTCTTCCAGCCACTGCTTGAGCTTTCGTGCACCCATGCTCGTCATCGTTTTATCGAGCAGCCAGAGCAAAGAGCCTTTTTTCCCTTTCGTGCGATTTGTTTCTACAAGCTCTAAATTTCTTTTAGAGAATGCGTCAAGCTTCATCAGTACCGAGTCAGACTGTGGCACCACTTTCCGCATATGCGAAAGGGATCTTTTTTGCGTATGCTTTAAATATTGAAACAGCCTTCCAGCCGCCTTCTTTTGCAGCGGATGACCAAGCAAGCCGACATGCTCTGCAAACATATCTGGAACAGAATCTCGTTCTTCGCTTGATGCAGCAAACTCATTGCTGCTATGTATCCTTTCTTTCCAGCTTTCATACGTAGCCCTGTCAAGAACCGCTTCTCTCACACGGTGCCGGCTCAAATCTGCCATCATCGTGGCTGATTCTCCGTTCCGCAAATACGCTTTCGCTTCCCCTGTTGAAAGATCAGCGACCACAAGTGCATAACTGTTTCCGTCAATCGCGAGTGCTCCGATATAGTTATTGTCTCTGTCAGACAGCAGCTGATCATCCATGACCGTTCCTGGAGTGATGATCTGGACGACCTCACGCTTGACGACCCCTTTTGCCTGCTTTGGGTCTTCCACCTGCTCGCATATCGCCACTTTATGCCCTTCTGTGACAAGGCGTTTTATATAGCCTGGAGCGGAATGATACGGTACACCGCACATAGGTATGCGGCCATTGCTCCCGCCATCTCTAGAAGTGAGTGTGATTTCGAGAATCCTAGAGGCATTTAGGGCATCATCAAAGAACATTTCATAAAAATCACCAAGACGAAAAAATAAAAAGGCATCCTCATGGCTCGCCTTTACCTGTAAATATTGCTGAATCATTGGAGTATACTGGGTCATCATCATTCACCTGTTTCTTCTAACTTTCTAAACGACATTATATCATATGTCTCTTGTTAGTTGCAGAGATGGCCGTATCATACCCACTTTGTACGTTACCAGTTGGACTGCGCCGAATTTCTGCACTGTTAAAACATTATATTTTCTTAACGTATAAAAAACAGGGAAGAAATAATCTTCCCTGCCGCACTATTCTTCGAGCTCCCCGATCAAGAAGTTAGGGTCAAGGTCCTCGAATTCTTCATCATCAATATCTTCATAGTCATAATCACTTGCATCCTCATTGCCGTCTTGATAACCGCTGTCAGGCTTTACACACACCACCACTTTTGTATCGCCAATCATCTCACAGCTGAATTCACGCTCAACCTGCACAAGAATTTTATTGCCATTAGGCGAGACCGTTGCCTCTAATGTGTTTGGCTCTTGCAGTGCTTTTGCGGATACTTCATAATCTGTGCCTAAATATTCTTTGTCAAGCTTCTCAAATGCGATATTGTCTTTAAAATGAACCGTTTCTGTGACTACTTCTGTTTTCGTATTATTGCTATACGAGTACCAGATATTAACATCATAGCTTCCTTCCACGACAACCGCTTCTTTTCCTTTATGGGCTTTAAAGGTGTGATTGATAATCCAGCACCCGAGAATGCTGTTTGGCCTGTGGGAAGGCGCGATGGAGTGCGTCGCCTGTGAAAACTTCCGCCCCTTGCCACAGACTGCTCGGGTGATGATCTCTCTGTACTGATAATCTATGTTGTGTGACATAGACACAATCCCTCCTCTTTTAATTTCCATTCATCCTATGCAGGGCGAATGACTAGTGTGCATATCCATAAGTGCGGTTTCCGTACAACTCTATCTTATGGTTAGATGCCCTGTTTTTGCCTGTCTACATAAAATAAATTTGAAATACCGCTGTAGAGGAGATGATTGTATTGTTGGAAATAGGCAACCTTTACGGTATGTGAAAATATTATCTTTGTTGCTTTTTTTCTATGCTCTCTTCAAAATGCTCTCTTAACACGATGGACATTTCCCTCATCTAAAAAAAACACAGCATCCGCCGTGTTTTTTCTCGATTAATGACAGCCGCATCCCCCTGGGGCGCAGCCTTCCTGTGAACCTGTCGTGCCTTTGAGTACATTTCCGCCAGTTGACTCGATGATTTCGTCTGTTACCGTGTTTGAGATCGTGTGAGAAACCATCTGCAGAATGTCGTTGACATCTACTTGTGATTGCTTGAATTCACGGACGACCGGAATGGCGTCCACTTCCTTCATCAATTCATCAATTTTTGCTTCTGTTTCTTTAAGTGCTTCCAGTTTTCCGTAATGCTGCAGATTGACCGCTTGCTTCTGCAGTTTTTTTATCTCTCCAATCAGCTTGGCTACGGTCGGGTTGCCGTTGATCTGTGCTTCTGCCCGTTTAAAGAAATCCACTTCATCCGTTACGGCAATCATTTTTGCAAGCTCGCGCGCTTTGTCCAATATTTGATCTTTTGTATAGTTCATCACTTTGCCACCTCTGCTTTTTCTTCTACCCATTCTCCGCCAAGGTTCCATGTTTTCGCATCTGTAATGCGTACCTTGACGATCTGGCCGATCAAGTCTTTCGGCCCTGCAAAATTCACGACTTTGTTCGCGCCGGTATGACCAGTGAGCACCTCGGCGTTCTTTCTGCTTTCGCCTTCTACAAGCACTTCTACTACACGCCCCACATAGGCCTTGTTCTTCTTTAACGATATATCATTCAGTACCGCGTTCAGCCGCTGCAGTCTTTCTTTCTTTACATGCATCGGAACGTTGTCTTCCATTTTTGCAGCAGGTGTTCCTTCGCGCGGAGAATAGATGAACGTGTATGCCGCATCGAACTCTACTTCCTGAACGAGGGAAATGGTTTCTTCAAACTGCTCTTCCGTTTCATTCGGGAAACCAACGATAATATCTGATGTGAGAGCAGCGTCCGGAATCGCCTTCTTGATCTTGCTGACAAGCTCCAGATAGCTTTCTCTTGTATATTTCCTAGCCATCAGTTTCAGCACATCTGAGTTCCCATGCTGTACAGGAAGATGAATATGTTCGACAATGTTGCCCTGGTGAGCGAGTACTTCGATCAGGCGGTCATCGAAATCTCGCGGATGGCTTGTCGTAAAACGGATTCTTGGGATGTCAATTTTACGGATCTCATCCATGAGATCACCAAGCCCATAGTTCCTGTCTGTAAAGTCCTTCCCGTATGCGTTGACGTTCTGTCCGAGCAATGTCACTTCTTTATAGCCGTTTCGTGCCAGGTGTCTGACTTCTTCTATAATATCTTCTGGTTTTCGGCTGCGCTCTTTGCCGCGTGTGTACGGAACGATGCAATACGTACAGAACTTATCACATCCGTACATGATGTTGACCCACCCTTTTACGTTCCCTTTACGGACGCGCGGCAGGTTTTCAACAATGTCGCCTTCCTTGGACCATACTTCAACGACCATCTCTTTAGAGAAGAGCGCATTTTCGATGATTTGGGGAAGACGGTGAATGTTGTGCGTCCCAAAAATCATATCCACATTCTGATACGTTTTTAGGATTTTGTTTACGACTGATTCTTCTTGTGACATACAGCCGCACACGCCCAGAAGAAGGTTCGGGTTGTTCGCCTTCGCTGTCTTAAGGTGGCCAAGCTCGCCAAACACTTTATTTTCGGCGTTTTCTCTGATCGCACATGTGTTCAGAAGGACAACATCGGCATCCTCCGTTGAAGCGGCCGCACTGTATCCCATCTCTGTCAGGATGCCGGCCATCACTTCTGTATCATGATCGTTCATCTGGCATCCGTATGTTCGAATGTAAAACTTCTTCCCCAGTCCGATATTTACAAGGTTCTCAGGAATGGCAAAGTCTTTGAGCACCTTTATTTCTTCCTTGCCCCGCCTTTTCGCATCCTTTAGCGATGGCGGCTGATAGGCTTGTTGAAAATAGTGGGAATAATCTTTTTTGACAGCTGCATCTGCAGCCGCTGATTTCTTTTCATTTGTTACCGACATATCGTACGTTCACTCCTTTTACTGCACAAAAACGCTTACACCTGCACTTTAACTTTATAATTATATCAAAAAAAGCAAACGCACAAAAGGAAGGAGTCAGATAAAATGGTAAAAAAACAGGAAGAAGCATGCCGCCTCTTCCTGTATACAGAAGATCTATATGATGCCAAGCTCTTTTCCAGCTTTTTCAAACGCATCTAACGCTGTTTGTAAGTCTTCTTTACTGTGCTTCGCTGTAACAATGGTACGCACACGTGCTTTCCCTTTTGCCACAGTAGGGAACGCGATGCCTTGAGCGAACACGCCAAGCTCTAAGAGCCTGTCGGATAGCTTGTGCGTAAGGGCGTCATCACCGACAATGACTGGCGTGATCGGCGTATCACTGATCCCTGTATCAAAACCTAATGCCGCAAGTCCTTCTTTAAAGAAGCGTGTGTTCTCCCACAATCTTTCCATATGCTCCGGCTCTTCAAGCAAAACATCGATAGCGGCGGAGCTGGCAGCTATGACAGCCGGGGGATGAGAGGTACTGAACAAGAACGGGCGTCCTTTATGGATCAAATAGTTTCGTAATGTTTCGGTGCTGGCAATATAACCGCCAAGCACCCCGATCGCTTTTGAAAGCGTACCGACTTGAATGTGCACACGGCCGTTCAAGTTAAAATGATCGATCGTGCCGCGGCCGTTCTCACCAAGAACACCTGAAGCATGCGCGTCATCAACCATAACGAGTGCATCGTATTTTTCCGCAAGTTCCACGATCTCAGGAAGAGGCGCAATGTTTCCGTCCATGGAGAAAACACCGTCTGTTACAACAATGCGTTTGCGGTATGCTTGTGTTTCTTTTAACGCAGCCTCGAGGTCTTCCATATCAACATGCTTATATATGCGTCTCGCTGCTTTAGTCAAGCGGATGCCATCAATGATGGATGCATGGTTCAGTTCATCTGATATGACAACATCCTTGTCTGTCAATATCGCAGATAAGATGCTCTGATTCGTGGAGAAGCCTGACTGAAATACGAGGCAAGCTTCCGTATGCTTGAACTGGGCGAGTTTTCGCTCAAATTCTTCATGCATAGAGAGGGTTCCGGCAATCGTTCGAACGGATCCCGTTCCGACTCCGTACTTTTCAACCGCTTCAACAGCTGCACGCTTCATCTTCGGATGATTCGTCAGCCCAAGGTAGTTGTTGCTTGAGAGCTGATTCACTTCTCTTCCGTTAATTACAACTCTTGCGTCCTGCTCTGACTCTAGCGGAACGAGACGGCGGAACGTACCGGCTTCTTTCATTTCATCAAGCTCGTGCTGCAAATATTCAAACCCTTTCATTCTAATGCGCCTCCTTTATTATGGCAGCAGTACGACCTTGCCGCACTGTCCCTTCATCATCAGATCAAACCCTTTTTCAAACTCTTCAAGCGGCAGAGTATGCGTGATGATCGCATCGGTGTTCATCTGGCCTGCTTTTAACAAGCCTGACACCTGCTGCCACGTTTCAAACATCTTTCTTCCTGTGATGCCCTGAACGGTAACCCCTTTAAACACGATATCATTGGTTATATCAATTTCTACCGGCTTCACTGGCAGACTGAGGATCGATACCCGTCCGCCGTTGGTGACGATCTTGAACCCCTGGTCGATGGCAGCAGGATGACCGCTCATCTCGCAAATCACATCTACACCATTTCCGTCTGTCAGATCGAGAACCGCTTGAACAGGATCAGTGTCTTTCGGGTTGATGACTGCTGTAGCGCCAAGATTTTTGGCAAGGTTTAATCGATATTCATTCAGATCAATCGCAATGACCTGGGCTGCACCTGCCGCTTTAGCAACGCCTACTGCCATCACACCGATCGGCCCGCAGCCGATAACCGCAACACTCAGACCGGCTACATCGCCGGCAAGTACGGTATGGACCGCGTTGCCCATCGGCTCTTGGATAGAAGCGGCTTCAAAAGGCATGCTTTTATGATTTTTCCAGATGTTTTCAGCTGGAAGTGCCACGTATTCGGCAAAGCATCCGTTCGTATCCACGCCAATGATCTTTGTTTCCTTGCAAATGTGATACTGACCTTTCAGGCATTGCGGACATCGGTGGCACACAATGTGAGTTTCCGCTGACACATGGTCACCTACCGAAACGTTCAGCACCGCACTCCCGATTTTTTCCACGACGCCGGAAAACTCATGGCCGAACACATAGGGAGGTTTGACACGGCTCTGTGACCACTCATCCCATGTGTAAATATGAACATCCGTTCCGCAGATGGACGTTGCTTTTACTTTGATCAGCACTTCATTTTCGCCGATTTCCGGAATGTCTACCATTTCAAGCTTTGCCCCAAACCCGGCATGATGCTTGACGATCGCTCTCATTTTATCTGTCAAAAACATACACTCCCTGTCCTCTAACTCATATCGCTTTCATTCTATCAAAGGTAGGAAGTGACGGTAAAGGGGGGTGTCCATATGGGATGGACATAGGCACACACCATAAAAAAAACGCTATTTTTTTTGTGGATGCGCTATGAAAACTTGGATGAAGCCGAGCCTTTAAGTCAGTCTTAGTTGCACGTATACTTTATTCCTAAACTTTTTGACTTCGTGAAAAAAAACACCGTCGCAATCTGCGACGGCGCCTTCTTACATAAATTCAGCTGCAAGCTGTTTAAACGTATCTTCATCCAGTTTAAGATTTTGCTTGGCAAGGGCATCTTTGCTGTATCCGTGAGCCAAATCTTGATAGGAAGGTTTATTTTGATCTTGATAGATGATGCCTTTCACAAGACCTTTATGCTCCATCAATGTTGTCATAGCAAGGGTTCTGTTTCCTGAATCATACCCCTCGATCGAATCGAGCGCCACGAGGTGTTCCTTAAACCAGTCATACGTGTTCACCTTGTTATACGTCACACAAGGCGAGAAAACGTTGATCAAGGAGAAGCCCTTATGCGCGATGCCCGCCTCAATGATGGCCACTAGATCCTTTAAATCAGTGGAAAAGCTTTGGGCGACAAATGTGGCCCCTGCTGTTAACGCGAGCTCCATGATTCCGATGGAAGACTCGACTGAACCTTCAGGCGTGCTTTTGGTTTTGAAGCCGACATCGGAACGCGGGGACGTCTGCCCTTTTGTTAAACCATAAATCTGATTGTCCATGACGATATACGTGACATCGATGTTGCGGCGGATGGCATGAACGGTGTGCCCCATCCCGATCGCGAAACCATCTCCGTCTCCTCCTGAAGCGATAACAGTCAGGTCCCGATTCGCCATCTTAACGCCTTGTGCGATCGGAAGAGCACGTCCATGGATGCCATGAAAACCGTATGATTTAATATAACCGGAAATCCTTCCAGAGCACCCGATGCCAGATACAACCGCAAGATTTTCCGGAGTCAGCCCTGCATTCGCCGCAGCACGCTGGATGGCAGCCTGGACAGAGAAATCGCCGCAGCCAGGGCACCAGTTTGGTTTAATACTGTTGCGGAAATCTTTAAACGTTGCCATTACACCAGCTCCTTCGCTTTCGCTGTGACTTCTGACGGCAGGAACGGGTTGCCGTCGTATTTCAATATGTTGAAGATCTTCTGATGATTGCCGGTGTTCAGTTTGATAATAGAAGCAAGCTGTCCTGTCGCGTTATTCTCAACCACCACGATCTTTTTCGCGCGATCTGCCAGCTGCTGAAACTCTGCAGCTGGGAAAGGGTGGATGAGGCGGATGTGGGCATGGTTAGCCTTGATGCCTTCCTCCTCAAGCCGCGGCATCGCCTCTTCAATGACACCTCTTGTCGAGTTGAACCCTACGAAGAGGACATCCGCTTCTTCGTGCGGTGTATGTTTTACGATCGGCGTGTCAAACTTCAGAGACCGAAGCTTAGATAAACGCTTGTCCATCTGCTTCTGGCGGTTGCTCGCCACTTCTGACGGCTTGCCATACTCGTCATGCTCAACTCCTGTTACATGGTGGATACCGTTTTTCATCCCAGGCACAACGCGCGGGGAGATGCCGTTCTCCGTCAGCTCAAAACGCTTGAAGTACCCATCTTTATCATCAGATTCAGGCAGCTCTGATTGTATATCCAGCGTGCCTCGACGAATTGATACGCGGCTGTAATCCAGCGGCTCTACGGACTGCTTTCCAAGAGAAAGCTGCAGATCCGTCAGCAGGATAACCGGACACTGGTATTCTTCCGCGATATTGAGCGCTTCTACTGCATCATAGAACGCTTCCTCTGCCGTGCTCGGTGCCATGACCACCTTTGGGATCTCTCCGTGCGTACCATAAATCATCGCCATCAAATCGGACTGTTCCTGTTTCGTCGGCAAACCAGTTGACGGGCCTCCTCGCTGCGTATCTACGACAACTAGCGGAACTTCTGTCATTCCGGAGAGCCCGATCGCTTCCATCATGAGAGAAAGACCTGGTCCCGCCGAAGAGGTGACTGTTCTCACACCAGCATAGTTAGCGCCGATCGCCATCGTGCACGCCGCGATCTCGTCTTCTGTCTGAATGACGGTACCGCCAAACTTCGGCAGCTTCTTGATTAAATACTCCATGATCTCAGATGCCGGCGTGATGGGATAAGCTGGCATAAACCGCACGCCCCCAGCCAAAAAGCCCAGCGCAATGGCGTCGTTGCCGATCATGAACATCCGTTTGCTTCCATCTGCTGCATTCAAGCGGAACCCGTCAAGCTCACCTGCGATACTATGAAAATATTCTGCGCCCTTCTGTATAGCTTCCATGTTCTTTTCCACAACTTTTGAACCTTTGCGGGAAAAAATTTCATCAACGACATCCTGATACGATTCAGCCGGCAAGCCAAGTACGGCACTCGTTGCACCGATGGCGACCATGTTTTTCATTAATGACGTGCCAAGCTCAGTCGCCATTTCAGTAAATGGAACAGAGAACAGCCGCACTTTCGATCCATCTGGAACAGACGGATTAAACTTGGCATCACCGATCACGACACCACCCTCGCGAAGCTCATGCAAATTCACGTCGATTGTCTCCTGATCAAACGCGATTAGAATATCCAGATCATCAGAGACGGCTCTCGTCTGATAGGTGCTCACCCGAATCTTATTGTTCGTGTGCCCGCCTTTAATGCGGGAAGAAAAGTGACGATAGCTGTATAAATAATATCCCATGCGATTTAAGGCCATAGCAAAGATCTCACCCGTACTGTCGATCCCTTCGCCCTGCTGTCCCCCAACTTTCCAGGAAAGCTGTTCAATCATGCGCTCCACCCCTTATAATATCCTTTTTCAAAGCGTCAGCTGCCTATGAAGGCATTGCCATATAGGTTTTAAAGCTTGTTTCTTCCTGTCATCCCCGCTGCAAGCATCGATCATAGCTCGACCACTGATCACAGAAAAGTGCATTCCTTGCGGGAGATTGTAAGTGTAGTTCCTTAGACCCTTAAAGTAAGACTGTGCAACAAAAAACCAACAGGACTCTTTTTCTCAACAAACAAAAAATATGTACTGAACGCTTACAATTCTAGACGTATCACAGCTAAATTGCAAGTAGTCATATGAAAATTTTGGAATAATGAGAAGTTTCTAATAATTTTAAACAGCAGAAAAATAGCCTGCAAAATTATCAAAGAAAAACCTTTCCGCCTGCTCTTGAGAAAAATGCTTTGTTACTTCGTTTATCAAGGCTTCATATTCTTTGTATGAGGACAATTTTTCAGGTGTCTCTTCTATCCCATCAAAATCCGAACCAAACCCGACATGATCCGCACCGCCAAGTGAGCAGACGTGCTCAAGATGGTGAAGCACATGTTTGATTGATGATTTTCCGCTAGTCGTTAAAAAAGAAGGGACGAATGTTATGCCGATTCTCCCGCCTTTACTTATGAGAGCGTTGATCTGGCTGTCACTCAAGTTTCTAGGATTATCACATAATGACAACGCGTTCGAATGAGACGCGATAAGATAGTCGGCTCTTTCTATACAGTCCCAAAATCCTTTTTCAGATAAATGAGACACATCTGTCCAGCACTTTTTTTCATTAAGGAAATCAACGATCTCTTCACCGAAGGATGTGAGCCCTCCTCCTCTGCTCTCTAAAATGCCATCTGCTGCATCATTGCTATAATTCCAGGTGATGCCTGTACTTCTGATACCAAGCTGATACAATATTCTCATTTTGCTTAAATCTTTACCAATGCAGTCACAGCCTTCCAGACTCAATATCGCACCAGTCTCTTTATCTGCAAGATGAAGCAAGTCTTCACGGCTTCTGATTAATTTCAGAAGAGGGGAAGTGGCGAGCACCCTTTCATGGAAGATATCAATCATTTGCAGCGCTGCTGAAAATCGCGACTCGGCCGGGACCTTTTGCGGAATGTATACAGCAAATACCTGCACTGCCTTAGGATATTGCCGCAGCTGCGGGTAGGTGACATGCATCCCTTCTTTAGCTGAAAAAGATAACGATGGATTCTCCCACATTTGCCAAAGTACATCACAATGGGCATCAAATATACGCAATACGGCACGCTCCCTTTCTTTCTTTTTCTTCCCTGAGAAAATTCTCAATCAAAGAATATCGGCTGTTGTCATTATACTATTTTTCAATCACGAAATTCTCCTTTAACAGCCTGCGTTCACAGAAAAAATCAGGTGTTCTTCGTGCTATTTCAATACCCGCGTGACGCCAAACGGGCATGTAAAAGCCTGTCTGTACATGACAGACAGGCTGGAGAAGTCGTATTATCTCGGTTCTACGATCAGCTTGATGGCTGTCCGTTCTTCACCGTCAATTAATATATCCGTAAATGCTGGAATGCAGATGAGGTCAACTCCGCTTGGCGCTACGAATCCTCTTGCGATCGCTACTGCTTTAACCGCTTGGTTTAATGCACCTGCACCGATGGCTTGGATTTCAGCCCCGCCGCGCTCACGCAGTACGCCTGCAAGTGCACCTGCTACAGAGTTGGGATTGGATTTTGCTGAAACTTTTAATATTTCCATTAATTTGAACCTCCTTCAAGATATGATACCAGTTCTACTATATTCATTGGATCGGGCTTGTATTCCTTAAATTAAATGAGCGCTTGATGTTTCGCGCCTTGGAATACATCAATACGTTAACCCCATTTAACTGTTCCCTTCCAATCTTTGTATCAAACCTTATCGATCGGCCAAATTCATCTCCATAAACAAAATAAAGTGGTGAAGGATCACCACTTTATTTCGCGTACTCAACTGCTCTTGTTTCACGTATGACAGTAACTTTTATATGACCTGGATAATCCAGTTCACTTTCAATCTTTTTCGTAATGTCGCGTGCTAGCCTGTATGAAGCCATATCATCCACCATATCAGGCTTCACCATAATGCGAATTTCTCGTCCTGCCTGAATGGCAAACGATTTTTCGACACCGTCAAACGATTCTGATATCTCTTCCAATTTTTCAAGCCTGCGAATGTACGTCTCCAGCGTTTCTCTTCTTGCTCCTGGTCTTGCAGCTGACAGTGCATCTGCTGCAGCGACTAGCGTTGCAATGATGGACGTTGGTTCCGTGTCACCATGATGGGACGCAATACTGTTAATAACAACAGGATGCTCCTTGTACTTCGTTGCCAGTTCGACACCGATGTCAACGTGGCTTCCTTCCACTTCATGGTCAATCGCTTTTCCGATGTCATGAAGAAGTCCCGCTCGCCGTGCAAGATGCATGTCTTCTCCGATTTCTGAAGCCATCAGGCCGGCTAAGTAAGCGACTTCCATCGAGTGCTTCAACACGTTCTGGCCATAGCTTGTACGATATTTTAATCGTCCAAGAATCTTGATCAGGTCAGGATGAAGCCCATGCACACCCACTTCAAACGTCGTCTGTTCTCCTACCTCGCGGATGTACTCATCCACTTCGCGCCTTGATTTTTCCACCATCTCTTCGATTCTCGCAGGATGAATCCTGCCGTCTTGAACGAGCTTGTCGAGTGCCATTCTGGCAATCTCGCGGCGAATCGGGTCAAATCCGGATAAAATTACGGCTTCAGGCGTATCATCAATGATAAGATCAATACCCGTAAGAGTTTCTAATGTACGAATATTACGCCCTTCACGCCCGATAATTCTTCCTTTCATCTCATCGTTTGGCAGGTTAACCACTGATACAGTCGTTTCTGCAACGTGATCAGCTGCGCAGCGCTGGATGGCAAGTGAAAGAATTTCTTTCGCTTTCTTGTCAGCGTCTTCCTTCGCGCGGTTCTCAAGCTCTTTCACCATCATAGCAAGTTCATGCGACAATTCGCTTTCTGCTTCAGTCATGATGATCTGGCGGGCTTCTTCTCTCGTAAACCCGGAAATGCGCTCGAGTTCACGCTGATGCTCTTCCAGCAGTTCTCCTACTTTGCTTTCCATCTCTTCAATTTGCCGTTGTTTTTTGGCGAGAGATTCCTCACGCTTTTCCAAGGACTCCTCTTTTTTATCAAGGGTTTCGCTTTTCCTGTCCAGGATCTCTTCTTTTTGTACCAATCGTTGCTCTTGTTTTTGCAGCTCGCTTCTGCGGTCGCGCACTTCACGCTCAGCCTCTGTGCGAAGCTTGTGAATTTCATCCTTTGCTTCAAGCAAAGCTTCTTTTTTGCTGGCATCGGCCTCGCGCTTCGCCTCTTCTACGATTTGCGCTGCGGCCCGCTCTGCGCTGGAAATCTTTGCTTCTGCAATCGACTTCCTAACAAGATATCCGACAACTGCGCCGGCAGCTAAACCGGCAAGCAAAATGGAGATGAGAATCAACAAATCAGGCATGTTAACACCTCCTCTTGCTTTTTAAGTTTTTCATTTCATCAAATCAGTCGTCATTCGTGTAACAAAGCGCTTGCACAATTCAAGTGTTCTGTTGCATCCATCATTTTAATTTCCTTAGAAATCAAAATATAACTTCATTTTATAGTTGTCCACATACCTTGTCAAGAGAGTTAAACTTCTATAATAATAGGTGCTGCTTAAAAGCGCAAGATGCTTCAAAATAATATCCAGGAATGCAAAAAACCGGCCGGGGCCGGTTTTTGCTAGTGATCTATTCTGTCAGTTCAAATTCTCCCACTTCATCATGCGCTGGCGCTTCGGCTGCCTTCGCTTCGAGCTGATGGTAATCTCTCACTTCTTGAGAGATAGCAGCTGCCACTTCCGGGTTTTCCTTAAGGAACTGTTTAGAGTTCTCGCGGCCCTGGCCAAGTCTTTCGCCTTCATACGAATACCATGCACCGCTTTTTTGAACGACATCAATCTCTGAACCGATATCAAGGATTTCCCCTTCGCGCGAAATGCCTTCTCCGTACATGATGTCCACTTCCGCTACTCTGAACGGAGGAGCTACCTTATTCTTGACAACCTTCACTCGCGTCTTGTTTCCGACAATATCCTGGCCTTGCTTCAGCTGCTCAGCACGGCGCACTTCAAGCCTCACTGAAGAGTAGAACTTAAGTGCACGGCCGCCAGGAGTCGTTTCCGGGTTGCCGAACATCACGCCGACCTTTTCACGGATTTGGTTGATAAAGATAGCGATCGTTTTCGATTTATTGATGGCACCTGAAAGCTTTCTAAGCGCCTGTGACATAAGTCTCGCTTGGAGGCCAACGTGAGAATCTCCCATTTCGCCTTCGATTTCAGCTTTAGGCACTAGTGCTGCCACCGAATCGATAACGATGATATCAACTGCACCGCTGCGCACGAGCGCCTCAGCGATTTCAAGCGCCTGTTCACCGGTATCCGGCTGTGAAAGAAGAAGCTCATCGATATTAACGCCAAGCTTTTGCGCATACACAGGATCAAGAGCGTGCTCGGCATCGATGAATGCTGCCTGCCCTCCACCTTTTTGTACCTCTGCGATCGCATGGAGAGCAACCGTCGTCTTACCTGAGGACTCTGGTCCGTATACTTCAACAATTCTTCCACGCGGATAGCCGCCGACTCCAAGCGCGATGTCGAGCGCTAATGAACCGCTTGAAATTGTAGAAATCCTTTGTTCAGTCTGTTCGCCAAGCTTCATAATAGATCCTTTGCCGAACTGTTTTTCAATCTGGCGAAGCGCCATTTCTAAGGCTGCTTTACGGTCGCTCATGAAATCACTCCTCATATATAATAGAAACATTTATTCATTATTCTTGTTACCTCTATCATACCTTGTTTGAACAGCTTTGCCAATCTTTTTGCGAACATTTATTCGTATTTTTATTTTTCGGCAACAATCCGCTTATGAAGAGCAAATAGTCCATGCTTAACGGCCAATGCACGGATGCGGTTTCGAGATCCTGCCAACTGAAGAGGCAGGACATCGGTTTGCTGCGGAGAAGAAATAGCGATATAGACGGTTCCCGGTTTTGCGTGTCCGTCGCCGTCAGGCCCTGCAGCACCAGTAAAGCTTATCCCAAAGCCACTTCCCGTCTTTTGACGAACTGCCTCTGCCATTTCAGCCGCACATTCTGCACTGACCGCACCATGTTTTTGTATCGTTTCTGCTTTTACGCCGAGCAGCTTTTCTTTCATGTTGTTGTTATAAACAACGACACTGCCCATAAAGCTTTTCGATGCACCGGGTACGTCCGTCACTGATTTCCCGAACCATCCTCCTGTCAGACTTTCTGCAGCAGATAACGAAGTCGCAGTTTGCTGCAGACTCTTCAGGAGCTGTTCTTCAAGTGTGCTGTCATCGTAGCCATAAAAAAATTCGCCGGCTCGCTCGAGTATTCTCTGTTCCGTTTCATCTAATGCACGCTCTGCTTCTTCCGTGCTGTAAAAGCTTGCTGAGAGTCTTAACGTCACCTCAAAGTCACCAGCGAGCGGAGCGATTGTCGGATTTGTCTGGTTCTCAATTAGATCCGCAAGCTTTGCTTCCAGCATTGATTCGCCTATCCCAAAAAAGCGTAAAACTCTGGAACGGACAGGTTCTTTGCCACCTTTTTGAAGCAAAGCAGGCAATCCGTATTGACGGAACATCGGCTTTAATTCTGAAGGAGGACCAGGAAGCAGCATCCAGGTTTTGTTCTCAGCTTCCGTCACCATCCCTGGAGCCATTCCAAAATCGTTTGGCAGCACTAGTGATCCTTCCAATATGAGGGCTTGCTTCTTATTGTTTTCGGACATCTCCTTTCCCGTTATTTTGTAATGATTTAAAATATCATCAAGTGAGCGATGATCATACACCAGTTTTCTGCCGATACAAGCTGCAGCCGTTTCTTTCGTAAGATCATCCTTCGTCGGTCCCAGCCCTCCCGTGATGATGATGCATTCTGAGCGTGATGAGGCTTGCTTCATCACCTCTAGCAATCTATCTGGATTGTCGCCGACTGTCGTATGATGATAAACATGAAAGCCTGCAGAAGCGAGCTCAGCTGATAGAAACTGAGCGTTGGTGTTTGCGATCTGACCGAGCAAAAGTTCCGTTCCGACTGCGATAATTTCTGTTTTCACCTTTCTGCTCCTTTCAATGTACCTATTCTTTTCTTTCCCATCAAATGCCTGTTTGGCCAATCCTGTACTGATCATCGTGTCAATTTGAGCAAATCAAGCAGATAACTGATAAAAAAACAGGAGATTTCTCCTGTTTTTTCAGCAATATTATTTAGATTTTAACAATGCTTCTTTATTCGCCATAAAATATTCATAGCCAGAATACACGGTGATAATCACAGCCGCCCATAAACTCAAGTCAGCAAAAGGGATGTTCACCCAAGCGAAAGGAAGATTTTTCAAAAGAAGAGCCGAGATAGCGATGATTTGAATCCACGTTTTCAGCTTGCCCATCTGACTTGCTGCGATTACCTCTCCATCAGCAGCAGCTACTAGACGGATGCCTGTCACAGCAAATTCACGGCTTAAAATCACAATGACCATCCATGCAGGCGCATCTCCTGTTTCGACTAAAGCGACAAGCGCCGCCGTGACAAGAAGCTTGTCAGCGAGCGGATCCAAAAATTTTCCAAGGTTCGTAACAAGGTTATATTTTCTCGCGTAATAACCATCCACCCAGTCCGTCGTTGATGCGAGTATAAATATCAATGCCGCAGCAAGGTGCGTAACAGGCAGTTCTTTTCCGTCATAGGATAATACTCCCCAATCAAAGCCTCCTAGAAGAACAATCATAAAGACAGGGATCATCAGCACTCTTGAGACGGTAATTTTGTTAGGCAAATTCACAAGCTTTCCTCCATTTAATAAAAGAAGAGAAAGGCAGAAGCCCTTCCTTCTCTCCTTATCATATTTCTTTTCATTCCCAAGCTGGTCAGGTTTATTGAACGAATCGTATTAAAATTTTCTGATGCACTTTTTCAAGAGGAGCAACAGGATACGTGAACGGTACGCCGTTCAGTGTCAGCTTCGTCGTGTGTGCCGCACCGATGTTAAGCAGAATTTCCTTTTGCCCTTCTGCCTTGAAGGTATACGTTTCGCCATTTTTAAACTGTTTCGTTAACAAAAACTTACCGGAAGCATCCTTAATGTCGACATAGCTAGGTCCAGAAAGCGCAAATCCGATATCGAGGACATCGGTCCCGCTCAGTTCGTATGCCGTCATGTTGCCTTCCGTTTCTTTCTTCACGAGAGACATATCAGGCTTTTCTGGCTCAGGTTCTTTAGGAGCTGTTTCTTCCTTAGTCTTTTCCTCTTTCTGTTTATCGCCTTTCTTAACATCCTTGTCGGTTTCAATCAAACTCTCAGACTTCTTCTTTTCCTCTACCTGATCGCCGCCAAGATTTTGAATCAACATGTAAACCCCCATGATTACAATGAGAACAACACCGGCTATCACTAACATGGGCACGTATTTCCGAACAGCTGACTCTTTATCAGCACCGACAGTACGCGGTCGTTCAGACCTTGGAGTAAATTCTTCGGGCTCTCTCGCTGCTTTTGGTATATCCTTTTCATACTCTGCAAATACGGCTTCATAATCAAGGCCAACCGCTTCACAATAATTCTTGATAAATGCTCTCGCATAAAATGGCCCAGGCAAGATGCTGTAATTGCCCTCCTCAATAGCAGCTAGATATCTTTTTTGTATCTTCGTTGCGGTTTGGAGCTCTTCGAGGGTTAAGTTCCGCTCCTCACGCTTCCCTTTTAAAAACATTCCCAGTTCTGTCAATCATACCACCTACTAACAAGATTAGTTATTAAAATGCCTCAAATCCCGGATCCCGGTGTACCGCTTCATATGTAATCTCTTCATTCGGGTCATTTTTCAGTTCTATAATATAATCAAAATCATCCATGGAATACTCATTGTTCGTGATGAATAGATCCGGATGCTCGACCACCTTTGTAGAAGGGAGCCTCATAATTTCCCGTATAAGCTGCCAGTGCTGTTCGTTATTGTTCCGCACCGATACAGCTCCGTCAATGATAAATACATTGTCAGCGTCATATTCATCATCGATCAGCCGTGTCCTCAAGGTCTGCTTCAGCAGCGTTGAGGACAGGAAGACCCACCGCTTTGAGGCACAAACACTCGAAGCGACAATACTCTCTGTCTTGCCTACCCGCGGCATGCCCCTGACCCCGATCAGCTTATGGCCTTCCACTTTATAGATTTCTGCCAGAAAGTCGACCAGCAGGCCAAGTTCATTCCTGACAAACCGAAACGTTTTCTTATCGTCCGCATCTCGTTCAATATAACGGCCATGTCTGACGGCAAGCCTGTCACGAAGCTTTGGCTTGCGGAATTTGGTTACCGTTATGTTATCCATCGTATCGAGTATATTCTTAAGCCTGGAAGTCTTCTCTTCGTTATCAATAACGAGCAAAAGGCCGCGGCGTTCATTATCTACACCGTTTATCGTAATAATATTAATGCCAAGCATACCAAGGAGTGAAGATATATCTCCAAGAAGGCCCGGACGGTTTTTATGTATTTCATATTCAAGGTACCATTCCTGTCCGATATCTATCCTCTCCTTCTTGTTATTCTCCATCTTGTTATTATAATAAATGAAATTAAATGATTATAAAAGAAAAATAAAAGGGATGTTAAGAAATTTCCTTAACATCCCGCTTCATTTAGTGGCTGTTCCCGTTCTGGACCAGCTTGACCATCATGTTAGCGATGGCGTGCTTTTCTTGATCATCTGCCACGTTCCAAAGATCGGCCAGTACTTTCTCTTCCGGGTTCTTCGGTTCTACATGGCTGGCAAGATAACCGCCGATCTCAGTCGCAAGATTTGATATAGCTGATTGGTCCATCCCTTCATGCTGGGCATGCTCAAGACGGTCAGCCAAGAATTCTTTCCATTGACCAAAATTGTCTAATACGGACATGTTCGTCTCCTCCTTTTTATAATATCATCGTTAATATGCCAAAAAAGGAGGACAAATATTCTTTTTTAAATGCAGTTTACCATAATATATTTACGTATACCATGCCCCGTTCACAGCTAAAATATGGCCATTGATGTAGCTGGATGACTCCCCGGAGAGGAAATGAACCGCATCGGCTATCTCCTCTGGACGCCCCAGCCTGCCTGCAGGGATGCTGTCCTTTAGTTCCGTGATATCCTCTTCGGTGAAATCAAGCATCATCGCCGTATCCACCGCTCCAGGAGCTACCGCATTAGCACGGATGCCATTCGGGCCAAGCTCTTTGGCAATAGACCTTATAAACGTGTTCATTCCCCCTTTTGCTGCAGAATAAACCGCCTCGCAGGAAGCGCCATTCTCGCCCCAGACACTGGAAATGGCTATGACCGTACCCCTTTTTTGTGAGAGCATGTATGGAATGAACTGCTTGGTTAAAAGCATCGGGCTCGTCAGGTTCAGCGCAAGCATCTTATGGAATTCGTCTTCCTTCATATCCTGAAACAGCCCGTAATGGCTGCTGCCGCTGTTCAGTATGAGAGCATCGATGCTTCTGCCAGTCTGGCTGATCAGCTCTTCTATTCCAGTGGATGAAGAGAGATCCGCATAGACGGGTATGCAGGCGGTTCCCGTTGTCCTGGTAAGCTCTTCTGCCAGCTCGACTGCTTGGTCCTTGCTTGAACAGTAATGAAGGAACAGCGTTTTATAGGACGGTGCCAGCTTAATGGCGATGGCTTTCCCTATCCCGCCTGATGAACCGGTTATGAGTGCAGTTGATGTCATGAATGTTCCCTCCAGAAAAAAACATCCCCTTTTTGGAGAGGATGCGCTTTTCTTCTTATTATGACGGCTTTTTTTGCACGGTGCAAACGGTCATCGCCTCATCGGTAAAGTGATTGTTTAAAACTCTTTCTGCTTCTTTTGCGTTCAGTGATTCCAGCGCAGGGATAACATCGAACAGGTCCATGCCGTTAAACGCGTAGCGTGTAAACTGATTAGCGATGAACTCAGGAGAATTTAACGCTCTTAAAAACGAACCGATTTTCTTTTTTCTGGCTCGCTCAAAACTGTGCTCATCAAGCTTTGTTTGTTTGGCAGCAGCGACCATTCTACGGATGCTTTGGGCGAGTTTCTCCGGTTGTTTAGTGTCTCCGCCAAGCATACTGAATCCGAATCCACATTCTTCAGTGTAGTCAAATGAAAAGGTGTGGTCGATCAATCCGTCGTTATACAGTTTTTCATAATTAGCAGAGCTTTTGCCAAACAGGATATCGAGCAGAAGGTTTACTGTGAGCTCATGATTCAGCAGTTCTTTGCCTTGGCGCCCCGGTGAGTTTTCCTTAAATCCGATATAGCATTTTGGAGTCTGTACTGGCATGTGTATCACATGCTCTTTTCTTGCAGCCCCGGCAGGTTCCTCATCAAAAAGGCGCTTGATCGGGGGCTTGTCGCTGAACCCTTTGCTGGATTGGTTTGTGCGTATGAGGCTCATAATTTCTTCGGCATCCACAGGACCCACAACAAATAAAATCATGTTGCTTGGATGGTAAAACGTTTCATAGCATTCGTATAACATATCTTTTGTGATGTCTGAGATCGATTCGACTGTTCCTGCGATGTCAATCTTGACAGGATGATGTTTGAACATGTTCTCAATCAGCCCAAAATATACACGCCAATCAGGGTTATCATCGTACATTCTGATTTCCTGTCCTATGATGCCCTTTTCCTTCTCGACGGTCTTTTCTGTAAAATAAGGTTCTTGAACAAAATCGATAAGAGTCGAGAGGTTCGTTTTCACATCACCCGTTGTGGAGAACAGATAAGCCGTCCGCGTGAATGTCGTAAAAGCATTAGCGGATGCGCCTTGCTTGCTGAAATCCTGAAACACATCCCCTTTTTCTTTTTCAAACAGCTTATGCTCTAAAAAATGGGCGATGCCATCAGGCACCTTAACAGCCTCTTCTTTTCCAGGCGAAACAAAATGGTTATCAACTGATCCATAATTCGTCGTGAACGTGGCGTATGTTTTATTGAAACCCTTCTTCTCGAGCACATACACCTTCAACCCGTTCTCCATTTCTTCATAATGAAGCGTCTCATCAAGCTGGCCAAACTGTTTATTCTGCATCCGAAGCGCCTCCCTTCAAAAAGTAGATCGTATCGAGTTTCAGTTTCTTCGCTACCTCCGTCACATCTTTCTTCGTGACCGCATCAATTCCAGAGAGCCACTCTTCCACTGTTCTGTCTGTGCCGGAAACGACGGCATGATACAATACTTCAGTGAGCCCGAAGCTTGAATCGATGGTCTCAAGGATCTGGTTCTTGATCATCGCTTTTGTCTGCTCGAGTTCAGAATCCGTAATGTTTCCAGAAACGATTTCATCAAGCTGCTCCTTGATGATTTTTACTGCCTTCTCATAGTTCGCCGCTTCAATTCCGCTCATGACAAAAACGGCACCTTTATGGCTTTCGAACCTAGATACAGCATAATAGGCAAGGCTTTCCTTTTCGCGCACATTCATAAAAAGCTTGGAATGTGAAAAACCTCCAAAAACACCGTTGCAAACCTGCAATGCATAATAATCACTGTCGTTATACGTCGTATAGGTGCGGTAACCCATGTTCAGCTTTCCTTGCTGGACATCCTGCACCTCAAACACTTCGTTTACTTTTGCCGGCTGTATTTCGTCCTTCTTTGAAACAGGATTGTCACTGTTTCTGCCTGCAAGCTGAAAATACTTTTCAGCAGCCTCACGCACGTTAAGCTGCGCTGTATCTCCAATCACATAAAGGTCCATCTTGTCTCGGGAAATGACACTTTGGTAATACTCATACAGCTCCTTGGGCGTAATGCGGTCCACTTCTTTTTCTTCTCCGTACACATTATATCGGTACAGCTCATCCTGATACATCTCTTCAAGAAGCCGCTTGTTCGCGTAGCGCATTTTATCATCATAAATGGATTCAATCTGCTGCTTTAATGACCGCTTTTCCTTATTCACGATTTCCTCTAAAAAGCTTACGTTTTCCGCAGCGGGCTGAAGCAAGATCTCCGATAAGAGCTTCAGAGACTGTTCAAACAAAGGTGTGCTGTCAGACAAAAATTTCTCGTTGGCCACCTCTAGGCGCAGGCTGATCACCTGATTTTCCCCTTTTTTTGAAAGATCCACGGAGAGAGAAGCTCCGTACATGTCGTCTAATGCACCTCTAATAGCTTTTGAAGAGGGCAACTGTTTCGTCCCTGCTTGCAGCACGAATGGAAGCAGAGCGCGTTTTGTTACATTCTCACCCTCTATCGGCCGCAGAAGCTGAAGGACGATAGAATTAGTCTTATATTTCTTTGTCTGGACCGTATGAAGTGTCAGTCCGGACAGCTCTTCTTTAAGATGGTCCACATATTGCATGTTCATAATCCTCCTTATGTATGTTGAATAGCGATGAGCAGCGAACATCATTTTTTACCCATTTTATATTTTACCCACTTTCGGTAACAAGCAGTACTATTCCTGCCAGAAAGATAAAGTTGCGAACATTTGACCGAAAACTTTATCAATGAAACCCTACTATCCGCTAAAAATAGCCCCCATATGCTAAAAACCAAGGGCAACGCATGATAGCACTGCGTTGCCCTTGGTTTTCTTATAATAGCTTTTTTCGCAATCATTGTTGCTTTTAGAATTCTAAGAAGTGGTTGATCTCCGATACAGGCGCACGCTTATCCAGAGGCATATGGCGAAAAGCAGAAACGGCTCGTTCAGCCTAGGACAAGCAAATGAGGAAGGGACCGAGAAGATCGGTTTGTGACTTATTGGGCACTTACTCATTTGAACTCGAGGGGCTACCCTTTTCTGCTGGACATGGTGAGCTATCCGCTAGCCAAGCGCCTTTGGAAGGTCTCACCTTCTCACTCCCACTCGCAGGATAAGGAAGGCGGCGCAGCAAGACATCAAACGCAAGAAAATGTGATTTTCATTTTCGAGGAGTCGGTGCCTTTCACTACGATCAACCTCTCAATCAAGGATTCAAAGTTGATTAAGGTAAAAAGACCTTGTTAGATGATGTACAACCATTCTTTGGGATAATGTTTAGAAAACTAGATCGCTGAACTTACACATAGGCAATCTCGCAGTATAAATTTTGCATAATTAGACGTTTCATAAGCAACAATCTCTACGAAAAGAGCCTTTGTAATAGAAAGGTAAAACGGCTGAAACGGATCAGTTTTACAATGTCATGATTATACCGTCCTGTTTTTTTACAAACCCTATCTTTTTCCTTTTTCGTAATGCTGTCCGATCGCCTTAGGAGCGTCAGCACGTCCCACAAGTCCTGCTAGGGCAAGAATGGTCAATACATAAGGCAAGATCAGCAAGTACACATGCGGGATGTCTTGTATTCCGGGTATTTGCTGTCCGGTGATGCTTAAGCTCTGAGCAAGCCCGAAAAATAGAGCCGCTCCCATCGCTCCAAGAGGATGCCACTTACCGAAAATCATCGCAGCAAGCGCCATAAACCCTTGTCCGAGTATTGTTGAATGAGTAAAGTTTCCAGAGATCGATGCCGCGTAAACCGCTCCGCCAAGACCGGCGAATACCCCGCTCAAAAGAACAGCGGTATATCTCATCCGTACAACGTTCACACCCATCGTATCAGCTGCCATCGGATGTTCGCCGACCGCTCTCAGACGGAGGCCGAACGGTGTTTTGTAAATTACAAACCACGCTAAAACCGCAAGTGCGATGGCAAGAAATGAAGTAGAGTACGCATTTGAGAAGAACAGTTTTCCTATTACAGGAATATCAGACAATACAGGGATGTCCCACTTTGAAATACGCTCGCTTATAACAGGAGTCTGTCCCGCATCAAAGATTTTCTTCGTTAAAAAGATTGCAAGTCCTGCGGCAAGAAAGTTCAATGCCACACCGCTTACCGTTTGATCTGCTTTCAATGAAATGGAGGCAACCGCATGAACAAGGGATAAAAGAGCCCCCGCTGCCATGGCAAAAAGAAAGCTTACCCATGGAGACGCAGCTCCTAAGCCCCATTGCTCGCCGTAATACGTAAACACAGCACCTGTAAAAGCGCCAAAAAGCATAAGGCCTTCTAGGCCGATATTGATGACTCCTGCACGCTCACTGAACACTCCTCCGAGTGCTGTGAAAATTAAGGGTGCGGCAGAAACGATGGCAGCAGGTATGATGATCGCCAGTATTTCCATAAGTCCCATCTTAAATCTTACCCCCTTTATTCACTCTGTTCACAACCCAGTGAACAAGATAGCTGCACGCGACGAAGAAAATGATCAGCGCGATAACGATTCCGATGATCTCAGTCGGAACACCTGCGATCGACTGCATGTTGAGAGCACCAATCTTCAAGCCTCCAAACAATGCAGCACCAAAAATGACTCCTAGCGCACTGTTGGCTCCAAGCAGCGCAACCGCAATCCCGTCGAATCCTACACCAGTAAATCCTGCGTTAATCGTCATATACTGATACGTTCCAAGGCCTTCCATGCTTCCAGCCATACCAGCGAAAGCACCTGAAATGGCCATCGACAGCACGATGTTGCGGGACACATTGATTCCTGCGTATTGAGAAGCGTGCTGGTTAAAGCCGACAGAACGGAGTTCATAGCCTGTTGTTGTACGCCAAAGGATGAACCACATAACAGCTGCTGCGATAAGGGCTACGATGAATCCATAATGCAAGGTTGAATAGTCCGTCGCATTCTCAAGCCATGCCGATTTTAACGATGCGGATTGTTTAATCGATTCCGTCCGTTCGCCAGGAGCGAGCAAGTAGGCACGAATGATGGCGTTAGTTGAGTATAATGCAATATAATTCATCATGATTGTCGTGATGACTTCGTGTACCATGAACCGGGCTTTCAAAAAGCCAGGGACCGCTCCCCAAAGCCCGCCGGCTACAGCTGCAGCAGCAATCGCTAAAGGGATATGAATAACCGCGGGTGCATCGACCGTGACACCGACATACACCGAGGCAAGCCAGCCAACAAGAAGCTGTCCTTCTACTCCGATGTTAAAAAGGCCAGTCCTGAAAGCAAAGGCAACCGCTAGCCCAGACAAAATAAGCGGAGTCATCTGGCGTATTGTTTCTCCTAGAAAATAGCTGCCGCCGAAAATCCCTTCAAAAAGAGCGCTGTACGCCTTAAGCGGATTATAATCACTGACCGCCATGATGACAGCTCCGATCAACAGCCCTAAAATAACGGATATAACCGGAACGGATAGTTTCATAAGTTTACTTTGGTTTTCCATTATGCGATAACACCTGCTTTCTTGCCGCCTGCCATGAGAAGCCCAAGCTCTTGTTCTGTCGTTTCTTTCGGATCCACGATCGCGGTAATTTTTCCTTCATAGATGACCGCGATCCGGTCACTCACGTTCATGATTTCATCCAGTTCAAACGATACGAGAAGGACAGCCTTGCCATTGTCTCGCTCGGCAATCAATTTAGAATGGATGAACTCAATCGCTCCCACGTCCAGTCCGCGTGTCGGCTGAGCAGCGATCAAGAAATCAGGGCTTCGGTCCACTTCCCGGGCGATTATAGCCTTTTGCTGGTTTCCACCGGAGAGTGCCCTAGCTGGCGTATAAACATCTGGAGTCCTCACGTCAAATTCCTCAACAAGCTTCTTCGCTTTGTCAAAGATCGGCTTAAACTGCAGAATGCCGCCTTTTGAAAAAGGCTTCTGATAATAGGTCTGAAGCACAATATTTTCTCCGACAGAAAAGTCTAGGACGAGACCGTGCTTATGGCGGTCTTCAGGTATGTGCCCAAGTCCGGATTCCGTAACCTTGCGCGGCGGCTTGTTCGTAATGTCTTTTCCGTTAAGCGTAATCTTTCCAGAGTCCGCTTTCCTCAGACCCGTCATGACTTCAAGCATCTCCGTCTGTCCGTTTCCGTCCACTCCTGCGATACCGAGAATTTCTCCAGCATTCACAGTCAAAGTAAGACCGTCCACGACCGGAACCTTTCTGCTGTCCACAACCGATACATCTTTCATTTCCAAGACCGCATGCTTTGGTACACTTTCCGTTTTGTTAACCTTAAAGTTGACCTCGCGTCCGACCATCATGGCTGCGAGCGCATCAGGGTTCGTATCCTTCACATCGACCGTTCCGATGCTTCGCCCTCTGCGGATAACTGTACAGCGGTCACACACTTCCATAATTTCTTTTAATTTGTGTGTGATCAAAATGATTGACTTGCCTTCTTGAACCATCTTCTTCATGATCTGAATGAGCTCTTTGATCTCCTGAGGCGTCAGCACTGCGGTCGGCTCATCAAATATCAAAATTTCAGCTCCGCGGTACAACGTCTTTACGATTTCCACACGCTGCTGCATGCCGACTGAAATTTCTTCTATTTTCGCGTTCGGGTTAACAGAAAGCCCATATTGCTTCGAAAGCCTTTCCACTTCTTTTGCTGCACTCTTCACATCTACCGTTCCGCCTTTTACAGGCTCTTTTCCAAGTATGATATTCTCGGTTACGGTAAATTTGTCAACGAGCATGAAGTGCTGATGCACCATCCCGATTCCCATGCTGTTTGCGATGTTCGGATCATTTTGCTCAAGTTTTTTTCCTTTTACAATGATCTCGCCTCTTTCAGGCTGATATAAGCCAAACAATACGTTCATCAGGGTCGATTTACCAGCGCCATTCTCTCCGAGCAGCGCATGGATCTCCCCTTTCTTCACTTGAAGGGTTATATCATCATTGGCGACGATGCCCGGAAATTCTTTGCGTATGTTCCGCATTTCAATTACATATTCCATGAGTTCACCCACTTTACCAAAATAGCAGCTTTGCCTCACTATGAATCAAGCGAGGTGACTTGCTGCAAAAAAGGCTTGGCCGCTGCCAAGCCTTGGCTTTATTGTCATTAACTGGTTAAAAGGTCCTAAACTGGCAACAAAGGCTGGCATAAGCACCAGCCTTTGTCCCTAAAAATCACTTGCCTTGTTTAGATTGGAAATCTTTGAATTCGTCATCTGTTTTTGGAACAGTGACCTCGCCTTTGATGATTTTCTGCTTGTACTCTTCTACCATCTTAAGTGCATCTTTTGAAACGTTTTCTTGTGTAGGCGCGATACCAACGCCATCCTTGTCAAGACCGAACTCTACGATCTCTCCACCTGGGAACTTGCCATCCATTGCAAGTTTTGAAACATCATAAACAGCTGTATCAACACGTTTAACCATTGAAGTCAATGTTACGTTTTCAGGCATTCCTTCTTCGTGCTGATCGCGGTCAACACCGATTACCCAAACATCTTTGCCGTTCTTTTTCAGGTTCTTCGCTTCTGTGAATACACCCATGCCTGTTCCGCCAGCAGCGTGATAGATGATGTCTGCGCCTTTTCCGTACATTGTACCGGCAATCGCTTGTCCTTTTTCTGCTTTGTTGAAGTCTTCAGCGTACTGAACCATCACTTCAGCCTTCGGGTTAGCGGCAAGTACTCCTGCTTTGAATCCGTTTTCGAACTTCTTGATCAGTTCACTGTTTACTCCGCCTACAAAGCCGACTTTGTTTGACTTAGTCTGCAGTCCTGCGATCAAACCAACAAGGAAAGAACCTTCATGCTCTTTAAATGTGATGCTCGCAACGTTCTTCTCTGGCACGACCATATCAACGATTGCAAGGTGTGCATCAGGCTTCTGCTGAGCAACTTGCTTGACGTCTTCAGCCATAAGGAAACCGATTCCGAAAATCAGTTTAAAATCTTGGCGGATCAGCGCGTTCAAATTCGGCTTATAATCACTCTGCGCGTTAGACTGAAGATATTTGAATCCTGTATCCTTCACAAGAGAATTGTCTTTTCCGAATTTCTGCATACCTTCCCAAGCAGATTGGTTGAATGATTTATCATCTACGCCGCCAGTATCTGTAACCATCGCGACCTTGAAGTTTTCCTTCTTGCTGCCTTTGTCTCCCGTTTTTGCATCATCAGATGAGCCGCAGCCTGCAAGAAGCGTTCCTGCAGTCAATACAGAGCTAAGCATTAAAGCCATTTTCTTTTTCATGAATATTTCCCCCTGAGTTTTAATGTGTTTAAAAGACGAAAAGAAGTAAAACCGTACCCCGGAAAACCACCTCCTAAAAAGAGTAAAAATGGTTAAAAGCGCTTTCTTACAACAGAGAACTGAAACTTATCTGCTCTGAAATAGTTGCAAGAATAAAGAACAGGCTGATCAAATTGATCATAATGCATCTGCATAAGAGCAAGCATAGGAGACTTTTCCTCACATTGAAGAATCTCTGAAATTTTCTCATGATAACCGATCGGCTGGATGTCCGCGACGGCGTACATCACCCGTTTACCTGCTTCCTTTTCAAGAAGGTCAAGCAGCGACTGGTGCTCATGGATGCCTTTCATCGGAAAAAGGTCATATGGAACATAATCCTCACAAAAAACGACTGGCTCCGAATCAGCGGTCCGTACTCGTTCGATGCGCATCAACCCGTTAGAGAGCGGACT
Organism: Fictibacillus iocasae; assembly: GCF_042665465.1. Classification (NCBI taxonomy): domain Bacteria; kingdom Bacillati; phylum Bacillota; class Bacilli; order Caryophanales; family Fictibacillaceae; genus Fictibacillus; species Fictibacillus iocasae. Next base: position 230,375 of record NZ_JBHTCP010000016.1, on the reverse strand, counting down.
GCCAAATTTGGCTTCTAGATCCTCTGGCGCCTTTATTTTTTCAGAAGAAAGAAAGATGGTCCCCGCACTCTTCCCGCCGCGTTCAATGGTTTCTGTAACGGATGAGAGGGCTTCGATTCCTGCTGAAAATAGTGCACGGGTCCTGACAAACGTTCCGACCCCATGCTTTCGGATGACAACGTTTTCATCTTCGAGAATTCGGAGCGCTTCTCTTAAAGTGGCCCGGCTGATGCCCAGCTGGCGTGCCAGTTCAAACTCAGAAGGAAGCTTTTCTCCTTCACTGTAGACGCCCTCTTCTATGTCTTTTTTAATCTTTTCAATGACTTTCACATAAAGAAGACGGTGGTCTACTTTGATTGACATACCCTACATCACACCTTTTATTCCTGATGCCAAAACGGTTTGTACCTAAAAGACTGTTACGTATTTGACATAATTTCTTAATAATCGACATTAATATACCATTTCTAATCTTATAAATAAATACTATTTTTAGAAATTTTTAATATTGACAGGCAATGACATTTCAGCATTACTAGGAAGCGAAGCATCGCCTGCCCTCATTTGCGTCCAGCACTACAGAATCTTGGCTGACACTAAGCATTTTGCACGAGCCTCAATAACAAGTTAAACATGATTATCACTATAAAAAAGCTGCACCAGCCTTCACTTGGCTGATGCAGCTTTTTTTAAGAGGAAGACGCTTCGCCGGACGGAATACTCGAAATGAGGACTTCTCTTGGCTTGCTTCCTTCATAAGGTCCGACGATCCCTTTCATTTCCATCACATCAATGAGTCTTGCCGCTCTGGCATACCCTACTCTAAACCTGCGCTGCAGCATGGAAACGGATGCTGTCTGCATGTCTACTACAAGCTTCACGGCTTCTTCAAACAGTTCATCCTCCGCTTCCATAGTAGGCTCTGCCTCTTCCGTCGGTATCATTTCGTTCTGATATTGAGCCTTCTGCTGCTGAATGCAATGCTCGACGACTTGTTCCGCTTCAGCGTCGGAGAGGAATGCACCTTGCACCCTCACTGGCTTGGATGAGCCGGCTGGAAGATACAGCATGTCACCTCTGCCAAGCAGTTTCTCTGCCCCTCCCATATCCAGTATCGTGCGGGAATCGGTCTGAGACGAGACACTGAAGGCTATGCGTGACGGGATGTTGGCCTTGATCACTCCTGTAATGACATCAACGGAAGGACGCTGTGTTGCGATGATTAAATGGATGCCGGCTGCACGCGCCATTTGGGCGAGCCGGGTGATGGCATCTTCCACATCGCCTGATGCGACCATCATCAGATCGGCCAGTTCATCAACAATGACTACGATATAAGGAAGTTCTGGCTGTTTGGCTTCATTCTTTGCGTTATTTTTACGAACACTTTCGTTATAGCCTTCAATGTTTCTTGTTCCGCTGTGAGAAAAGAGTTCATACCGCCTTTCCATTTCTGACACCACTCGCTTCAAGGCTTGAGCAGCCTTTTTAGGCTCGGTCACGACGGGGGCAAGGAGATGGGGAATGCCGTTGTACATGTTCAATTCGACCATTTTGGGATCGATCATCATCATTTTCACTTCATGCGGCTTCGACTTCATCAGAATGCTCGTTATAATCCCGTTGATGCACACACTCTTTCCGCTTCCGGTTGCCCCGGCAACAAGGAGGTGAGGCATTTTGGCGAGGTCCCCGATGATCGGCTCACCGGAAATGTCCCGGCCAAGCCCGACAGCAAGAGGTGCATGGTTGAGCTGAAACGGAGGAGCTTCTAGCACCTCCCTCAAACTCACCATCGCTACTTCCTGATTTGGCACTTCGATTCCAACAGCCGATTTTCCGGGAATCGGCGCTTCGATACGGATATCTTTTGCAGCGAGTGCAAGTGCGAGATCGTCACTCAGGTTAACGATTTTGCTGACCTTCACACCAGTATCCGGATACACTTCATATTTCGTGACTGCCGGCCCCAAATGCACTTTCGCCACTTTTGCTTTCACACCAAAGCTTTCAAACGTTTTCTCCAGTTTGCGGGCATTCAGTTTGCTCGCGGTATGCTGTCGATCTTTATGGCTGTTGTTTGATTTAGGCATAATCAGATAATCCATAGAAGGCAGCACATAATGTTCATTCGCAACGGGAGGCTGTTCAAATTGTACAACAGGTTCTGCTGGCCGTTCTTCAGCCTCGCCCGTTTGCTGTGTTCCTTGTTTACTATCACCCTCAAAGCCCCTTGAAGCAAATTTCAGCTGAACAGCAGGCGCCTGCTGCACATGTTGAGTGAAATCTTCGATAAGCAATTCATCGTCTTCGAGCTCGATATTTTCAGCGTAAACGGGTTCTGCATCTAAATCCTGCTCGTTTTCTTGCTGCATTCGTTTTTCTTCTGCCCGTGTTTCTTGTCTCTCTTTCATGCGTTTGTATGTATTTCCTGCTGATTTCCTGATGGTTTCGAGCACTTTTTTCAGAACATCTGATAAAGATTTACCCGTGATAAGAACGATGCTGATCACCATCAAAAAGAAAATGACCATTTTGGTGCCAGCTGCTGCAAACAAAAAGTAGCTTAAGGCAAAACAAATCGCCCCGATCATGCCGCCTCCAAGATCTTGCAGAGCAGTGTTTCCTTTGATCTGCATCCAATATAAATCCCATGTGTGATGGATGACCGATGCGTTCTTCCATTGCCCGCCGTTTGTCAGATGTTCAAATAGCGTGAGGTGGCTGAGCACTAAGAATGAACATAACATAATATAGCCGCCGGCTAATCGTCTAGTCCACATCGGCGGCATTTTTCGCTGGATAATTAAATACAGTGCTGCGGCAGTCGTTCCTGCTAACAGGACACCATACCACTCTCCTGCAAAAAAACGGAGAAAATGGACAGCAGCCAGTCCCACGTTCCCCATCCTGGCCATCGCCAACAAGGATAACGCTAGCAGAGACAATCCTGCCACTTCATACGTTAGCTGCTCTTTCCAGGCCGCCGCCTTCTTAGACCTTTTTTTATTCTTTTTTCCCATAACCTGTCACCTCTTTAGATGTCCTGCTTGCCTCTTTATGTAAGGCACTTACATACAGCTTCATTCGTCCGTGAATCGAACAGTCCTTGCACCGCATTTCCATATCCGTGGTCATTCGTTCCATTTTGCATATAAAAGTCAAAGAAAGCAGCCCTATTGCTGAAGGCTGCTGGAGAAACTGACTCTGGTTAAGTATATCATAACAGGACCATTTGTTCGTATTTTATTTAATTATTGAACCTGGCTGGCAATCGTCAAGCAGAAAGTGAGCAGGATCTGTGCTTAAAACCCTGACAATGCGATAAGATGAATGATCTTCCTTTTCGATGAGCACTGGTATGTTATTATACAGCATTATATTCTGCACAGCCTGCTCGCTTCCTTCTGCCTCAGGAAACATCAGTTCTTTTGGCATCATGGTGTACCACATTATTGCATCACATCCTGGCAGTCGTTGTCTTTTCTCTTTTCTTCGATGAAGCCATTCAGCTTTTTCAAGGCTTGCCCCACCCCTCCAACCTCATCGATCAACCCATATTGCACCGCATCTTTACCGATAACGTTTGTTCCGATGTCGCGTGTCAGGTTGCCTTTTGAAAACATCAGCTCTTTAAATTTTTCTTCTGTGATTTTTGAATGAGCGATCACAAAATTTATGACTCTCTCCTGCATCTTGTCAAGGTACTCGAAGGTTTGAGGCACCCCGATTACAAGCCCTGTCAGCCGGACAGGGTGAATCGTCATGGTGGCCGTTTCAGCAATGAACGAATAGTCAGCTGATACGGCGATCGGCACTCCGATGGAATGTCCTCCTCCAAGGACGAGTGATACGGTTGGTTTTGAAAGCGATGCAAGCATTTCAGATATCGCCAGCCCCGCTTCAACATCTCCTCCAACCGTGTTTAGAATGACGAGAACACCCTCAATTTTCGGGTTCTGCTCAATGGCGACAAGCTGAGGTATTAAATGCTCATATTTCGTCGTTTTATTGTTGGGCGGCAGCTGGACATGTCCCTCAATCTGGCCGACGATCGTCAAGCAGTGGATACTGGAGCCTTCCATCTGCGGGATGTTGGTCTGACCTAATGTTTGAATTTTACTTAACAGTGATCCCTGATCTTGCTCTTCTTTCTTTTCAGGTACATTCGTTTTTGTTTCTTCTTGAACATTGGGCTGTTCACTGTAATTCGGCAGTTCTGGCATATGGCATTCCCCGCTTCTCATTTTTTCTTAGTATGAGCCCATCGCGATGCTGCCATACACTCCATCCTTTGTCTGTCTACTCAGAGGCAAGCAGCTTTCATTAGGCGAGAAGCCGTCATGAATCTTTATTGGGTAGGGAAAAATAAAAACCCGCTTTATGCGGGCTTAAAAAAGTTAGATCTCCATGATGATCGGCATGATCATCGGGCGTCTTCTTGTTTTGTCAAACAAGAAGTGAGCCAGAGAGTCGCGGATATTCGATTTTAATGAAGACCATTCTTTCACTTTCTCTGCCATGCACTTATCAAGAACCTGTCTGACAAGCTCGTTCGCTTCTTGCAGGAGGGCTTCGCTTTCTCTTACATAAACAAAGCCTCTTGATATGATCTCAGGACCAGAAATAATCTGGTGTGTTGCCTTGCTGATTGTGACGACCACGACCATTATGCCATCCTGCGAAAGCAATTTACGGTCACGAAGAACAATGTTCCCGATATCTCCAACACCTTTTCCATCTACAAGAATATTGCCTGAAGGGACTTTGCCTTGCTTGCGGCCCTCGCCACCAGTGAACTCAATCACTTCTCCTTTATCCACGATAAAGATATTTTCTGGAGCCACTCCGGTTTGAACCGCAAGCTTTTGGTGCGCTTTTTGCATGCGGTATTCACCGTGGACAGGCATAAAGTATTTGGGTTTCATCAATGAGAGCATCAGTTTAAGTTCTTCCTGACTTCCGTGTCCGGATACGTGAACTTTCTTTTGTCCGAAAATAACATCAGCACCTGTACGCATCAGTTTATCAACGATTCGTGCTACAGCTGTCTCGTTTCCTGGAATCGGTGTCGCGGCAATAATGACGGTGTCGCTTTGGCGCAGCGTGATCTGGCGGTGCATGCCGTTAGCCATGCGTGACAGAGCGGCCATCGATTCGCCTTGGCTTCCTGTAGTCAAGATCACAACACGGTCTTCGCGATAATCGTTGATCGCATCGACCGGAATGATCAAGTCTTTCTCCATCGTTAAATAGCCGAGCTGTGTAGCGATATCGACAACTTTTACCATGCTTCTGCCGGAAACCGCGATCTTTCGGTTCGTTAGTGCCGCTGCATTCAAGACTTGCTGAACACGGTGAACGTTCGATGCGAATGATGCGATGATGATTCGCCCTTTCGCATTGCGGAAAGCGTCGATAATATCTTTTCCGACGGTTTCTTCCGATCCCGTCGCACCTGGCCGTTCAGCGTTTGTGCTGTCTGACAGCAAACAAAGAACGCCTTTTTCAGATAAAGCAGTGATTTTGTGATACTCGGTATGCTTGCCGTCGATCGGTGTATGATCGATCTTGAAATCCCCAGTATTTACGATAATTCCCTGTGACGTGTGAATCGCGATTCCTACTGAGTCTGGTATGCTATGGTTTGTACCGAAAAACGTGACTTTCGCACTTTCAAAAGGCACTTCTGTGTTTGAATCAATCAGTTCCAGTGTTGTAGACGCTAGAATTCCAGCTTCTTTCAGCTTTGCTTCTACAAGACCTAGCGTCAGTCTCGTTCCATAAACCTTAACCGGAACTTGCTTCAGTATGTATGGCAAGCCTCCAATATGGTCTTCATGGGCATGTGTAAGAAAAATCCCTTTTACCCTATCAATGTTTTCAGCAAGATAACTGACGTCAGGAATGACGATATCAATTCCGAGCATCTCTTCTTGCGGAAACATAAGTCCAGCGTCCATAACAAAAATCTCTTCGCCCGTGTCGACCACATACATGTTCTTGCCGATCTCGCCCACACCGCCCAAGGCGAATACTTTGATTTTTTCTTTATTCTGTTTTGACAATTTGTATAATCCTCCTATGCTGTATAAAAAATGAAACCCGGTCACGTCACTTGACCCTATTATATCCCACAATGAAAACCGAAAACAAGAAGAGAGCGTTAAAAAAGAAAAAAGAAGCGGTTTTGACGAGCCTATCTTTATAAGTGCCGTTATCGCTTGCAGCAGTTCATCCATAGCAAAAATAAAAGAACGTGGCCAGCTTTTCTGGTGATAGAATTCATTGAGCATGGCCGCCTGCCCGCAACCAGTTCCTGTACTGGCCGCTTTCACCACGATTCACACGTCAGACTTAGATGCACTGATACTTAGTTCCTAAACTTTTTGACTTCGTCGATTTCCTCTACTGTTAAAACGTTATATTTCATTAAAGTATAAAAGAAAAACTGGCCAAAATTCGGGCCAGTTCTACCGTGTGCTCTTATAATCAGCTTTTGTTGTTTGGTTATCTTTGCAGCGCAGCTGCCAACGATTTTCTTTCGTTTTCATCAAGCGGGAGAAGCGGCAGCCTAACACCGCCGACATCAAGTCCCTTCAGCTGAAGTGCCGTTTTTACGGGCGCCGGACTCGGGGCTTTAAACAGCTCGTTCATTACCGGCAGCAGTTTGCGATGTATAGAGGCTGCTTCTTTTACTTTTCCGTCATGGAAAAGAGCAATCATCTCCTGCATCTCGTTTCCGATCACATGTGAGGCAACAGAAACGACTCCTGCTGCTCCAATAGCCATAGCCGGCAGCGTCAATCCATCATCACCGCTGTACAACAAGAAGTCATCCCTTGTTTCTTCGATGACAGAAGCCATGAAATCCAGGTTCCCTCCTGCATCTTTCAATGCCGTAATATTAGGAACATCAGCCAGCCTTTTTACCGTATCAAGTGTAAATGAAACGATGGAACGGCCAGGTATATTATATGCCATTACAGGAAGTGATACGGATTCAGCAATCGCTTTATAATGGGCCACGATTCCCGCCTGGCTCGGTTTGTTGTAATACGGAGCGACGATCATGATGGCATCGGCACCTTCTGCCTCCGCTTTTTTTGAAAGCTCAATGGACGCTCTCGTATTGTTGCTTCCGGTTCCTGCGATAACAGGGACTTTGCCTCCTACCGTTTTTACAACATGACGGAGAAGGGCGATCTTCTCTTCATTCGTCAGGGTCGGGGATTCTCCAGTCGTCCCGGCAACGACAAGGCTGTCGCTTCCATTTTCGATAAGATGGCGGATCAGCTTGGTTGTACGGTTCAAGTCAATGTTTCCGCGGCTGTCAAACGGCGTGACCATCGCTGTGCTAATTTGGCCGAAATTCATTACCAACACTCCTTTAATGCTCTTTAATATGCTGTTCTACTATTTTATAAAGGCCTTCGTTGTTCTCTTGGTCGAGACGGAATGTGTGATGCAGCGCATTCACCGCTTCTATTAAATTTTCCCTTTTTACAAGCACCCAGATGGTTGTATGCGAGTCTGCTGACTGCAGTATCGGGATGTTTCGGGATGAAAGTGTCTCCACGATCGCCGCTGTCACTCCAGGCGTTCCGGCTATGCCAGCCCCTACAGCGGAGACTTTGGCACAATCGCGGGTCACCTGCGGATCATACCCTAAGGTACGAAGCTTGTTGACCGCTTTATCCGTCATCTCATCCATAACGGTATACACCACCCCCATCGGGCTGATGTTGATAAAATCAACAGAAATAAGTTCTTGAGCCATCGCTTTGAATACTTGGGTCTGCAGGTCGTATTGGCCGTCTTTGGCCAGCACCTTGATCTGCGTTATGTTGGAGACGTGGGCGATGCCTGTGATGACTGAATCCTGCACATCTTTTCCAGCACCGCCTTTTGTCATCGATGTAACAAGAGTGCCGGGCAGATCCGAATAGGTTGAACGGATTCGAAGCGGGATTTTCGCCTGCATGGCAATCTCTACTGCTCGCGGATGAATCACCTTCGCTCCTTGGTAGGCCATGTTGCAGATTTCGTTATAGGTGACAACAGAAAGGGGCCGCGCATCTTTTACGATTCTCGGATCAGCTGTCATCACACCTTCAACATCGGTGAAAATATCAATCCACTCAGCATTAAGTGCCGCACCTAGCGCACTGGCAGACGTGTCGCTTCCGCCTCTTCCCAAGGTTGTCACGTCACCGTTCTTCGCTTGTCCTTGGAAACCTGCGACAACGACGACATCATAGGTTGCTAGCTCCTTTTTCAGCCTGTCACACTTCATATCAAGTATCCTTGAGTTCCCGTGATCGTCGTTCGTCCTAAAACCAGCCTGGGGACCAGTTAAAGCGGTCGCTGATAGTCCGTTTCCGTTAAGCATGCTTGAAAATACTACAGAAGAAATGACCTCTCCGCACGATAGAAGGAGATCATACTCACGGCGCGACATTCTTTCTGTGCCGCCGGCCAGCGCTAATAGTGTGTCTGTCGCATAAGGGTCACCGCTCCTCCCCATAGCTGATACGACGCAGACAACCTTATACCCTTCTTTTACAGCTTTTCTTATATGTCCGAGCGCTTTTTCTCTTCCCGACTCTTCTTTCAGAGAAGTGCCGCCGAATTTTTGCACGACTATTTTCATAAAGTTACACCTACTTTGTGAGATTAAAGCAATCCGAGTTTCAAGAGGCTTTCTGCGATCTGCACGGAATTCCATGCTGCCCCTTTAAGCAGGTTGTCTGATACGATCCACATATGAAAGCCATGATCATTATCAGGGTCTTTGCGAATTCTGCCCACAAAGACATCCGGCAGTCCTACGGCACTTGCCGGCATTGGGTAGATCTGTTCTTCTGGGTTGTCTTGCAGAGTGATTCCTTCCGCATCAGAGAGAATCTCCCTTATTTCTTGCACCGATGCTCCACCTTTTTCAAATTCTGCATACAGCGACTCTGAATGTCCAGTAACGACAGGCAGTCGGACACATGTGGCAGAAATATGAAGATCGTCTAAATGCATGATTTTCTTCGTTTCGTTCATCATTTTCATTTCTTCGTAAGTAAACCCGTTATCTTGAAACAGGTCAATTTGCGGAATGGCATTGAAAGCGATTTGATAATGTTTCTTATCTGCGCCGCATGGAAGTATTTCTGGAGTGAACGCCTTCTCTTCAAGAATCGCTTGCGCCTGGCTTTTCAATTCTTCGATGGCTTTAGCTCCTGCACCAGATACTGCCTGATAGGTGGATACGACCACTTTTTTCAAGCCGAATTTTTCATGGAGAGGCTGCAGCGCAGCTACCATCTGAATGGTTGAACAGTTTGGATTGGCGATAATTCCTTTATGATCAAGAAGATCGTTTTCATTTACTTCAGGAACAACCAAAGGAACATTCGGATCCATACGGAACGCGCTTGTATTATCCACAACAATCGCCCCGCGCTTTACCGCTTCATGGGCGAGTGCATTAGAGACAGAACCTCCTGCCGAGAAAAGAGCAAGATCCACCCCTGCAAATGCTTCTGGCACCGCTTCTTGTACTGTATAAGACTGGCCTTTAAATTCTATTACCTGTCCTGCCGAGCGTTTGCTCGCAAGCAGAGTGAGCTTTTCAAACGGGAAATTTTTCTGTTCAAGTGTGTTCAGCATCTGCTGTCCAACCGCACCTGTCGCACCGACAACTGCGATATGCAATGGTTTGCTGCTCATTTTCCAAAACTCCTTTATTGTTCAGTTACGTTAGCTGATTTTGTATAAAATGCAGCATAAGGAGAAACAAAAGTTGTTTCTCCCCAATTACGTTACACGTATTATATCTTATTTTATCATAAATGTAAGTCCATATTTACTTGAGATTCAGGTGTACATCCGCAGTACAGGCTGCAGCTGTTTTTTCTCAAGCGCATGCTCTACAGATTCTACGAGCAGATCCATATGAGCGACAAGCGAGTTTTGTTTATTCACATGATCGTCCTGCCCGAACGGGATAAAATAGATGTTTTTCGCACCAAGCAGCTTCATGATGTTCATGCCATTGAGCCCCAGACCGTCATTCGTACTGATGCCAAGCAGAACAGGTGACTGGTTTCTTAACGTTGCCTTTGCCGCCATAAGAACAGCTGAATCGGTCATAGCGTTGGCAAGCTTAGAGATGCTGTTCCCTGTGAACGGGGCGATAACCATACAATCGAGTGGCGTTTTCGGACCGAACGGCTCAGCTTTGACGATAGAATCGACTGCTTCGATACCGGTGATCTCTGTGATTTTCGCCAGCCAATCTGTACCGGCTCCAAAACGGGTCGTCGTGTTCTGAACAGTATGGGTGACAAAAGGAGTAACTTTTGCACCAAGATCCACGAGCTTTTGTATTTGTGGAACGACTGCTTCATACGTGCAATGCGAACCGGTAAGGCCAAACCCAATATGCTTACCCTTAACATCCATTCCATCCTACCCCTTTCTAGATTTTCTGTCTTCATAGATCAGCTGTGAGAGCACATTCGCCACGATTTTGCCTGCTGTCTTGGGTGCAACAATCCCAGGCAGACCCGGCGCGAGCATCGCTTTAATGCCTCGTTTTTCCGCGAATCTGAAATCCGTTCCTCCAGGCTTGGAAGCCAGATCTACGATCAGGGCATGAGAGGGCATTTTAGAGATCACATCAGAGTTGACGATGGCAGAAGGGATCGTATTGATGCACACATCTACGTTCCACACTTCATTCTTCAGTGCGTCCAGATGAAAAGGTGTGAACCCCATCTCAGCAATCCTCGCAATGTGCTCCGAACGCCTTGCCCCGACCTTGACGTTTGCACCAAGTGCTTGGAAGGAACGGGCAACTGTCATCCCCACACGGCCAAACCCTAGTATGACTGTATTCGATTGATGAATGGTAATATCGGTATGCTGAATGACCATCATGATCGTTCCTTCAGCCGTCGGAATGCTGTTGTAGATCGCCACATCATCTCGCTCAAACAGCTGAGTCAGCTTGCGGCCGCTGTCAGAGACAATCTTATTTAAATAGGCATTGGAAATTCCTGAATAAATATGGCATCCAGGAGGTGTCAATTTCAGCTGTTCCACTGTTAATACCATTTTCTTATTGGAAAAGATGGTGTCGATCTCTCCCTTTTGTCCGGTACCGCTCACCGGGAGCACGATGATATCTATGCTTGTGAAATCCACCTCATCCATCTCCATTTTTTTCGCACCTGTATAACCGTGATCAAGCTGGTCATAACCCACTAAAATGAGGTTGGCATCAAGTTCTGTCAGTTTTCGTATCACTTCAAGCTGCCTGGCGTCTCCGCCCAAAATCGCAATGTTTAAATCCGTTAACATGCTTACTCCCCTTCCTCTATATTCATTAACCAGGGGATTTCAACTATTCGTTCACATCTTATGAGCACCATGCCCAATAGGTGACACTGTTTCCCCGCTAACTAACCGGCAAGCTTATCTTACCCTTTAGTATATTCACCTCGATTAAGACGGTTTTGGGCAGCTTAGATGTGCTGCGCCCATTTTTCATCTCCTTGCCCGTTCGTATTGTACACATTGCGTCTGTCTTCTCCATTGAACTGCTCTCCAACAGCCAACCATCATCCGCTGCCAATTCAGAGATTATTGATCGTCACAGCACATAAATAAAAAAACTGGTGTCCAGGCGGATGGCCTGAACACCAGCGGTTCATTTTATTATTGAATCAGCCCTTTTGGCAGAGTGCCGCTTGGACTTACAAGAGAAGCTGAGCTTTGTCCGTTGAACAGATCTAGAATGAGAGAGTTTACAGAATCCTTAGTTACTCCGTCAATGAGATCGACCATTTCATCGAGCGAACGGTGATAGTTTAGGATCAGTTCCTGCTTACCGTTTCGGCTCATCCTGCTGTTTGTGCTCTCAAGGCTCAGCATGAGGCTGCCCTTTATCTGCTCTTTTGAGTTCACTAGCTCTTTATCTGTTATTCCTTCCGATTTCAGATCATCCAATATGTTTATCACTGTGTCATAAAGCTCATCCATCTGATGTGGCGCAGTTCCGCCATAGATTGTGAACAGTCCGTTGTCCGTATAAGCAGAATGATAGGAAAACACGGAATAAGCAAGGCCCCTCTGCTCGCGAATCTCCTGGAAAAGACGGCTTGACATGCTTGATCCAAACAGGTTATTCAGCACGATCAGTGAAAAACTTCTTTTGTCTTTTAGAGACAATCCCGGGAAACCAAGACAAAGATGAGCCTGCTCTGTTTCTTTCTTGCGGGCCACCTTGTGAGCGGAAAACTCAGGCTTATCATAAAGAAGGGAGGATCCGGAAGCTTTATAGGAACCAAAATAATCTTCTATCTTCTTTATAAAGCTTTCGTCCACGTTTCCTGCAACAGAAACCACGACGTTACCTGGAAAATAGTGAGAGTCCATGTAGTCTCTGAGGGTAGTGCCGCTAAACGTATTTAATGTCTGTTCCGTACCAAGTATCGGCAGCCCTAGTGCATGCTCGCTGAAGCTTGCTTTACTGAGCATGTCATGAACGATATCATCGGGTGCATCTTCGTACATTTTTATTTCTTCTAGCACGACGTTCTTTTCCTTTGCTAGTTCTCCCTCATCAAACACAGAGTTGAAGAACATATCGGACAGCACGTCGAGCGCAAGAGGTGCATGAGTATCGAGCACTTTCGCGTAATAGCACGTGTATTCTTTTGAAGTAAAGGCATTTACTTGACCGCCGATACTGTCAAACGACTCCGCGATCTCTCTTGCACTTCTGCTTTTTGTTCCTTTAAAGAACATGTGCTCTAAAAAATGAGAGACCCCATTTTGTTCGGCTGTTTCAAATCGGGAGCCGGTCCCGATCCAGATTCCGATGGCAACGGAACGCACTGTAGGAATTTGCTCCAGTACGATGCGTACGCCATTCGGGCAAGTATGTCTGACTATCAACTTGTTTCCCCCTAGCTGTCTTGTGGTAAAGCACAGATTATCATAGGAACAATATACCATTAAGTATATTGGCATACAACTTTGTTATTGCTTCTTCACACGGCTCGGGTGAATCCTTTCTTCATCAAGCAGCTCGGATACTGTCCCGATACTGTATCCTTTCTGCTTAATTCCTTTAATCAGAAACTCAAGGCCTTCCGCCGTTGTTCCAGTAGGATGCATAAGGACCATCGCTCCAGGATGCACTTTACCTAGCACACGTTCGACCATGTCCGATGTGTTCGGATTGCGCCAGTCAACGGTATCGACAGACCATAATATCGTTTTCATGTTCATCTCTGAGGCGATCTGAACCACTTCGTTTCGGAAGCTCCCGCTTGGCGGCGCAAACCATTTAGGTTCTTCATCAATGGTCGCTTTAATGACATCATTCGTATTTTTTAGCTCTTCTGTGATCCTCGCCCGTGTCAATTTCTTTAAATCCGGATGGGTATAGGCATGGTTGCCTATTTCATGGCCTTCTTCGCTGATCATTTTGGCTAGTGTCGGGTTTTTTTTCACCCATGTTCCGTCCAAAAAAAAGGTGGAGTGAATGCCATGCTTTTTCATTGTGCTTAGGATAACAGGTAGATGCTCATTTCCCCATGCGACGTTCACAAGAAAGGTGACCATCGGTTTTTGCGGGTTGCCTTTATAGATAGGAGAGGGAGGAAGATCGTTTAGGGAGATGGATGGCTTCACTTGTTTGAATACTAGTTTCTTTTCGTCAAAACGGTTTTCTTTTCTCATGTTCTTCAATGATTGTTCCATGTCAACCACGATTCCATTATAGCCGGGAACCGCTTTCCATACCGGATTGATCTCGGCATTAACTGGGGGGGCATTATAGGCTTTTGCTTTTTCTTTAATCTGCTGAAAGATCGAGTTGGATTCTAATTGTGAAACCGATGTTGTATGTGCTTTTATATGTTCAATATACGTATTCGTAAAAGGATTATGGATGGTTAACGCTGCTGCTCCAGCGATGAATGAGAACGTCAAAACTTGAAGAGTCTTTCTTTTCATCGTCTTCCCTCCTTGTAAAAAAGGTATGTCCTTATAGGACAGGTTAGAACGATAAAAGAATGGATATGCTGTTCTGCGTGCAGAAAACGTGGCTGAGATCCAGCCTATCTCGTCAGCCTTAGTTGCACGTATGCTTTGTTCGTTACCTTTTTGCTCGAATTCCTCCATTCTTAAAAAGTTATGCTTCCTTAAAGGTAAAAAAACCGGAAGTGCCTAGGCACTTCCGGTTTCGTCTTACGCTTTTTGTTCTTCTTGTTCCTTTTTCTGCTCTTTTAATACGACTTTGCGTGAAAGGTTGACACGGCCTTGGCCGTCGATTTCCGTCACCTTGACCATAATCTCATCGCCAAGCTTCACAACATCCTCTACTTTTCCGATCCGCTCTTCAGCAAGCTCCGAAATGTGGACGAGGCCGTCTTTTCCGCTGAACAGTTCAACAAATGCGCCAAACTTTTCAATGCGCTTCACTTTGCCAAGATAGTACTCGCCGACTTGTACTTCTCTGACAATATCTTCAATGATTTTCTTCGCTTTACGATTCATCTCTTCATTAGTGGAAGCGATAAAGACCGATCCGTCCTGTTCGATGTCGATCTTAACACCGGTTTCTTCAATGATCTTGTTGATGATTTTTCCGCTCGGCCCGATTACATCACGGATCTTATCAGGATTGATCTTCATGCTGATAATTTTAGGTGCGAACTGAGAAAGCTCCCCGCGCGGTGTATCGATGGTTGATGTCATGGAATTCAGGATATGCATTCGTCCTTCTTTCGCTTGAATCAATGCTTCTTCAAGAATTTCTCGCGTGATCCCGGAAATCTTGATATCCATCTGAAGAGCCGTTACTCCCTTATTTGTTCCTGCTACTTTAAAGTCCATATCTCCAAGGTGATCTTCCATTCCTTGAATGTCAGTCAGTACTGTAACGTCCTCACCATCAGACACGAGTCCCATCGCGATACCTGCGACTGGCGCTTTGATCGGCACACCAGCATCCATCAACGCAAGGATGCTTGCGCAGATGCTCGCCTGCGATGTTGAACCGTTCGACTCCAGCACTTCTGAAACGAGGCGGATCGTATAAGGGAACTCTTCTTCGCTCGGAATGACTGCTTCGATCGCACGCTCACCTAATGCACCGTGACCGATTTCACGGCGGCCAGGACCGCGCATAAAGCCTGTTTCACCGACCGAAAACGGAGGGAAGTTGTATTGATGCATGAAACGCTTGGACTCTTCTACACCAAGGCCATCCAGTACTTGAACATCGCCTAGCGCACCAAGTGTACAGATGCTCAATGCCTGAGTCTGGCCGCGCGTGAACAAACCAGAGCCGTGTGTTCTTGCCAAAATGCCTACTTGTGATGATAAAGCACGGATTTCATTGATTTTTCGGCCATCAGGACGCACTTTATCTTTTAAGATCAAACGGCGCACTTCTTCTTTAATAATCTTTTGCAGAATCTCTTTCACTTTCGGGATTCTTTCCTCGTCTTCCTCATATCGGGAGACAAGGCGGTCTTTCACTTCATCAAGAGCAGTCTGGCGCGCATGCTTCTCGACTACCTTAACCGCTTCCTTAACATCTGCCTCAGCAAAATCACGGACTTCGGCAAGAAGGTCAGCGTCAAGCTCGTAAAGCTGAACCGCCATTTTTTCTTTGCCGACTTCAGCGACAATCTGCTCTTGGAAGGCAATCAATTTTTTGATCTCTTCATGTCCGAACATGATCGCTTCTAACATGATTTCTTCGGGCACCTCAAGTGCTCCCGCTTCTACCATGTTGATCGCGTGCTTTGTTCCAGCTACGACAAGATGAATGTCGCTTTTTTCGTTTTGCTCAATCGTCGGGTTAACAATGAACTCTCCGTTTATGCGGCCGATTGTCACTCCTGCGATAGGTCCGTCAAACGGGATATCAGAGATCGATAGAGCGAGTGAGGATCCGATCATCGCAGCCATTTCTGAAGAACAGTTTTGATCCACACTCATTACTGTGCTGACAACCTGAACCTCGTTTCGGAATCCATCAGCGAACAGCGGACGAATCGGGCGGTCGATCAAGCGGCTAGCCAAAATCGCTTTTTCGCTCGGACGTCCTTCCCGTTTAATGAACCCGCCAGGTATTTTTCCGACCGCGTATAATCGTTCTTCATAGTTAATTGTAAGCGGGAAGAAGCTTAAGTTTTTAGGTTCCTTAGAAGCGACAGCAGCGGAAAGAACAGCTGTATCTCCATATCTGACAAATACTGCACCGTTAGCCTGCTTGGCAAGCTCACCGATCTCAAACGTCAGCGTTCTCCCTGCCCAGTCCATTGAAAAAATTCTTTTCTCTTGTTCCATGTCTATTAGGTACTCCTCTCAAAACTAAAACATATCCAGTATTTATTCTTCTATTATATCCTACCCTAATCCTTCCTAAAAAGAAAAACTAGAAAGAAAATGCTAATCTGACTGGTCATCTTTTAGGCAATACAGCTTTTACAGAAGAGCATGTATGGCACTCAATCTTGGAAAAAAGCATGTACCTGAAAAAAGAGACCAATCTCAGTCATTGACATCCTGCTATTGAGAATAACAGAATGAATGACAGCCTGCACTGGCATGAGCAATATACACGGGCAGTATGTATGGCAAACATTTTTTTATCCATTAAAAAAAGCGGGATATAATCCCGCTTTTCCATTGAAATTAACGACGTAATCCCAATTTGCCGATAAGGTCACGGTAACGAGTAATATCCTTGTTTCGAAGGTATGTTAACAAGTTACGGCGCTTACCAACCATTTTCAAAAGACCACGGCGTGAGTGGTGATCCTTCTTGTGCGTACGCAAATGTCCGTTAAGCTGATTGATTGATTCAGTAAGGATAGCGATTTGAACTTCTGGAGAACCAGTGTCCGTATCATGTGTCTTGTACTCAGCAATCAAATCATTCTTGCGCTCTTGAGTGATAGCCATCCTTTTCACCTCCTTTGTAATTAGCCCCTTCTACTGAGCAAGCGTCGGTGAAAATCGCGTTGCCAAGCAGAGGTTTTTGTACTTTTTTAGTACATGTAATAGAATAGCGTTTTTCAAACAAAAAAGCAAGTGTTATTGCAGCTGGCGTATCATTTTATGAGCACTTTCTTTATCAGCAGCCAGCTGGCTGATCAAGTCTTGGATGGAGGCGAACTTCACTTCACTTCTGATTCTGTCGATCCAATGGACAGTCAGGGTCTCGCCATATATATTTTGCTCGAAATCAAACAAATGCACTTCAAGGTTCGGCTTTTCTGCGGTTTTCTGGAAAGTCGGCTTAAAGCCTATATTGGCCATGCCGCTGTAGAGACGGCCATTATATTCTGCCTGCACGGCATAGACGCCGACTGCAGGCAGCGTATAGCTTCCTGTGTCGAGGTTGGCTGTAGGAAAGCCGATCGTCCGTCCTCTTTGATCGCCTGGGATCACTCGACCCTGTACAGTGTAGAGACGGCCAAAGTATTCTCTCAGCTGTGATACACTGCCTTCCTGCAGCTTATTTCTAATCAGGGTGGAGCTGACCTTGATGCCGTCTCGTTCCACCTTCATGATCACCGTAAGGCCAAAACTACCCTCAGCCATAGTTTTGAGAGACTCGGTGTTGCCTGCCCCGCGTTTACCGTACGTAAAATCAAAGCCCGTCACAACATGGACAGCATGAAGTTCTTTTACATAGCTTTCGATAAAATCTTCGGGTGCTAATGAAGCAAATTCTTGGTCGAACGTGACAATATAAAAGCGGTCGATGCCAAGCTTCTCTAATATCCTCTTTTTTTGCTCCAAAGGTGTTAAGTACGTCCAATGGACATTGTTCTTGCCGAGCACGACTGAAGGATGAGGGTGAAAGCTCATCACAGCAGATAAGACACCTAGCTTTTCAGCTGTTTCTTTAGCCGCAGAAATCACTTTTTGATGACCGATATGAATGCCGTCAAAATATCCTAATGCTAGGACACAAGCTGGCATATCTTCTTTTTTAAAATCGTGTGGATGAGATAAGATGATTGTTTCCAATGCAGCACACCTACTATTTTTTCTTCATTAAATTTGTGCGATAACTTTTTCCGGCTTAATCAGACCTGGTTTAGAAGGATGATCCTCATAGACGGCTAAACATTTTCCTTCTCTATTATAAACGGCAGCACGCGATTGTACCATTTCTTTCGGTTTTGACAGCACGGAACCGTTCATGATCCGCTGTTCTGTCACCTGATCTGCTGTCCAGCTTTCAAAGTGTGAAATTCCTTTTTCGAGGGGAAGCAGTAAACTCTCCGCTTTTTCGTCGAGTATAGCTGCTTCAATCTCGGAGAAGGTTACACAATCTTCTTCAGTGAACGGACCTGAAGCTGTCCTGCGGAGCTCTGACATATGCGCAGCGCTTCCGAGTCTTTCTCCGATCATGACCGCTAGTGTACGGATGTATGTTCCTTTTCCGCATTTTACACGAACACGGAAGGATGGAAACGGTCCATGAAATTCATTTTCATCTGACAGCAGTTCTATTTCATGAATATCGACCATCCGTTTCGGACGTTCCACTTCGATTCCTTGACGGGCATATTCATACAGCTTTTTGCCGTTTACTTTCACTGCCGAGTACATCGGCGGAACTTGTTCGATCGTGCCGGTAAGCGCTGATAAAACATCCAGCAGCTCTTCTCTTTGAAGCGGTTTATCCCACTCTGACCTTGCCACTTCGGCACCATGAGCATCTTCGGTTTCTGTAGCTATTCCTAATGTCACTTCTGCTATGTACTCTTTTCCATAGTCAGACATGTATTCAGCGACCTTCGTTGCTCTGCCTAAGCATATCGGCAGGACGCCCGTCACTTCTGGGTCAAGCGTACCTGTATGGCCAACTTTTTTTGTTTTGTACAGTTTCCTTAATTTTGCGACACAGTCATGTGACGTCATTCCCGCTGGTTTGTCCAGCGCAAGAATTCCTTCTGCTTTCAAAATGATTCACCTGCTTTTTTCTTATCTTCACAGAATAGAAGAAAGGATAGACGCTATGCCTATCCTGTTATTCTTCGCTGTTATTCTCTTTTTCTTCTTCTTTTTTAATGACGGTTAAAAGCGACTCGATTTTGTTTCCGTAATCGATGGATTCATCAATTTTGAAGAAGATATCCGGTGTTTTGCGCATGCGGATTCTTCTGCCAATCTCTGTCCGGATAAAGCCTGTAGCTTTTGCCAGGCTCTTCAGCGTCTCAGCTCGCTGCTCTTCATCTCCAAAAACAGAGATGTATACCGTCGCTTGCTGAAGATCACCTGTAACCTCCACAGCCGTGACCGTCACAAAACCTACGCGCGGATCTTTCAGCTTGCGCCCGATAATATCCGTCAGTTCTTTCTTCATCTGTTCTCCTACACGGTTAGAACGGATCGTACCCATATTTTGTCACCCCGAATCTTGCTGTAAGCTGCTCTTAATGCCAATCGACAATTGTTCCCGTCACTTCCAGTTCAGGAATTCTCGTCACAAAGGCGATGGCTTTTTGCAGTTCTTGTTCTGCTTTTATTTTGTCCGAAGAGATCGTAACTAATCCAATCTGTGACCGCTGCCATAAATCCTGGTAATCAAGCTCAGCAGTAGCGATGTTAAACTGCTGTCTGAGCCGCGTTACCACTTTTTTGATCACCGATCTTTTTTCCTTTAAAGAATGGGATTCATAAATATGGCATTCGATGATCACGGAATGGATCATCATTATTTACGCTCGATTTCTTCCATGATGTAGGCTTCGATTACGTCGCCTTCTTTAAGGTCGTTAAACTTCTCGAGCGTGATACCGCACTCGTACCCTTGAGCCACTTCCTTCGCATCATCCTTAAAGCGCTTCAGAGCATCGATCTTGCCTTCATAAATGACAATTCCGTCGCGGATAAGGCGAACTGTTGAATCACGCGTTACTTTACCTTCTGTGACGTAACAGCCAGCGATCGTTCCAACTTTGGAAACTTTAAACGTAGTACGCACATCGACCTGCCCGATCACTTTTTCCTGGAATACAGGGTCGAGCATGCCTTTCATAGCTGACTCGATTTCCTCGATCACGTTATAGATGATGCGGTGAAGTCGAACGTCTACTTTTTCGACTTCCGCCGTACGTTTCGCGTTGTTATCAGGGCGCACGTTAAATCCAATCATAATGGCATTCGATGCCGATGCCAGGATGATGTCTGATTCTGTGATCGCTCCTACACCTGTATGAATGATTTTTACTTTTACACCAGAAACGTCGATTTTGTTCAACGAGCCGGCAAGAGCTTCCACCGATCCTTGAACGTCACCTTTAATGATCACGTTGATCTCTTTCATATCGCCTTCTTGGATCTGGCTGAAAAGATCATCAAGGTTTAACTTGGATGATTCTTTTCTCATCGCTTCTTGATGCTTGTTGAAGCGTGCTTCACCAACCTGTCGTGCTTTCTTTTCATCGGTAAACACCATGAACTGGTCTCCCGCTTGAGGAACATCGTTCAAGCCGGTAATCTCAACAGGTGTTGAAGGTCCGGCAGTTTTGACGCGGCGTCCAAGGTCGTTTACCATCGCACGCACGCGGCCGTATGTGTGGCCGACAACAATGGAATCTCCCACTTTCAATGTACCGTTCTGTACAAGAAGGGTCGCAACCGGGCCTCTTCCTTTATCAAGCTGTGCTTCGATAACAGATCCAGCAGCAGAACGGTTCGGGTTCGCTTTTAATTCTTCTACTTCTGAAACGAGCTGGATCATTTCAAGCAAGTCGTCGATTCCTTCGCCTTTAAGCGCGGATACGTTGACGAAAATGGTATCTCCGCCCCAAGCTTCGGAAACAAGGCCATGCTCCGTCAGCTCCTGCATAACACGGTCAGGGTTCGCGGCTTCTTTATCCATTTTGTTGACGGCAACAATGATCGGCACTTCAGCCGCTTTAGCATGGTTGATCGCTTCAACCGTCTGCGGCATGACGCCATCATCTGCTGCAACAACAAGGATCGTGATGTCCGTTACCTGCGCACCGCGGGCACGCATGGTTGTGAACGCTGCGTGTCCTGGAGTATCCAAGAATGAAATTTTCTTTCCGTTATACTCAATCTGGTACGCTCCGATATGCTGCGTGATTCCGCCTGCTTCGCCAGCCGTAACTTTAGTGTTACGGATGGAATCAAGCAAAGTCGTTTTACCATGGTCAACGTGACCCATGATCGTGACGACTGGCGGTCTTACTTGAAGATCTTTTTCATCGTCTTGTACTTCATACGTTTCAAATACGGTTTCATCAACTAGAATTTCTTCTTCTACTTCTACACCGAATTCGGCTGCAACGAGTTCAATCGCATCTTTATCGAGCTCTTGGTTGATCGTCGCCATGATGCCGAGGGACATCAGCTTCTTGATGATCTCAGACGTCTCTTTTCTCAGCTTTCTTGCCAGTTCACCGACTTGAAGCGTGTCAACAAACGTTATTTTAGATGGTGTAGTCGCTACCTGCTTAGGAGCAGGAGGCTGATTGCTGCCGCCGCGGTTACGCTGGCCGCCGCGGCTGTTGCCGCCTCCGCGGTTGTTCCCGCCACCACGGTTTTGATTGTTGTTTCCACGGTTTTGCCCGCCGAACCCGCCTCCGCGGCTGTTGCGGTTTGGACCGGAATTATTGTTATTCGCTCCTCCGCCTTGGCTGCTGCGGTTTTGGCCTGTACCGCTGCTGTTTTGATTGCCGCGGTTTTGGTTTGAGCTGCTGCTCTGGCCGCTAGCCTGGCCTGGACGGCTTGGTCCTGCGTTCCTGTTTTGTCCTGCTGATTGCGGACGGCTGCTGTTTGGCGCACTCCCGCTTTTTGCATGATTGTTTCGGTTCTGAGTACCAGCAGAACTGCTGCTGTTTTGGCTATTGTTTTGTTTTTGAGGTGTTTCGTCTTTTTTAATTTTCATTGTATTTTCTTTTTTACGTTCCTTCGTGTTGGTTTTGTCCAGTTGGCCTATCGGCTGTTTCGGGCTGAATGCTTCATTCAGCTTTTTTATTGCATCTTCATCAATCATGGACATATGATTGGAGACTTCTACGTTCATCTTTTTTAGCTTATCGATAATATCCTTGCTTTGAACATTTTTCTCTTTGGCATATTCATATACACGTTTTTTACTCATCTGTTCACCCCCGAGTTAATGATCAAGGAGCTCCTTCAGTTTCCGAGAGAATCCTTGATCGCTGACAGCAGCGACAACCCGCTGCTCTTTTCCGATGGCATTCCCTAATGTAATCCTGTCCGGTATCCATTGCCATTCGACTTGATAAAATTTGCATTTATCGGTCACTTTTTTCTTTGTGTTTTCCGAGGCGTCCTCTGAGATAAGAACTAGTTTTGCTGTGTTTTTCTGGATGGCTTTTACGACGAGTTCTTCACCTGATATTACTTTGCCTGCGCGGGTAGCGAGGCCTAAGAGGTTTTCCCATTTGCCTGCTTTCACTCTTTAATTGCCCCTTTTAGCAGCTCTTCGTAAATCTCTGTAGAAACTTGTGATTTCAAATGATTCTTGAGCGTGTTTTTCTTTTTTGCCAGTTCAATGCATTCTTCTGTGTGGCAAAGATATGCCCCTCTTCCGGACTTTTTCCCGGTCAGGTCGATCGATAGTTCACCTTCTGGAGAGCGGACGATACGGACTAACTCTTTTTTTTGCTTCATTTCCTGGCATGCGACACATTTTCTCATTGGAATTTTCCGCGTCTTCATCGTCTCACTCCTTTTTCACTTTGTTTTATTCGTTAGAGCTATCACCGATGTAATTTTCTTCGTCAGACGGTGTATAAACGCCTGCTTCTACTGCCTCAGTCTCACTCTTAATGTCGATCTTCCAGCCAGTAAGCTTCGCTGCTAGCCTCGCGTTCTGACCGCGTTTTCCGATGGCAAGTGACAGCTGATAATCTGGGACGATTACTGTCGTCATCTTTTCTTCTTCGTTCACCTGCACCTCAAGCACTTTGGCAGGGGATAGCGCGTTTGCCACATAAATGACTGGATCTTCTGACCAGCGGACAATGTCAATCTTTTCTCCGTTCAGCTCATTTACGATCGTCTGTACACGCGCACCTTTTTGGCCAACACATGAACCTACAGGGTCAATCTCGGGATTTTGGGCATGAACGGCGATCTTGGAACGGTCTCCCGCTTCACGGGCGATGCTCTTGACCTCAACCGTACCATCATAAATTTCCGGAACTTCAAGCTCAAATAAGCGCTTTAAAAGACCTGGATGAGTGCGTGACACCAGAATTTGCGGGCCTTTTGTCGTCTTCTCGACCTTCGTGATGTAAACTTTGATTCGGTCGTTCGTTCTGTATGTCTCTCCAGCCATCTGTTCGGCAGCCGGCAGAAGCGCTTCTACCCGGCCTAAGCTCACATAGATATAGCGCGGGTCCTGACGCTGTACAAGGCCAGTAATAATATCTTCTTCACGGTCAATGAACTCAGAAAAAATGATTCCGCGCTCCGCTTCTCTTACACGCTGAGTGACGACCTGCTTGGCTGTCTGCGCTGCGATGCGGCCGAATTCTCTCGGCGTCACTTCAAGTTCAAGCACATCTTCAAGCTCATAGCCCGGATTGATCGCTTGTGCTTCTGAAAGCGAAATTTCCTCTCGCGGATTTTCCACATCTTCTACGATGTTTTTACGGGCAAAAACACGGATGCTGCCCGTGTCTCTGTTAAAATCTACTCTTACGTTCTGCGCCTGGTGAAAGTTTCTTTTATAAGCAGAGATCAGGGCGGCTTCAATCGCATCGATTAAAATTTCCTTGCTGATTCCTTTTTCTTTCTCCAAAAGCGTTAACGCATCCAATAACTCGGTACTCATTTTTCTGCTCCCCTCTTCAATTAAAAAACAACAGCAAGCCTAGCACTGGCCACTTTGCTGTATGGAAACTGTACTTTTCTAACCGCTGTTTTCACTTTTATCTCCAGCGTAACGGTTTCTCCGTCGAAATCCTTCAATAACCCTTCAAACGCTTTTTCACCGTTGATTGATTCATATAATTTCATATGGACATTCTTGCCGATCGCCTTCGTTACATCTTCCGGTTTTTTTAGCGGGCGCTCAACACCTGGAGATGATACTTCAAGAAAATAAGGCTGTTCGATCGGATCGAGCTCATCAAGCTTCTCGCTTAGCTTTTCGCTTACTAGACCGCATTCCTCGATGTCGATGCCTTTGTCACTGTCTATGAAAACACGTAAAAACCAATTTTTTCCTTCTTTTTGAAATTCAACATCCACGAGTTCAAGACCCGCTTCGGCAACAATGGGCGTGACAAGCTCTGCAGTCAGTTCAGTAATTTTCTGGCTCATAGCTGCCCTCCTTCCACTTTTAATCCCGTAAACGTAAGGAAAGAGCGGGTTGCCCCACTCTTTCCTCCGTAACTTATTCAACAGTGTTTCCACTTTCACTATATCATAGACCAAAAAACACTGCAACTTTTACCAATTCGGAGAGATAGTTAGAAGAGTGAGAGCTGATTGGCTTCCGGAAGCCCCTCTAAGCAGCCTTGTTCATCCAAATACTCGATGATCGTCTTGGAAAGCCTCGCTCGCTGCTGAAGGTCTTCTTTTGATAGAAACTCGCCTTCCTGCCTTGCCTTTACAATATTAAGCGCGGCGTTCGTCCCAAGTCCCGCTATTGAATTGAACGGCGGAATCAACGTGTTGCCTTCTACCAGAAACTCAGAAGCACTGGAACGGTAAAGGTCGACTTTTTGGAAACTAAACCCTCTTTCACACATCTCTAATGCAAGCTCAAGGACTGTCTGCAGATTTTTTTCTTTCGTTGAAGCATCCAGCCCTTTTGCCGAAATTTCTTCGATTCGCGCTCTAATGACTGCCGAACCTTTAATCATCGCACCGATATCAAAATCATCTGCACGTACCGTAAAGTAAGCGGCATAGAAAAAGATCGGGTGATGCACTTTAAAATATGCGATTCTCACAGCCATGAGAACATAGGCTGAGGCGTGGGCTTTTGGGAACATGTATTTGATTTTCGTGCACGAGTCAATATACCAGTCTGGCACATTGTTCTTCTTCATTTCTTCAATCCATTCTGGAATGAGTCCCTTGCCTTTACGTACGCTTTCCATGATCTTAAAAGCAAGCGATGGCTCAAGCCCTGCATAGATGAGGTAGACCATGATGTCATCTCGGCATCCAATCACATCCTTCAGCTCACACGTTCCGTTTGCGATCAGTTCGTTGGCATTATTCAGCCACACATCGGTCCCGTGCGAGAGTCCGGAGATCTGAACGAGCTCAGAGAAGGTGCTCGGCTTTGTGTCTTCGAGCATCTGCCGGACGAACTTAGTTCCAAACTCTGGTATGCCAAGCGTACCTGTTTTACACATAATCTGTTCTTCTGTCACTCCGAGCACTTCTGGCCCAGAGAAAATTCTCATTACCTCAGGATCTGATGCCGGTATTGTTTTCGGATCAATGTCGCTTAAATCCTGAAGCATCCGGATGACGGTCGGATCATCGTGCCCTAGTATATCGAGTTTAAGAAGATTGTCATGGATAGAATGGAAGTCAAAATGAGTCGTCTTCCATTCTGATTCTTTATCATCTGCCGGGAACTGGACCGGGCAGAAATCATAGATATCCATATAGTCAGGAACGACAATAATGCCTCCAGGATGCTGCCCCGTTGTCCGCTTTACTCCCGTACACCCGGAAACAAGACGGTCTACCTCAGCACCTCTTAGCGTGAGGTTATGATCCCCCGCATATCCCTTTACATAGCCATACGCCGTTTTCTCAGCCACCGTTCCGATCGTACCTGCCCGATACACATACTCTTCCCCGAAGAGCTCTTTCGTATAGTTATGGGCACGCGGCTGATACTCGCCTGAGAAGTTCAAATCGATATCAGGTACTTTGTCTCCTTTGAAGCCAAGGAACGTTTCAAACGGGATATCCTGCCCGTCCTTCGTATACTTTACTCCGCAATCATGGCACTCCTTGTCAGGCAGATCGTACCCGGAACCTACAGATCCATCATCAAAAAAGACAGATTGCTTGCATTGCGGACAAACATAGTGAGGCGGCAGCGGATTCACTTCGGTAATTTCTGTCATCGTAGCAACAAAAGACGAACCGACCGATCCACGCGATCCTACAAGATAACCGTCAATAAGCGACTTTTTCACTAGTTTATGAGAGATTAGATAGATGACCGCAAATCCGTGGCCAATGATACTTTTCAGCTCTTTTTCAAGACGTTTTTCCACAATCTCCGGAAGTTCGTCGCCATAGATGCTTCTTGCCATTGAATAGCTCATGCTGCGGATCTCTTCATCTGCACCTTCAATTTTTGGTGTGTAAAGGTCATCTGGTATTGGTTTGATGTCTTCGATCAAGGAGGCAACATGCTGTGTGTTCTCGACGACGACTTGATAGGCCGTTTCATCATCGAGGAAAGAGAAGCATTCCAGCATTTCATCCGTCGTGCGGAAATGCACGTCCGGAAGTGTCTGCCTGTTCAGCGGGTTCGCACCGCCTTGTGAAGCGATCAGTATTTTTCTGTATATCGCATCACGCGGCTCAAGGTAATGGACATTGCCTGTGGCCACAACCGGCTTACCAAGCTTCTCTCCCAGCTTGATGATGTTTTTTAATATATCGCGAAGGGCGAGTTCGTCTGTAATGAATTCCCGTTCGATCAGGTGTGCATAATTGGAGGGCGGCTGGATTTCTAGGTAGTCATAGAAGGAAGCGATTTTCTCCACTTCATCCGGCGCCTTCTGCATCATGCCTTCAAATACCTCGCCTTTGTCGCAAGCTGATCCGACAAGAAGACCTTCTCGCAGTTTTGCCAGCCTCGAACGGGGAATTCTTGGCGTTCTGTAAAAATAGTTCATATGCGATTCTGAAACGAGTCTATACAAGTTTTTCAGACCAGTCTGTGTTTGAGCAAGCAGAATGCAGTGTGAAGGTCTTGAACGCTGATATCCTCCCTGCCCCATGTTGTCGTTCAGCCTGTCATGGTGTGTCACGCCTTTTTCAAACGTCAGTTTTAACAGCTTCCATAATAAATAGCCGGTCGCCTCTGCATCGTATATCGCTCTGTGATGCTGGGTAAGTTCAATATCAAACTTTTTGCAAAGCGTGTTCAACCGGTGGTTCTTTAGCTGTGGCAAGATAAAACGGGCGAGTTCAAGTGTATCAACGACCGGGTTTTTCGCCTCGCCTATCCCGATCTTGCGCAATCCTTCGTTTAAGAAACCCATATCAAAGCTCGCGTTATGGGCGACGAGCACGTGATCGCCCATCCACTCATAAAACCGCCGCAGCACGTCTTCAATTTCAGGCGCATCCTTCACCATATCATCTGTGATGCCTGTCAGTTCGATCGTAGTTTGAGATAATGGCTCATGCGGATTGGCAAAATCCTCAAACCGGTCAATGATCTCTCCATTGTGTATTTTCACGGCAGCCAGTTCAATAATTTTATTGTATACAGCTGATAGGCCCGTCGTCTCTACGTCAAACACCACATACGTTTCATCTTGCAAATTTCGCGGTGCCTCGTTATAGGCGATAGGAACGCCGTCATCGACGAGGTTCACTTCTACACCGTAAAGCACTTTAATATTGTTTTTCTTGCCCGCACTGTATGCTTCCGGGAAGGACTGCACGACGGCATGATCGGTGACGGCAACGGCTGGATGTCCCCACTTAGACGCCTGAGAAACAAGCGAAGCGGCTGAAGACACAGCATCCATCTGGCTCATCGGTGTGTGAAGGTGAAGTTCGACACGCTTACGTCCTTCTTCCCCTCTGTCTTTTCTCGTCTCTGGCGTGATCTCATTAATATCATTGGCGATCATCACCAGGTCCCGCACGAACGTGTCGTTTTGGATGCCGCCTCTCACTTTCAGCCATTTTCCTTTTTGGATGGCGTTTAAGATCGGTACATCTTCTTTGTCTCTTGAGAAAATCTTGACAAGTATGGAATCGGTATAATCCGTTATCTTGAATGTAAGCAGTGTCCTTCCGCTTCTAAGTTCACGTGTTTCAGCATCAAACACATACCCTTGAATCGTGATTTTCCGTTCTTCGTCATAAATGGAGGAAATCTGCACCGGCTCGTCTTTGATCGAATACCCAATCATGATATCGCTTCTTGCTGCGGTCTCGTCACCTTTTTTAGATTTTTCCTTTTCGACGAGCGCTTGCATAATCTTATCCGCGTCTTCTTGTTTCTTCTGCTCTACAAAACGCTGATAATCCTCTTCGTTATGTTCGATATCTGTTGAAAGCGTCACGTCTCGTATGCCGCAAATGCTGAATTCCTTCTGCAGCAATGGAGCAAGCTTTCGGCTGAAAAGGTTCTGCTCCGCTTCGTTTCGTACTTTTATCGTGATGCGGCGCCCTTCAAAAGCAGGCTCCTTCATCTCCAGAAGAGGAATGACACTTTGCGACGCTGAGTGTTTGACACGCGCACTGCATAAAGACCAGTACTCTTTTATCAATTCCAGCGAACTCACTGTTTCACTATGAAAATCAAAAGAAACAGTGGCAATATGGCTGAACGCTTCTGAAAGCCTGGCCGCGAAGACGCCATGACATTCTGCAGAAGGTATCCTTTCAAGCGAAAACTGAAAATGCCAGTTTCTTGACTGTTTATTGATGGTCAGCTTCTTAATGCTGCCCGTAGAAAAAGCGTTCCTCATTTCATCCGGAAGGGCAATCTGGTCCAGCAGAAGCTGAAACCGTTCGCGCCTGATCTGATCTTCGGCGTTCATAATGTCCTCCTATGGTAAGCCAGTCTCTAGATAACCTGGCTGAAATTTTCGACTCTGCTATTCTCTCATACATGAGTAAACTTGTCTGTGACTTCTTTTTAATTGTGCAGAGATAGCTGCCTAGTATTTTTATCGTAAACGTTTAAACTGACTCTAAGGCCGCCGCTCCTAAAACGTTATGTTCTTGTTTTGAAAAAAGAGAAAGGCGCCCTTTTTAAAGGCACCTTTCGGAAAATCATTTTCCAGCCAGCAGCTGCAGTTCTTTCTTGACTGCCTGCAGCACTTCGCTGATCGGCAGTTCATAAGATTCTCCCGTTTTGCGGACTTTAAGCTCGACAATGCCTTCGCCTGCTTTTTTACCAGCCATCACGCGAAGTGGTACACCGATCAGATCAGCATCGGCAAATTTCACACCTGCTCGTTCTGGACGGTCATCGTACAGACAGTCGTATCCTGCTTCTTTCAATTGGCTGTAAAGGGCATCTGCCGCTTCTGCCTGCTCTGTGTTCTTGCTGTTGACTGCGATCACATGAACATCAAAAGGTGCTAACGCTAAAGGCCAGATCAAGCCTTTTTCATCGTTGTTCTCTTCTGCTACTGCTGCGAGAGTACGAGATACTCCGATCCCATAGCAGCCCATGATCATCGTCTGATTCTTTCCGTTCTCATCAAGGAATTCTGCTTTCATCGGTTCACTGTATACTTTTCCAAGCTTGAACACATGACCGACTTCAATCCCTTTTGCGAACTGTATGATTCCTTTACCGTCCGGTGATGGATCTCCTTCTTTAATAAACCGTATATCTTCATAACGCTCTACTGAAGCATCGCGGCCCATATTCACATTTTTCAGATGCGTACTTTCTTCGTTTGCACCGCATATGCCGTTCTTTACATATTTCACAGCATGATCAGCAATCACACGAATCTCGCTGCTGATGTTCACAGGTCCGATTGTTCCTGGTGCTGTTCCCATCACTTTCAATGTTTCCTGCTCTGAAGCGAGGGCAAGATCGTCAGCGCCAAGTACGTTCTTCAGTTTGATTTCATTAACTTCGTGATCCCCTCTTACAAGAACGAGTACGGGTACTCCGTCTGCGATAAAAAGGAGGGACTTGATGATCGTATCCTCACTGCACTCAAGCTTCGCTGCAACTTCTGCAATCGTTCTGGCATCTCCCGTATCAACAGGCTCAAAGGATAGCTCTTCACCTTCTGGCATTGTGTACGTATCGTGCACCGGAGCCATCTCGATGTTCGCTGCAAAATCTGATTCTGAGCTGTATGCGATCCAGTCTTCCCCGATCTCAGAAAGCACCATGAATTCATGGTTATCTTTGCCGCCAATGGATCCTGAATCAGCAAGAACGGACCTGAAATTCAGTCCTAGTCTCGAAAAGATCGCGCTGTAGGCCGACTTCATTGTTTCGTATGTGTGATCCAAGCTTTCTTGTGTATGATGGAAAGAATAAGCATCCTTCATGATGAACTCTCGTCCGCGCAGGAGGCCGAAACGAGGTCTTTTTTCGTCACGAAACTTCGTCTGAATCTGATAAACGTTTAATGGAAGCTTCTTATATGACTTGATCTCGTCACGGATGATGCTCGTGATCACTTCCTCATGTGTCGCACCTAGTGCGAAGTCCCGGTCATGCCGGTCTTTTAAGCGCATGAGCTCAGGGCCGTACGACTGCCAGCGTCCGCTCTCTTCCCAAAGATCAGCGAGCTGAAGAGCTGGCATCATCATTTCCTGTGAACCCGCATTGTTCATCTCTTCTCTTACAATCGCTTCAACCTTCTGCAGCACTTTTTTCCCGAGCGGCAGAAACGAATAGATGCCCGCTGCATTTTGGCGGATGAATCCTGCTCGTAAAAGCATCTGATGGCTTTTAATATCCGCATCTGAAGGAACTTCTCTTAATGTAGGCATAAATAGTTGGCTTTGTTTCATTTTCTTCTCCTCTTATTACCGGTTTTTAGCTAAGAAAAATTTTATGAATGTCATTCCATGTCACAACGAGCATTAACAGCATTAAGAACGCAAATCCGATAAAATGGACCAGCCCTTCCTTCTGCGGGTCTACAGGCTTGCCGCGAAGTGCTTCAAAACCTAAGAACAGCAGGCGGCCTCCATCGAGTGCCGGCAGTGGAAGGAGGTTAAATATTCCCAGATTGATCGAAAGGATCGCAGCCCATTGCAGCAGCATGTATACGCCGGCTTTCGCTGCTTTATCCGTATAGTCATAGATGCCAAGAGGGCCGGACAGCTGATCGATTCCGTGCTGCCCTGTCACGAGCTGGCCAAGGCCAGTAAATATCGCTTTTGTCATAAACCAAGTCTGTTTTGCTCCATATTCCACCGAACCAAGCACAGAAAATTCTGTGTAAGGATGGGCACCGATAAATCCTTCTGATTTCCCGCCGGCCCCTTCCCGTTCGCCAAGCTTCACTTGTACATTTTCTCTTTCACCGTTGCGAACGATTTCAAACTCCAGTGATTCACCAGGGTTGTCTTGTATGACACTAACAAGTTCCTTCCAGCTTGAAACTCGCTCTCCGTCAACGGATACGATTTTGTCGTTCTCCTTTAGACCGGCTTTTTGTGCCGCTTCCCCTTTTGCCAGCTCACCTAGCCTTGACTCGTTTGATGGGATTCCCTGCATAAGAGAAAAAGCCACAAGAATTACAAACGCAAGCAAAAAGTTGGCAAGAGGTCCCGCGAAGATCGCCATGACGCGCTGCATGATCGTCTTGCTTCCAAATTGGCGGTTATATGGTGCGATCTGCATTTCTTGATGATCCGCAACATATGCGGCATCTTCTTTTACAGCATATCTAACAAGCGGAGCATCCTGGTCTTCATAGCCTTCCACAAACAGCTCGTGGTCAAGGTCCGCCCTTTCAACCGTGATCATTTTTTGCACAGGATATTTATCTTTATGATTGACGATCAGCTTCACAGCCTCATCTTTTTCATTAAAAATTAATCCGATTCGCTGGCCCGCCTTCAGTTCAATTCCTTCCGGGTCCTCTCCTGCCATACGGACAAAGCCCCCAAGCGGGAGCAGGCGGATTGTGTAGACCGTCTCGCCTTTTTTAAAAGCAAATATTTTCGGCCCGAAGCCGATCGCAAATTCTCTGCATAGAATACCTGCTCTTTTCGCCAAAAGAAGATGTCCAAGCTCGTGGAAAAAAATTAAAGCACCTAATATGATGACGATCGCAATCACAGTGTTCATTTCATTACCTGCCTTTGTTTAATAATGATAGGACATACGACCGCGCCCAGCGGTCTGCTTCCTGAAGCTCTTCAAGTACAGGGGCGGATGCAATCTCATGTGCCTGCATGGTTTCATGGATCAAGTCTTCAATCTCCAGAAATGAGATGCGTCTTTGCAAGAAAGCGTCGACTGCTGTCTCATTCGCTGCGTTTAAGACAGACGGCATCGTTCCGCCCATTTTGCCAGCAGTATACGCAAAATCCAGGCATCTAAAACGCTCGAGATCCATTTGCTGAAAATGAAGCTTGCCATTCTCCCATAAGTTTAACCGTGAGCCTCTTGTATGTTCAAGTCTTTTAGGGTAGGAGAGCGCATACTGTATCGGCACCCGCATATCAGGCTGTCCAAGATGGGCGATGACGCTTGTATCCTTGAACTCTACCATAGAGTGTATGATGCTCTCCTTATGTAAGATGACGTCTATTTTAGTATAGTCAAAAGAAAATAGCCAATGCGCTTCGATGACTTCTAACCCTTTGTTCATCATCGTGGCAGAATCGATGGTAATTTTTGCGCCCATCGACCAGTTTGGGTGATTCAGCGCTTCATCTACAGTCACGCCTTTCAGCTCATCCCGGGTACGGTCTCTGAAACTTCCTCCAGAAGCTGTCAGAATCAGCCGCTCTGCTTCTTTAGCGTCTTCTCCGTTCAAGCATTGAAAGATGGCAGAATGCTCAGAGTCCACAGGCAGGATGGATACTCCTTGCTTTTCCGCTTCTTTCATCACGATATGACCTGCCGTAACAAGTGTTTCTTTATTCGCAAGAGCGATCCTTTTGCCTTCTTTAATGGCTTGCAGCGTAGGAACCAGCCCAACACTTCCCATGACCGCATTCACGAGTACGTCGCTTTCATGATAGGCCGCTGCTTCGATGAGTCCTTCAATGCCATAAACGACTTTCGTCCTGCCAGAAGCCAGCTGCAGCTTCATAGCGTCATCTTTATGGATGACGGCTGCTATTTCCGGCTGAAATTCCTTGATGATCTGTTCGGCTTTATCCATGTTCACTCCCGCAGAAAATGCAGACAGTGCGAATTCATCCGGATGAGAACGTATGACATCCAGCGTTTGTTCCCCGATAGAACCGGTCGCTCCAAGCAGACTGATTTGTTTCATGCTGTCACCTCGAAAAAGTTTGCTTTCATTATAACAAGTGCAGAACATGAACGAGCGGCATCACAAAAAGCACGCTGTCCAGTCTGTCAAGAATGCCTCCATGGCCCGGGAGGAGATTTCCCGAATCCTTCACACCATAAATGCGCTTAAACGCCGACTGTGCCAAATCGCCAATCTGTCCGAAAACACCGACAAAAAGAGCGATAGCAAGCACTGTGATAAGCGAGAACGGAACAAAGTCCGTAACGTAGCATATAGCGCCGACCGCCAGACTCCATGCGATTCCGCCGAGCGCTCCTTCAATCGTTTTATTCGGCGAGATGACCGGCCATAGCTTATGCCGGCCGATTGCTTTTCCTGTAAAATAAGCCCCGCTGTCTGCTGCCCATATCATAAATAAAATAAAAAACACAATATAAAGACCATCATTAAGAAATCTTGTTTCGAGTAAATAATAGAAACCGAATCCGATATATACACTGCCAAACAACACGAACGCGATATCATCAAACGTGTGGCGGTTCTTGCTGACCACCGTTACAACAAGCAAAATCAACACTGCGCTGACGAGCATGTCCTGCTTTGTAAATGGCGTGATCGTGTCCATCACTTCCTTGGGAACAGCAAGCCCAGCTGTCAGTACATAGCCGATAATGCTCACTCCTGAAACGTGATGCATGTTTTTCATCTTCAGAAGTTCATACATGCCGATAAGCGAAAGCCCGATGACAAGGGCTGCAAACGGCCATCCGCCGTAAACGACGAGCCCTCCAAAAAGGACTGCCGCAATGGCGCCTGTTATAATTCGTTCTTTCATAGGTCCTCCTTATTTGACCCCGCCATACCTGCGGCCTCGTGCCTGAAAGCTTTGGACGGCATCTGCCAGGTGTGACTCTGTAAAATCGGGCCACAAAACATCTGTAAACCAAAATTCTGTATAAGCCAGCTGCCAGAGCATGAAGTTGCTCAATCGCACCTCACCGCTAGTTCGGATTAACAGATCCGGCTCTGGCAGGCCGAACGTCATCAGATGGCGCTCGATGCTTTCATCTGTAATATCAGATGGCCTTAATAATCCGGCCTCAACTTTTTGGGCGACTTGTTTTACCGCTTCAGTGATTTCGTCTCTGCTGCCATAATTCAAGGCAAAGTTCAAGATCAGCCCTGTGTTGCGGCTCGTTTTCTCAATCGCCTCGTCAACAGCTTTTATAGTATGAACAGGCAGGAATTCTTTTTTCCCCATTATTTGAACCTTTACGTTTTCCTCTATGAGCTCTGGAAGGAAACTTCCTAAAAATTCACCAGGCAGTTTCATAAGAAAATCCACTTCTTCACGTGGGCGCTTCCAGTTTTCTGTGGAAAAAGCATAAAGGGTCAATGCTTTTATGCCAAGGCGGCTCGCTTCTTTAACAATCCGTTTGACGGTTTTCATCCCTTCATGGTGCCCTGCAAAACGCGGCAGTCCTCTCTTTTTCGCCCATCTTCCGTTCCCATCCATAATTATAGCCAAATGTACGGGAATTTCACCATCGCTCAGGTCAGGAGATTCTGAAGCGTTTTTTTTCCAAAAAGCGATTTTTTCAAGCATGGCAAAGCCTCCATCTTAAGACTTGCAGGGGATCTTGTCCACAGCACAGGCACTGATCCCCTCCTAGCAAAAAAACCCCCATAACAGAGGGTTTTTTTATTTCATTGTACAGGGAATATGGTTATACTTCCATGATTTCTTTTTCTTTATTGGCCATCACAGCGTCCGCTTCAGAAGTGTACTTGTCGGTAAGCTTTTGAACATCGTCATTATAGCGGCGAAGTTCGTCCTCTGTGATCTCTCCGTCTTTTTCAAGCTTCTTCAGATCTTCATTTGCATCGCGGCGGATGTTGCGAAGCGCTACTTTAGCGTCCTCAGCATATTTTTTCACGAGCTTGGCAAGATCTTTACGGCGTTCTTCTGTTAATGGCGGTATCGTGATGCGAATCACTGATCCATCATTAGAAGGAGTAAGACCTAAGTCAGACTTTTGGATCGCTTTTTCAATGTCCGCGATCGCTGTTTTATCGTAAGGCTGGATGACCAGAAGGCGCGCTTCAGGAACCGTCACGCCTGCGAGCTGGTTGATCGGTGTCGCAGCACCGTAATAATCCACTTGAATGCGGTCTAGTAATGAAGGATTGGCACGTCCCGCACGGATAGATCCTAACTCACGCTGAAATGCGGCGATCGCTTTTTTCATTTTATCTTCTGCTTGTGTTAACACTTGCTTTGCCATTAATTTCTCCCCCTTATCACAGTTCCGATTTCTTCGCCTAAAATGGCTCGTTTAATGTTTCCTTCCTCCATAATTGAGAATACTACGAGAGGAATGTCGTTGTCCATGCATAATGATGAAGCCGTCGTATCCATTACGGCCAGTCCTTCTTTCAATACATCAAGGTATGAGAGGCTCGAATACTTAACGGCGTTCTCATCGAGCTTTGGATCAGCCGAGTACACGCCGTCCACATTGTTTTTTGCCATAAGGATCACTTCCGCTTCGATTTCCGCGGCTCTAAGTGCGGCGGTCGTATCGGTCGAGAAGTACGGGTTTCCTGTTCCTGCAGCGAAAATAACCACTCGCTTCTTTTCAAGGTGACGTATAGCTTTTCTGCGGATGTATGGTTCTGCAACCTGGCGCATTTCTATAGATGTCTGTACTCTTGTCTGAACTCCGATGTTTTCTAAGCTGTCCTGAAGGGCAAGTGAATTCATCACTGTGGCGAGCATGCCCATGTAATCCGCTGATGCACGGTCCATCCCCATCTCGCTGCCTGTCTTTCCGCGCCATAAGTTGCCGCCGCCTACGACGACTGCTACCTCAACGCCAAGCTCCACGATTTCTTTCACCTGTGTAGCAACTGACTGGACGACAACGGGGTCGATGCCTGTCGGCTGCCCGCCAGCGAGCGCTTCTCCGCTTAATTTTAAGACTACGCGCTTGTATTTTGAATGACTCATAAGTCCCCTCCATCACCTTAAAATTTAGCTAGCTTTAAAGAAAACTTGGCTGACGCCAAGCCTTTTTGTCAGCCTAAGTTGACCTTATACTTTGTTCGTTAACTTTTTGACTGCGTCGAATTCCTTATCTGTTAAAAAGTTATACTTTCTTAAAGTGGAAAAAAGAGGGAACACATTGTGCCCCCTTCTTTTATAAGACTGATTACTTTTTCACTTGAGACATAACTTCTTCAGCGAAGTTGTCTTCACGCTTCTCCATGCCTTCTCCTACTTCATATCGAACGAATGAAGCAACCGTAGCACCTTTAGAAGCCGCATACTTTCCTACTTTTTGGTCAGGGTCTTTAACGAAAGACTGGTCGTTCAAGCAGATGTCTTCAAAATATTTGCTAAGGCGTCCTTCAACCATCTTTGCAACGATGTTTTCCGGCTTGCCTTCGTTTAATGCCTGCTGCGTAAGAACCTCACGCTCACGAGCTACTTCTTCTTCTCCCACTTGGTCGCGTGAGATGTATTTAGGGTTTACAGCGGCAACATGCATCGCGATGTCTTTTGCAGCTGCTTCATCCGTCGTACCTTCAAGAACAGCTAGAACACCAATGCGTCCGCCCATGTGAAGGTATGATCCGAATGCTGCGTTGTCGCCCTTTTCAACAATCTCGAAACGGCGAAGAGAAATTTTTTCTCCGATCGTCGCGATTGCAGAGTTGATGTACTCTTCTACTGAAGAACCGTTAAGTTCTGAAGAAAGAGCTTCTTCAACGCTAGCAGGGTTAGTAGCAAGAAGGTGCTTTTCAAGCGTCGCGATCACTTCTTTGAACTTTTCGTTTTTTGCAACAAAGTCTGTTTCAGAGTTCACTTCAACGATTACAGCTTTGTTTCCTTCAACTAGGACAGAAGTTAGACCTTCAGCAGCAATGCGGTCTGCTTTTTTCGCCGCTTTCGCGATGCCTTTTTCACGAAGATAGTCGATCGCTTTTTCCATATCACCGTTCGTTTCTGTTAACGCTTTTTTGCAGTCCATCATTCCTGCGCCTGTTTTTTCGCGTAGTTCTTTAACCATTTGAGCTGTTACTGCCATTGATAATTCCTCCTTAGTTTTTATGTAGAAGCAGGGAATAGCATGTCCCGCTTCAAAGACTCTTTAAAAAAAGGGGATAAAGGGCAGCCCCCTCTATCACCCTTTTAGTTATACCCTATTATTAAGCAGTCGTTTCTTCTTCTGCCTGAACTTCAGCTGCTTCTTCTCCGCCTTGGTTAGCTTCGATTACAGCATCCGCCATTTTACCAGTAAGAAGTTTAACGGCACGGATTGCATCGTCATTACCTGGAATAACATAATCCACTTCGTCTGGATCGCAGTTTGTATCAACGATCGCGATGATTGGAATGTTAAGCTTGCGTGCTTCAGCAATCGCAATGCGCTCTTTGCGAGGATCAACTACGAACAAAGCATCTGGAAGCTTTTCCATGTCCTTGATTCCGCCTAAGAACTTCTCAAGACGATCCATTTCCTTTTTAAGGATGATAACTTCTTTCTTTGGAAGAACTTCAAATGTTCCATCTTCTTGCATTTTTTCAAGCTGCTTAAGACGGCTGATACGCTTGCGGATCGTTCCGAAGTTAGTAAGAGTCCCGCCCAACCAGCGCTGGTTGATGAAGTACATTCCAGAACGCTCAGCTTCTTCTTTTACTGAATCTTGCGCCTGCTTTTTTGTTCCGACAAAAAGGATCTTCCCTCCGTCTGCCGCGATGTTGCGCATCACGTTGTAGCACTCTTCAACCTTTTTCACTGTCTTTTGAAGGTCGATGATGTAAATGCCGTTACGCTCTGTGAAGATGTAACGTGACATTTTTGGGTTCCAGCGGCGCGTCTGGTGGCCGAAGTGTACCCCTGCTTCTAATAACTGCTTCATTGAAATTACTGCCATAATGGCACCTCCTGATGGTTTTTTTCCTCCGCCCGCTTCTTCTCTAAGCGAAAACCGGCAATAGCCAGCACCATTCGCTCAAATCCGCTAAGGCGTGTGTGATTAACACCGTGAATTAATATATCATAAATAAAGATAACCCCGCAAGCCATTTTGCAGGGTTATCGGTAAAATTTTAATAAAAGGTCGACTTCGCCTTTTCCTCTGTTCATTTCTTTCGCGATTTGTGTAGAATCGAGACCTCTTTCGGCGAGCTGAAGGATTTTTTTCTGATCACTGGAAAGCTCCGCATTCTCCGTTTCAGGCACGGAAAATACGTCATGATTTTCCTCGGGCTTCATTTCTTTTGCGGGAGCCTTATGATCTTGTTCATTCAATGCCTCGATCTTTCTAATGATCCTATCATTCTCTGCCTGCATATCGATCGTGAATAAGGCTAGGGCATCTTCCATCTCTGACATCATCTTCTGCTGCTGTTTTTGTCCATCCTTTTTCTCCTTATAAAGCTGCCATAGAAAATAAAACGCAGCGGCATGGAGAATTAGGCTGATTGATGTAAATCCACTCATCGTGCTTCACCTGTCTCTCCATTATAAGTATTTTTTAAGTACCTGGCGGATCCTGAACAGTGACTTCGAATGAATCTGTGAGATTCTGGATGTGGAGAGCCCGAGCACTTGGCCGATCTCTGTGAGCGTCAGCTCTTCATAATAAAACAAGCTGACGACAAGCTGTTCCTTTTCCGGAAGCTGGGCGATGACAGCTGCTAGCTCTCTGTTCAGCTCATCTTTGATCAGCTGCTTCTCAGGAGTGACGGCTTTCTTATCTTCAATAGAAAAACTGACCTTTTCGCGGCTGTCACTTTCTCTGTTTTCTTCGTCGATCGATAAAATATTGGCGAAAAAACTCTCGGAGAGGACCGATGTTACCTCGTTTTCCGTATATCCAGTTTCTTTCGCCACTTCTTCAGGGGTCACACTTCTTAAGTTTTGCTGTTCGAGTTTTTCGATCGCTGCTTCGACCCTCTTTGTTTTCTCACGGAGTGACCTTGGAAGCCAATCTTCTCTTCTTAACCCGTCAAGTATAGCTCCTCGCACTCTAAAAGAGGCGTACGTATCAAATTTCAAGTCGCGCTCGGGCTCAAACTTCTCAAGCGCATCGTAAAGGCCCAGCATACCGAGTGAACGGAGTTCGTCTTTGTTGACACTTTTTGGCAGACCTGCTGAGATGCGCTGAACATGATAGTTCACTAAAGGCAGGTATGCACGAAGCAGCTCGTCGCCAGCTTCTTTGTCGCGGCAGCTGTTCCATTTTCTCCAGCACGCTTGCTCTGCCGTGAATGACGGTTCTGACATGATGGCTTACCCTCCTTCTTCTTGTTTTTTAAATGACACTTATGCCTCTAGTGGCCGTCTTCACTTGCAGCTCACCGTTCATCGGATCAAACTCAATCGTTCTCCCGCATGACCCGCCGGTATCTTCTGACAGTATAGGGATGCCGAGCTTTGCAAGCTCATGCTTGACTGCCTCAACGTTTCTTGGCCCGATCCTCATTAAATCGCCTCCGCCAGAGAACTGAAACATTTGCGCGCCGCCAGCCAGCTTAGCAGCCAACGATCGTGCTCCCTCTTTGGCTAGAAGGATTTGCAGAAGCTTCACACCCGTGTCTGCAAATTTTCCTTCATTAAAATTATCACCTTTTGCGATAGACGAATCAGGGAGCATGATGTGAACCATCCCGCCAATCTGCCTTGAACTGTCAAAAAGCACGACACCCACACAAGATCCAAGCCCAGCCGTCCTTATTTTTTGAGGGGTCTTGACCGTCCCTATTCCTGCGATGCCTATTTTCATGACATCCTTTATCACATCATTCATCGATGGAAACTCCTAGTGCATGAAATATTTTTCGGTAAGAACCGGGATCCGGCAGGAGAAAGAATTGCCCTTTCAGTGACTCCCCGTGTTCGTCATTCATTCCTGTAAAAGCTGTTTCTATCACGATCGCCGAATCACTGACCGCTGAGATCTCCATCAGTCCGAAGCTCAATACCGCTCCGGCCATATCAACGGTTGTCGCAGGAACAGAAGGCGCCAGCTTCATCCCCGTAAAATCGGATAAAGAGGATAAATAGGATCCTGCTAATATATTGCCGGTTTCCTGCAGTGCGGAAAATGCCATCTCAGAGAACTCATCATGTATCTCATCGTCCTCTCCCATGAGGCTCTGCACAAGATAAGCCGCCTGGTTCACTGGCATCATGAAGAACATCGCCCCTGGCGCTTCCCCGTTCACTCTTAGAAATACAGAAGCCACAATCGCTTCAGGGCCGCCGATCAGCTCTGTGATTTCATCGAAAGCGACGACTTTTACGGCAGGCACTTTCATATCCACGCCTTTGTTTAAGAGAGACGAAAGAGCCGTTGCCGCATGTCCTGCCCCGATATTTCCGATCTCCTTTAAAATATCAAGATGAAAGGGTGTAATATTGCTGAACGGCCCGATCATCGCCTTGCGGAAGCCTTCAGCTCTTCAGGGTTCAACACTTTATCAAGATCGAGAACGACCAATATTCTATCACCTGAGCGAGCAATGCCTTTGATGTATTCCGCACTTATGGTGCCGTTTACTTCTGGCGGGGGCTCGACCGAATCAGCCGGGATATCTAGAACGTCATTGGCTTCATCTACAATAAGCCCTGCTTCTGTTCCGTTATTTGAGGCAATAATAATTTTCGCTTGTTTCTCATCATGCGTACCCTCGGATCCAAACCGCGTGTTCAAATCGATGACAGGGGTGATGACCCCTCTTAAATTAATCACGCCTCTCACAAATGGCACTGCACCTGGCACCCTTGTTACAGGCTGCATTCTTTCAATTGATTTCACTTGTGATACTTCTATCGCAAATTCTTCCCCGTTTAATTGAAATACGATGACTTGAAGCTCAGTCCCTGATAGCATATCTGCCGTCTCCATCTCGACTCCTCCTTATTGATTCATTAATGCATTACTATCAATCACGAGCGCGACCTGTCCATCTCCTAAAATGGCTGCACCCGAAATGGCAAACACTTCTGCTGATAAATAATTCCCAAGAGATTTAAGCACGATCTCTTGCTGGCCGAGAAAGGAATCGGCTACAAGTGCGGCAAGTTTTTCACCATGTTTTACAATGACCGTATACAGCGCGCCGTCCGCTGTTGATTGCTCTGGAACATGAAACGTTTTCGCGAGATATACGAGAGGGATCACTTTTCCTCTAAAGTCGATCACATCCTGTCCGTGAAGGGAGTGAATCTGATCTTTTCTTACGACCCCTGTTTCCAAAATGGATGATAGCGGGATCGCATATTTTTCTGAATGTACAGTAACCAGCAGCGCCTTTAAGATAGAGAGTGTCAATGGGAGCTGTATAGAAAATGTCGTGCCGAAGCCGCTTTTTGAATCAACCGCGATGCTTCCTCCTAATGACTCGATCTTATTTTTTACCACATCCAGACCTACACCCCGCCCAGAAATATCTGAGACGGTATCAGCCGTCGAAAATCCTGAAGCAAAAAGGAGCCCGTAAATTTGCTGGTCCGTCATTTTCATCGCTTCATCCTTTGTCAGGATGTTGTTCTCAAGTGCTTTAGACAGCACTTTCTCTTTGTTGATGCCGCCTCCGTCATCTTCAATCTCGATAATGACGTGATTGCCGCTGTGAAAGGCGCGGAGCTGGATCGTGCCCGTTTCGCTCTTTCCAGCTTTCATTCTGTCTGACGGTTTTTCGATTCCGTGGTCCAACGAATTGCGAAGAAGATGAACAAGCGGATCACCGATCTCATCGATGAACGTCCGGTCAAGCTCTGTATCAGCGCCTGTGATCTCCAAAGAAACTTGTTTTCCTAAGTCTTTGGCAAGCCCTCTGATCATTCGCGGAAAACGATTGAACACCGTCTCTACAGCGACCATTCTGAGTTTTAAAATGATATCTTGGAGATCTGTGGATGTCCGAGCCATCCTCTCCATCGTTTCTGTTAATTCACTGTTTCCGATGCCCCGCGATACTTGATCAAGACGCCCTCTTTCAATAACTAGCTCTTCAAAGAGATTCATCAGCTGATCGAGCCTCTCAATATTGACTCGGATCGTCTTTCCTCCTGCAGCAGGACCCGGCTTAGAGGCCGCTGGTTTCTCTTCCTCGCCCACGGACGGCGCAAACACTGCTGCCGCTGTTTCACTTTGTGCTGCGCCGTCGTTTTGGAGGGCGTCCTGCACTTCAGCCGTTTTCACTTCAGACACAGCAAGAACCGTTTCTTTGATGGTTTCCAACTGTTCGTTTGTCACGAGTACTGCCGTAAAGGCGGAGTCGAACTGTTCCGCTTCAAGCTGCTCGATTGGCGGATTTGCTTTGATCACCTCTCCTTTTTGCTCGAGCGCACTGAACACCATGTATACTCTCGCCGCTTTAAGCTGGCAGCTATCCTCAAGCGTTACTCTAATTTCAAAGACATGAAACCCTTGTTCTCTTGACTCAAGAATGACCGTTTTTTCAAAATCGTCGTACTCCAGGCGTGCTGTCGGCACGGCTTTCTTCTCTACCAGCGGCTTCCCGCTTTCAAGCTGCTCCAGCAACCGGACTGTGTCAGAAACGTCTCTTTGTCCGTCCCCTCCAGAACCGATCGAGCCTACCATCGCTTCTAAATGATCAATGGAAGCGAATAACGCATCCAGAACATCTGGTGTCGCCTCCGCTTTTTTATTGCGTATAGCGTCGAGCAGGTTCTCCATCATATGTGTGAGGCTTGCCAGATCGGTATAGCCCATCGTGGCAGACATGCCTTTTAGTGTGTGTGCGGAACGGAAGATTTCATTAACGATGGCCGTTTCGCCAGGATTGCTTTCTAGGAGCAGCAGCTGTGTGTTGATGGACTGAAGGTGCTCCCTGCTTTCATCTAAAAAAACATCTAAATATTGAGTCATCTCCATCTCATTCGTCCCCCGTCTCTAAAACATGTAGAATATGCATCGCGATATGGTTTACATGAACGATCTTTTTTGCAAGTCCGGCCGAAACAACAGACTTAGGCATCCCGTACACGACACAGGATTCTTCCGATTCGGCAATCACCGCGGTATTTCCGCTCTGTTTCAGCTTGTGCAGGCCTTCCGTTCCGTCACTGCCCATCCCTGTCATAACCACCGCTACTTTTCTGTAATCGTGCAGCTGTGCTGCACTTTCAAACAGTGCGTTAACTGACGGCCGGTGCCCAAGTATCGGCTCCTCTTTGTCAAGATGAGCGACTAACTGACCTGAAACTTCCTGTAATGTAAGGTGATAGCCTCCGGGCGCTATATACACTGACCCTTTATTCAGCACCTCTAGATGTTCTGCTTCTTTAATGCGGAGTTCTGAAAGAGAATCGAGCCTTTGTGCAAGAGATGCTGTAAATCCTGCAGGCATATGCTGTACAACTGCAACAGGAGCATCCAAATCGCCTGGCAGCGAGCTTAATACAGTCTGCAAAGCGCGCGGTCCTCCGGTTGACGTTCCTATCAACACCACAGGCGTCCCTTGCTTTTT
Organism: Fictibacillus iocasae; assembly: GCF_042665465.1. Classification (NCBI taxonomy): domain Bacteria; kingdom Bacillati; phylum Bacillota; class Bacilli; order Caryophanales; family Fictibacillaceae; genus Fictibacillus; species Fictibacillus iocasae. Next base: position 186,674 of record NZ_JBHTCP010000016.1, on the reverse strand, counting down.
ATTCTTTCGCGTCTTCTCAGGCGGAGCAGGCGAAAGGTCCGTTTTTCCATCGTGCAGGTGTGATTCAGCAGGCTTGATAAAAGCCGCCATCATCACCTTTTCGATCAGCTCATCCTGAATTTTTTTAAGATCGAGTGATATGGCACCTGAAGGTTTTTCAATGAAATCGACCGCGCCAAATGACATAGCCTGGATCGTGCTGTCTGCTCCTTTTTTTGTCGAGCTGCTCAGCATAATAACAGGAACGGCACACTCTTTCATAATGAGTTTCACGGCATCCAATCCGTCCATGACAGGCATCTCAACATCCATCGTGACAACGTCAGGAGTCAGCTGCTTTACCTTTTCAAAGGCGTCTATGCCGTTTCTTGCTGTTCCGATGACAGCGATACGCTTATCCGAGGCTAAAATGTCTGAGATGTATTTTCTCATAAATGCTGAATCGTCTACTACCAGCACATTTATGGGTTTCAGCATAAGACACTACCTTTCTATTAAAAACGCTCTCAGCCGCGTGAAAAAGGAGGAACGCTGCTGAATGACCGGCTCACCAGCCAGCTTTGCAGCCATTTCCTTCACTGATCTGCTCGCAGGTGAGGAAGGAGAAGAGAGTACAAATGGCACTTGATTTTTCACACTGTTCTTAACAGCCATATCATAAGGAATCATGCCCAGGACTTTTAATCTTTTATTCAAAAAACGGTGCGACACTTCTGTCAGTTTTGCTGCGGCTGCCTTTCCTTCCGCTATCGTTTCGAACCGATTAATAATGAGGGCGACAGACAGCTCTGGTTTGCTTGCATGGATATGCTTGATCATGGAATACGCATCGGTAATGCTCGTGATCTCGGGTGTCGTGACGGTCAAGACTTCATCACAGCATAAGATAAAGCCGAGGCTCCATTCTGTTATGCCTGCCCCCATGTCTAGAATAATATGGTCATAAACCGTTTCTGCCTCAGAGAGCTGCATGAAAAAATGATCCATCATGCTGCTGTCAAGTGACGCGATGGAAGAAAAATTCCGTCCACCGGCTATATGGGAGATTCCTGTTCGATCTTGTTCGATAATGTCCCATATGCCCAAGCCGTGCTGCAGCATGTCCAAGATATTTTTAGATGACGCTTTTCCAAGCAATAGATCGATGTTACCCATTCCAATATCCAGATCGAAAACGAGCACCTTATACCCGCTTTTAGAAAGCGAGATGGCCAGATTGGCGCTTATGTTCGATTTTCCAACGCCGCCTTTTCCGCTGACGATTCCCCACACTTTTGCCTGCTTCGTTTCGGCAGACAACCGCTGCCTTAACATTTCTGCCTGATCAGCCATTCTTTTTTCCCTCTGTGAACTGCAGGGCAATCTTGTCTGCACTTGCTTCGATCAGATCATCAGGTACGTTCTGGCCGTTCGTGACATAAGCCGTTCCGATCTTATGGAACAGCGAAAAGTTGATCATAGCCCCGCTGAGCGTTGTTTCATCATACTTAGTGAAGATCACCTTGTGTACGGGCAGATTCTGAAACCGTTTATAGATGGCATCCATATCCGCGAATCGGGATGTTAAGGATAAAACAAGGTAGTTCGTCATATCACTGTCAAATTGGATGATTCGCTGCAGCTCTTCGACATAAAAAGGATTTAAAAAGTTTCGTCCGGCAGAATCCACGAACACGATATCGCAGTCGGATAACTTCTTTTTTGCTTTGCTGAAGTCATCCGCTGTATACACGACTTCACAAGGAATGTTCAAGATTTCAGCATATGTTTTCAGCTGTTCGATCGCGGCGATCCGGTACGTATCCGTTGTAATAAAGGCCGCTTTTTTTCCGTCCTTTAAAACCGCTTGTGCCGCGATCTTGGCAAGTGTGGTCGTTTTTCCTACACCTGTCGGGCCGACAACATTCAAGAATTTTGTTTCATAATGAAATGGACCAAATTCACTTTTCTGCATCCTTGCGCTCAGCCATTCCGCCACCCAGCTTGACCAGCTGTACTCGGCACGCTCCTGTTCACTGAACGACTCCCACTTTGCCAGCAGGCTGCTGATCAGTTCTTGAACAATGTCGGCAGATAATTCCTGTGAAACAAGGTAATCTCTCCACTCTTGCAAATAATCTGGGAGCGCGTCGAATTCTCCGTTTTTAATGGAACGGACCATGCTCTTAAGCTGCCGTATTTCGTCAGCAAGCACCGTTTGATTTTCACTTTCTGCAGCCTTTGCTTTCGGTTCTTCCACTCGGATGTTCGGCCTCCGGCTGTGTCTGGCCCCATCATGATCAAGTCCAGCAAACACTTCCATGGCGGTCTTTGTGAAGAACCCTAAAAAGCCGCCTTTTTGGACTTCTCTCGTATTTAGAATCACAGCACTTGAACCTAAGTCAGCTTTCACAAGTTTCATAGCCTCGGGCAAGGTAGAGGCGGTATATTTTTTTACTTTCATCAGATATTCACCACTCCCACACTTTGTACTTCAACATCCGGCTCCAATTCATTGTAGGAAAGAACCGCTATGTCTGGCAGATATCGTTCGATCAGCTGCCTCACATACATCCTGACCGCCGGCGAGCATAATAGGACAGGTGTCTGTTCAAAGCTTCTGGCTTGTTCTAGCTCTCTTGTGATGCTGTCATATATATTCTGTGAATCTTCCGGATCAAGAGACAAATAGTTGCCATGTTCGGTCTGCTGCACGTTCTCAGCGATGCGCTTCTCAACCGATCCTCCAAGAGTGATGACCTTGAGCGGGTCGTCACCGTTTCGGAAATGGCTCGAAATCTGCCTGGATAGCGATTGCCTTACATACTCTGTCAGGAGATCCGTGTCCTTGGTCATCCTGGAGAAATCAGCAAGCGTCTCGAATATGACCGGTAAGTTTCGGATGGAAATTTTCTCTTTCAAAAGTCGGGACAAAACCTTTTGAATCTCCCCTGTTGTCAGTCCATCAGGTGTCACTTCTTCAACAAGAGCAGGATACGATTCTTTCAAGTGCTCGATCATCTGGCGTGTTTCCTGTCTGCCAATCAATTCATGAGCATGCTTTTTGATCACCTCAGTCAGATGTGTAGAAACGACTGATGGCGGATCAACAACGGTATAGCCTGAGAATTCCGCTTTCTCTTTCATATTTTCTGAAATCCATAAAGCCGGCAGACCAAACGCAGGCTCCATCGTATCAATGCCGCTTATTTCTTCATCGTCCACACCAGGGCTCATCGCTAAATAATGATCGAGCAGCAGTTCTCCCCTCGCCACTTCGCTTCCTTTGATTTTTATCCGGTATTCATTAGGCTGCAGTTGAATGTTATCTCGTATTCGAACAACCGGGACGACCATTCCAAGCTCAAGTGCAAGCTGCCTTCTGATCATGACGACACGATCAAGGAGGTCACCGCCTTGCTGTGCATCCGCTAGCGGGATAAGGCTGTATCCAAACTCAAATTCTATCGGATCAACCTGTAACAGGCTGACCACTGATTCCGGACTTTTCAGCTGCTCTGTTTGCTGATCCTCTTCTAGCACGTCTTCTAAATTCTTTTGTCTAGACTCTGCCTTCAGCAGTGTGTACCCGCCATATGCGATCAGACCGCCGATCGACAGCGTGAAGAAATCATTGATTGGCGTGAAGAGGCCGAGCATGATTATCGTTCCGCTCGCAACAAGCAGCAGCTTAGGAAAAGCAAGAAGCTGCTTAGAGATATCAAAGCCGAGATTGCCTTCTGACGCTGCACGCGTAACGATAATCCCCGTAGCAGTCGAGATGATCAGCGCGGGAATCTGGCTGACAAGCCCGTCCCCGATTGTAAGTCTTGTAAACGTTTCCGCACTCTCCCCGAAGGATAGGTCCATCTGCATCATTCCGATGATGATGCCGAAGATCATGTTGATGATGACGATGATGATCCCAGCGATTGCATCACCTTTAACGAACTTGCTCGCACCGTCCATCGCTCCGTAAAAGTCTGCCTCGCGCTCTACTTTGCTTCTTCTTTCCTTTGCTTCATGGTCTGAGATCATGCCGGCATTTAGATCAGCATCGATACTCATCTGCTTGCCCGGCATAGCATCGAGTGTAAAGCGGGCCGCGACTTCGGAAACCCTTTCTGACCCTTTCGTGATTACGATAAATTGAATGATCACGAGGATAAAGAAAATGACGATACCGACTAAAATGTTTCCTTGAACAACAAACTCGCCAAACGTATGAACAACATCACCCGCCTCGCCATGCGAGAGGATGGATCGTGTCGTTGAAACGTTCAATCCCAGCCTGAACAGAGTGACAAGCAATAGCAAAGAAGGGAAGATGGAAAATTGCAGCGGTTCATTCGTATTCATTGATATCAAAATGATCAATAGGGCGAGCGATATATTAATGATGATCAAGAAGTCCAGCATCCATGGAGGAAGCGGGATGACGAGCATCGCCAATATTAAGATCACGCCAATTAATACAGAAATATCTCTTGCTTTCATGACTATCCAACTCCTATTTCCCTGCTGTTGCTTTCTTTTTTACGCTGTATACATAGGCAAGAATTTCAGCGACCGCTTTAAAAAGATCCTCAGGTATTCTGTCACCAATCTCAGCCCGGCTGTACAGCGTACGGGCGAGCGGCTTATTTTCTACCATGACAACCTCGTTTTCTTTTGCAATCTCTTTGATCCTTAAGGCAATTAAATCCATACCCTTAGCCACGATGAAGGGAGCGTCCATTTCGGAACCGTCATATTTTAGGGCGATAGCAAAGTGGGTCGGATTCGTGATGATAACATCTGCTTTAGGCACATCCTGCATCATCCGTCTCATGGCCATCTGGCGCTGCTTCTCTTTGATCTTGGATTTTATCTTAGGATCGCCTTCTGACTTCTTGTATTCATCTTTAATGTCTTGCTTTGACATTCTGATGTTTTTTTCAAAATCAAATTTTTGGTACATATAGTCCAGCAGCGAAAGAAACAATAGCACGATAGAAGCGGCGAAAAGCATCTTCATCGCCAGATCTGCTGCTGCAGAAAGCGCCGAGCCCAAATCCACGAGGGCGAACCTTCCCATTTCCGCACGTGCATCATATAAGAAATAAAAGGTAACGGCGCCGACAAAGCCGATCTTGAGCATCGATTTGGTCATCTCAACAAGGGCTCTTACCGAGTAGATACGCTTAAAGCCTTGAATCGGATCAAGACGTTCCAGCTTCATCTGTACCGCTTCTGTGGAAAACAGGAAACCCACTTGTATATAGTTTGAAATCATGGCGGCTATAAAGGCCGCTCCAAGCATGGGGGCGGCGATGGCTGCCGCTTCGTATACCAAGTCTGAAAAAAGAAGTGGGACCGAGTCAGCACTGATGTCAGCCAACAATCCTTCAGCAAGCCGCTCTCTTAACACGTCGAGCATCTTGGTCCACATCCAGCTGCCAGAGAACGCGAGTACTAATACGGAAGCAAACAGAATTACAGCCGTGTTCACATCCGCGCTTTTAGCTGTCTGCCCCTTTTTCCTCGAATCGTCTCTTTTCTTTGGCGTCGCTTTCTCTGTTTTCTCTTGAGAAAAGTATTGAAGGTTCATTCTCATCATGCTACCTTCCTCCCTCCCCAAGTGCTTCCATAAGTGCTCTCATCGCTTCGGTGATCTGAGCCATGAGAGCACTCAAGCTGACAAAAAAAACAGGAAGAACGATAAGAAGCAGTAAAAACGAGATTAATATTTTCAGAGGAAGACCGATAACAAATATATTGAGCTGCGGTACAGTCCGCGCCATGATACCAAGTGCCAGATCAGCTAAAAACAATGCGCCTACGATTGGAAACGCCATCTGAAACGCCGCCAGAAACATGCCGGAAAAGGCTTCAGCGAAAGTCTTCAGCACGTTTTCATCCCCAAAATGAAAGACAGAGTATTCAAGCGGGATAAATTGATAGCTGTAAAAGATGCCATCCAATAACAGATGATGAGCATCCGTTGATAATAGAAATAAAATAGCAAAGGTATACAGGTATCTTCCCATCAAAGGACTTTGCGCCCCTGTCTGCGGATCAAAAACGTTCGCTAATGCAAATCCCATCTGCAAGTCGATGAACCCACCAGCAGCCTGAATCGCGGCGAAAAGAATGGCGGCAATCAAACCGAGTGCAAGGCCAGTCATGACTTCTTTTAATAGAAGAAGGATGAACTCGCCGTCCACTGCAACAGCAGGCGGCTTAACCGCGTACAAGGCAATCCATGAAATGAAGAGCGAAATGGCTGTTTTATGCATGGCAGGAATGCTTCTGTTAGAAAAAATAGGCACGGTTACGAAAAAAGAGCTGATTCTTGCTGCGATTAATAGAAAGGACGGCAAGTAATTAATATCAATCATTCTTCTTTAGGGCCCTATGTAATGATGAAGATTATTAAAGATTCCAGAAGTAAAAGCCAATATTTGCGAAAGCATCCACGGACCAAAAAAGATGAGGCCGACCAGGACAGCGACAATCTTGGGCACGAACGCCAGTGTTTGTTCCTGTATCTGAGTGGTTGCTTGAAAGATACTGACAACAAGTCCGACAATCAAAGCCAATGCAAGCAAGGGGCCGCACACAAGCAGCGTCACATAGACGCCTTTTTCAGCTAATGTGATGACAAATTGTGAATCCATTTCATCCACCTACTAATTTCATAAGTTAATAGCTCAACAGCAGCGACTTGACGATGAGATACCATCCATCGACTAATATGAACAGAAGAATTTTAAAAGGCAGTGAAATCATTACCGGCGGCAGCATCATCATCCCCATCGCCATAAGGATGCTAGCCACAACCATGTCAATCACAAGGAAAGGCACAAAGATCATAAAGCCAATCTGGAAGGCCGTTTTCAGTTCGCTAATGGCAAACGCCGGAACTAGGGTTGTAAGCGGGATATCTTCTACCTTTTTGGGTTTGTCCGCCTTGGAATAATCCAGGAACAATGCCAGATCTTTTTGCCTAGTCTGCTTTGCCATAAATTCTTTCAGCGGCTTTGTCCCTTTTTCAAACGCCTCTGCTTGCGTGAGCTCTCCTTTTAATAGAGGCTTAACAGCTTCTTTGTTCACTTCTCCGATTGTCGGAGCCATGATGAAGAAAGTGATGAACAGCGCGATGCCAACCAGAACCTGGTTAGGGGGCATTTGCTGTGTCGCTAGCGATGTGCGGACAAAGGACAGGACGATGATCACCCTTGTAAAACAAGTCATTAAGATTAATAGACTTGGTGCAAGACTGAGCACCGTGAGCAGCAAGAGCAGCTGCAGCGTCGTCTCCAGGTTTGCCGGCTCACTGGAATTTAAGGCATCAAGATCGATGCTTGGTAAAAGATCATTCATCGGTGTTTCCTTCTTTCAGACGTTCCGTTATCTTCTTACGGCTTTCTGACAAATCTTTAAGCTGATTCATGAGCAGCTCTTTAAAAGGCAAGCTGCCGTTATTTTGGGCGCCATAGCCATTGAACTCTTTCTTTTCGGTGCGGTTTAGCCCTTCTAGCTGTTCGATCGTTTCATCATCTGTTATTTCTTTGATCAGTGTGACGTTTTCGCCTACACCGAGAAGGAGGATCGAGTTTCCCGCCTTGACCGCCTGCAGAGACCGGCTAGGACCTAGCCCAACTCCCCCGAGCAGCTGCAAGGCTTTTCCATGCTGAAAGCCTGCTGACTTTTTTTGAATGAACTTCAGAACAAAGACTAGCAGCGCTATAACAATCCCGAGCATCACTAGGAGCTTTAAGATCATGAAAAACGTGCTGCCGGAGCTTTCATTTTTGGCTGCAGCAGCTTTCTCAGCCTGTTTGCTGTTATTTTCTTGGTCATTGTCGATCCAATCGGACACTGATTTTCCGCTGCTTGCGTAGCTTTGTGCTGAGGCTGTTTCCCCTAGAAGAGGAAACAGCACAATCAGCATGAAAACGGCCGTAAGTTTTGCAAGTTTAAACATGGTATTCCTGCTCATCAACCTAATGTTTTCTTGATGGCTTCAATAACACGGTCTGCCTGGAAAGGCTTGACGATAAAATCCTTTGCTCCAGCTTGAATCGCATCAATCACCATCGCCTGCTGGCCCATCGCGGAACACATGATGACCTTCGCTTCTGGATGAGTTTTCTTGATCTCCTTCAAAGCTGTAATCCCGTCCATCTCTGGCATCGTGATATCCATCGTGACGAGATCCGGCGAGACTTCATTAAACTTTTCAATCGCTTGCGCTCCGTCTGCGGCTTCTCCTACTACATCAAAACCATTTTTCGTTAAAATATCCTTGATCATCATTCTCATGAATGCTGCGTCGTCAACAACTAAAATGCGAGCTCCCATAATATATAGCCTCCTGTTATTTAAGCTTTTGTAAACGGTCTATTTGACTAAGAATTTGTGTCACTCGAACACCGAAGTTCTCCTCGATCACGACAACCTCGCCTTTTGCTATCCTTTTTTGGTTCACATAAATATCGACCGGTTCACCAGCGAGCTTATCAAGCTCGATGATCGACCCTTGTCCGAGCTCTAATATTTCTTTGATCGACTTTTTGGTTCGTCCAAGTTCAACGGTCACTTGCAGCGGGATATCCAAGAGCATATCCAAGTTTTTCGTTTCTCCTGTATAACTGCTGCTGTCAGAGAAATCCGAGAAGTTTGCCGCTAATACAGGCTTTTCCTGTCTCGGCTCAGCTAGAGGCTTGCGGCTCTCTGCTGCTGGTGCATGAGGTGTAGTCTGCCTGATTTCAGGCACTGCAACTGCAATCACCGGTTCTTCCTGCTGTACAGCTTGTGGTGTCATGTCTGCCGGCATTTCCGGCTCCATGCCAAGAAGCTGGCCAACAAGCACTTTAGCAAAATCGACGTGAACGAGCTGCATTATATTGGAGTCGATCAGCGTTCCAATTTTAATTCTAAATGAGATCTTCACGAGCGTTTCTTCCAATGACATCGGAATGTTTGAACGCTCAACATCTAAAAAATCAATGCTCGGAGGTGATATGTCTACCGTCTTGCCGAACATGGCTGACATGGACGTCGAGGCAGAACCCATCATCTGGTTCATGGCTTCACCAACAGCACTCAGCTGCAGTTCGCCAAAATCAGGAGACGGACTGCTTCCATCACCGCCTAGCATGAGATCCGCGATAATCTGTGCATCTGATTTCTTGATGACGAGCATGTTCGCTCCTTCAATCCCCGCTGTATACGTGACCTCGACCGCTACATGCGGTATCGGGAATTCTGCCTTCAATGTTCCTTGCTGAATGACCGATACGACAGGTGTTGTGATCTCGACCTTCTGATTGAGAAGGGTGGAAAGGGCCGTTGCGGCACTGCCGAAGGAGATGTTACCGATCTCGCCTAGAGCATCTCGCTCCATATCTGTCAGATGTTCTTCTTCTGGTGCACTTGCACTGGAGGAAGGCCCGCCGCTAAGCAACGCATCAATTTCATCCTGTGACAGCATATTTCCGCTTACCATTGTTCGTTTTCCTCCTTTAGTGAATCGATGATTTGGACCGCCATTTTTCTGTTTACTTTGCCCGGCTGGACAAGGAACTTAGGTGTATCCTCCACCATCAAAACCATTGGTGAAGAGATTTTTTGCTTCAATTCGATGCAGTCACCAATATCCAGGTCCAAGAATTCATTGATGGTCATGTCTGAGAAGCCAAGCTCTACACGGACCGGAAGTTCTGCATTCCTTAAATTGCTCTCGATAAAGAGAATTTCCTCAGGCGGACGAGACTTTTGCTTCTTCTGCATCCACGTGTGCAGCGACAGCTTCGGGATGATCGGCTCGATCACTACGTGCGGCAGGCAAATATTAATCATTCCGGTCACTTCACCTACTGTAATGTTCAATGAGATGACCACGACCGTTTCATTCGCTGATACCATTTGAAGAAACTGCGGGTTGACTTCTATATCGAGCATGAATGGGTCTAGCTCGATTGTCGGACTCCACGCTTCTTTAAAGCTGTCAAGTGTATGGACAAACAGCTGTGTCATGATTTTCGTTTCAATCTCGGTCAAATTTTCGATCTTGTTCATCCCGGCGCCTCTTCCGCCCATAACCCGATCAAGCATCGCATAAGCGATATTCGGGTTGATCTCCATCAAGATGCGCCCTTCTAGCGGGTTTGCCTCAAAAATATTCAAGAATGTCATGGTTGGAACGCTGCGGATAAACTCTTCATATGGTAGCTGATCGACGGAGGCCACTCCGATCTGGACGAACGTTCTAAGCTGAGCCGAAAAGTAAGTCGTCAAATATCTGGCAAAATTTTCATGAATCCTTGTCAGACCACGTATCTGATCCTTAGAAAAGCGGAGAGCTCTCTTAAAATCGTAATTTCGTATTCGTTTCTCTGATTCTTCTTTTTTCAGCTCTTCAGCATCCATTTCTCCTGTGGACAGCGCTGACAGAAGAGCATCGATTTCATTTTGGGACAAAACGTCTGCCAAGAGCCCCACCTCTTTTCTGGCTTAAGTTGTTATTGGATAATTTTTTGTGTGGTATACACTTTTGAGACTTTACCGTCGAGCATAATTTTAGAAATTTTCCCTTGCAGTGTTTTCTCAAGGCCGGCCATTCCTGCAGGACCTTTCAAGCTTTCCGTTTTCATTCCGGATATTTCATAGATGATCAGGTTGTTCACTTGAAACAGCCTCTTTTCAAGCTCTTCCTTGCCTTCCTTGCTGTCCGCCTGTATTTTAAAGCGGATTTTCACATAAGCATCATCGAGCAGGTTTGTTGTGATCTCTTCTGTTTCAACCGTCAACTCTTCAAGCTCTTCTGCTGTCGGCACAGAGGCCTCGGTCTTAGGTGAAAACATCGTAAATATGTAATACCCCGATGCCCCGACAGCAGAAATCGCCAGAAGCATGGAGAACATGATAATAAATGTTTTTTTATTGCCCATCATTCTTCTTCCTCTGCCATTATGTTTACAGGAAGGAGGGCGATCCTTCGATAGAATGACGCCACCTTCTCACCTACCTGCTTTTCTGATTCTTTTACCACCATTTTCTTTCCGCTCGTCAATGTGATCGTCGTGTCCGGAAATGATTGCACCTGTTCAATGTACAGAGCATTCAGTGTAAATGACTCACCGTTCAGCCTCGTTAACGTAATCATGTAAGACAGGCTATTTTTTTATGAAAACAGCCCTGCCTCCCCTCGTATTATCGTTTCAGATTCACTAGTTCTTGCAGAATCTCGTCAGAAGTCGTGATAATCCGCGTGTTCGCCTGAAAACCGCGCTGTGCGACGATCATCTCTGTAAACTCCTCAGAAAGGTCAACGTTGGACATTTCAAGGGCACTGGAGACGATGGAACCTGCTCCTTCTTCTCCTGGAATAACAAGATCACCAACTGCTGTAGGAGCAGGACCAGAGTTTGCGGAATTTTTATACAAATTTTGACCGATTTTTTCCAAGCCTTCATTGTTCGGGAATTTTGCCAGCATAATCTGCCCGGCTTGCAATAACCCCCCTGTACCATCCACATAGTTGACGACTCCATTAGCACCTATGCTAAAGCTTTTTGCATCAGTCGGTATTTTGATTTTCCCGAATTGTGAAGTATTCACGACTCCTCCTGTAGAAGGATAACCGACCACAAATAAACCATCTGAGTTAACCAATGTTCCATCCTTATCTAAATAGAAATTCCCGGCTCTAGTAAAATTCATGTTAGGTGCAGTCGCTGTACCTGTACCCACAATAAAGAATCCATCTCCAGAAATCCCTAGATCTAGCGGACGTCCGGTTGTCTGCAGGCTACCCTGCGTTTGAACCGTGTCGATAGAAGCGATTTGGGAGCCGAGGCCGACCTGCCTCGCGTTCACACCGCCTCGGTCCGTGCCTGGAGCTGTTGCTCCGGCAATCTGCTGGCTGACAAGATCCTTGAAAGTCGTGCGCCCTTTTTTGAAGCCGTACGTGTTCACGTTCGCGATATTATTTCCGATTACATCAAGCTTGACTTGAAAGTTTTTCATTCCGCTGATTCCAGAATACATCGATCTCAACATGTGGCATTCTCCTTTAAATTTACTCTTGGCAATAAGTCTTTTTTACGAACCTGATGATGCACCTTCGCTGATCTTGATAACTTGGATGCTATCGATCTTCGTGCCGTCAGCCAGCTCGAGCTTCGTTTGTCCTTTGTCCCAGAACACCGACTTCACTTGGCCTTCCTTGGTGATGGTGGTCGTCGTGCCGTCATCCTTCGTTTCACTCACTTCGTATGAAACTTGCTTACCTATCATCTGGCTGTGCTGATACAGCATCGTTTCCGCCTGCATCCCCAAGAATTGCTCCATCGTCTTGTTCAGGTTCGTCATCTGTTCCAGTGAAGAAAAGGTAGCCATCTGGGCGATGAACTCTCTGTCCTGCATCGGATTGGACGGATCTTGGTTTTGCAGCTGGGTGATCAATATTTTGAGGAAGTCGTCTTTTCCGAGCACACTTTTGCCGGCTGACCGTTCTTTAGCCTGATAGTCAGCAAGCAAGAGATCATTTTTTATCGCATTGTTCATGAATTACACCCTCTCGCTAAGAAGTTGCAGTATGTCTGAAAAATTACGACTGTCTGGATCGTTTTTCTCATCATCAAAGCTTTGCTGCTGATCCGCCTCTTGTCGAGGTTCTCTGTTTCCGCCTTGATCTTTGTATAGACTCATCTTCTCTTGTACAAAGACATCAATCTGTTCAAGCGCAATTTTTTGCGATGTTAAGGCGTTTTTCAATGTTCCCATATGTTGATCGATCGCTTCTTTAGCTGCTATTGAAGCGGCCGTTATTTTCGCTGTCAGCTCACCATTTTTCTGCACTATTTCAATACTGATCGATCCCAGGTTCTCTGGATTTAGCTTCAAGGTGATGGATGATGATCCTCCTGCTAAAGCAGCCAGCTTCCCTTTTTGCAGGATAGATTGAAACTCTCGAAGGAACCGGGATTCTGATAGTTTGTTGCCGGCAGGAAGCTGGATGGCCAGCTGTTCTGCTGCCGTCATGGTCCCTTGATGAAACACGTGCACCTCTGTGCTCGGTGATGATGAAGCAGGCTGCACCTGACGTGTTAGGGCACTAAGCAGATGGGCTTTTGCCTGAAGAGCGTGAGTGGAGCTGGTAACGGCTGCCTGTTCTTGCGTGATTCCTTTTTTGAACACAAATCCGCTCGATTCGTTATGTTCGATTCGCAGCAGGCGGCTGTTGCCTTTCACTTTGTCTGCTTCGAAAGCGAGCGAATAGGTTTGCGCCTTGTTCCCTGTTTCAGTTCCATTGCCTTTAAGCTGCTGTTTAATGAACTCAATTAAAGCCTGCCGGCTGCTTCCTTCACTCAGCATTAAGCTTCCTTTCGAAGCATGGTGAAGCAGTGCCATCAGGATGGCTGCGGGTGCTGCAGAGTCAGAGAGCGCCTTTTCTGTCAGCTCGAGCGTTTGCAATGATTGGACGAAAAATTCGAGCTCTTCTTTGACATCAGGCGGCAGCATATCCATGATCTCCTCTGCACTCGGGTCATCGAGCATGCCTGACTGCCATAAAGAAACATCTTCAGGCAGCATTTCTTTTATCTCTGCAGCCAATGCATCCACATCTATTGGCAAAAGCTTCTCCTCAAGTGCATGCACGTCCGTGACGGCTGCAGAGTTTGACTGAAGCAACAGCGAAAAAAAGTCTGTGACGCTTTTGTTCTGCGTTTTTGCCGTATTGTCTTTTGACAGCGGGGTAAGGCAAGTATCATGCTGCAATGAAACGGTAGCCAATGTTTCTCCCTCCTTCCTATGACAAATTATTGAGCCAGCAGGACGGTCATCTCTGCTGCATCAGCAGGATCCATCTTGCTCAAAATATCAGCTTGCTTTTCTGTTTCCAGCGATTGCAGGATATCTGCTGCTGAGGCACTATCTAAAAGAACAAGGACGGCCGCTGCTTGCTTTGCTGACATCTCGCCATAAAGGGCGGACAAGCTGCCTTCTTTTTTCAGCTCGGCCGCTGCGGAAGATTCTTCATTCTTCTGCTTTAGCTTGACCAATTCGTCTTTCAGCGACGATGTCTCCTCTTCTTTTTTTTGAAGATCGGCTTCAAGTCTCTTAATGTAGGAACGCTGTTCTTTCAGCTGTTTACTGGCGTACTGCGCCTCGCTATCAAGTGTACCTTTGCTGACGATGCTCGCTTTTTCTGATCCTTCAAAAAAGGAAGAAAGAACTGGCAGGCTTCTACCCAAATTCGCTGCCTCGTCTTTCACATTGAAGCCCATCATGGATAGCACGATTGCAAAGACTGTTAATGCAAAAATCAGCGGTACAACAATGACCATCAGGAACCAGGCTAATCTTCCTGATTTTTCCTCCTGCTCCATCTTATCACCCGTTTCTATCATCTCGCGTAGCGCAATACCGAGAATTCATCATTTTGCTTGTTTTCATTTACAAGCTGAAGCGCCGTGAACTCGCTGCACTGTTTACTTTTTAACGTTTCATATTTTTTCACTTCTACTGCTTTATACATAAGCTTCTCTTGAGCGAATGCCATTTGCTCTCTCGCTGTTTGAACCTTCTTTTGAAGCAGCAGGATCTTCTTTTCTACTGATAATAAAAAACGCTGTGTCGACTGTAATTCGTTCACATACAACTTGGCATGAAACTGGCTGTCGGCATGTTCTTCTATTTCTTCTTTTCGTTTCAGAAGGCTGTATAGTTCGCTTGCTGCCTGTTCAAACGCCTGGACTGACTGGCGGTACTCTTCTTCAAACGATTCTTTTTCTTTTTCCTTTAGCATCAGGACCTTTTCAAGCTTGAACTGAAATGCCATCTTACGGTTCCCCCCACTCGGCCATAAGCCGGTCTAACGAATCTTTAAAGCTTGAGTCTTCATGCACATGCTGCTTTAAAAAGGAAATGATAGCAGGAAACGCACTGATCGCTTCATCTACCGATTTGGATGAACCTCTTTTGTAGGCTCCGATGTTGATCAAGTCTTCTGCGTCATAGTATGCCGATAAGAGCTCGCGTACTTTGCCTGCTGCAGTAAGATGCTCGTTTGGCACAATATCGTTCATCACCCTGCTCACACTCTTGAGCACGTTAATAGCAGGAAACTGTCCTTTATTGGCTAGTGATCTGTCGAGAACAAAGTGTCCGTCCAATATTCCTCTTACTGCATCAGCGATCGGTTCGTTCATGTCATCTCCGTCCACAAGCACCGTATAAAACGCGGTGATCGTACCCTTGCTGCTCGTTCCTGATCGTTCAAGCAGCTTCGGAAGCTTGGCAAAAACGCTCGGCGTGTAGCCTTTTGTTGTTGGAGGCTCGCCAGCCGCCAGTCCGATCTCACGCTGGGCCATAGCCACACGCGTGACTGAATCCATCATAAGCATCACGTTCTTCCCCATATCACGGAAGTATTCTGCGATAGCTGTTGCCGTTTCAGCACCTTTTATCCTCATCAATGCCGGCTGATCGGATGTTGCCGCGATGACGACAGAGCGCTTTAGCCCTTCTTCTCCAAGGTCACGTTCGATGAAATCCATAACTTCTCTTCCACGTTCACCGATAAGGGCGATCACGTTCAGATCAGCCGTTGAATTTCTCGCTGCCATACCGAGCAAAGTACTCTTGCCTACACCGCTTCCTGCGAAAATTCCGATCCTCTGGCCTTTTCCAACGGTGAGCAAGCTGTCGATGGAGCGGATGCCTAATGAAACGGTTTCGCTGATGCGCGGCCTGTGCATCGGGTTAGGCGGTTCGTTTTCAGCAGAGATTGTGCTAAGCCCCTTTGGAAGCTCGCTCTGATCGAGCGGGTTACCTAATCCATCCAGTACACACCCGATCAGATCCACCCCTGCTTTAATCTGGAGCGGCTTGCGGGTCGCTTCTACTAGGCTTCCCGCTGCGATGTTCCTCACTTCTGTGTAAGGCATCAACAGAAGGTTTTCTTTATAAAAACCGACAACCTCAGCCTTTACCGGCCTTGCTGCATGCGCGGTGTGTATGAGGCATACCTCTCCAACCGCTGCTTTAGGGCCTCGTGATTCTATCAGCAGACCTGCCGCTTTAACGACTTTCCCATAGCTTTTGTAGGCGTTGATGCTGCTGATTTCCTGAATAAGGTCAGCGGCCTTCATCGTCCGTTCCCTCCAGTCGGTCAAGCAGTGCGGTTTTGATTTCTGACAGCTGGCTGTCTAAAGTGGCATCCATCTTTCCGAACTGAGATTCAATGACGCATCCATATTCCTTTAAGGATGCATCGGGATATATATATAATGCGGTTGTGCCTAACAAGATATTTTTCAGTTCATCACGATATACGATCGTCTTTTCATACCAATCTGGATGGACATACAGCTTAATTTCACCGGTTTCCCGCACTTCTTTAATGAGCTGCTTCACATAATCAACCCAGACGCTTTCCTCTTTCAGTGCTGAGCCCGTTATCTTTCTCGCGACTGCGGATGCCATTTCAACGATGACGCGTTCAGAACTTTCGATATGGCTGTTGTAGGCTTCCCTTGATAAAAGAATGATTTTTTCCGCTTCTTTCAATTTCAGGTCCCACTGCGATGCGCCAGCGGCGGACCCTTCTTTAAATCCCTTTTCATAGCCCGCTGCTTTGGCCGCCTCGCTATCAGCATTCCGTTTGTTTAGAAGATCCTGTTCCATTTGCTCCAGCTTTATCTGATGGCTTTCATACTCTTCCATCATCTGCTGCCTTAATTCGTTCGCCTCATCTTCTGCTGCTTGTATAAGCTTTTCAGCTTCAAGGCGTGTCAGCTGCAGCAGCTGTTCTGGTGTGATCTCCTCTGGCAGCGATGCCGGAGGAGCTTGTCTCTCAATTTGCTTGATGCCAATGACCACTTGGGCAGCAGCATCAGAGGGGTTTGATTGTTTAATAATATTAGACAATCACATCATCTCCTCCGCCGCGTGCAATGACGATCTCGCCGGCTTCCTCAAGCCTTCTAATAGATGAAACGATGCGAGATTGTGCTTCCTCTACATCACGCAGCCTCACTGGGCCCATGTACTCCATTTCTTCTTGGAATGTCTCTGCCATGCGCTTGGACATGTTTTGATAAAGTACACTCTTGACCTCTTCGCTTGAAGCTCTAAGCGACAGCAGGAGATCTTCATTCTGGACCTCTCTGATGACTCGCTGTATCGCACGGTTATCGAGCGTGACGATATCTTCAAATACAAACATCCGTTTCTTGATTTCTTCTGCCAGATCAGGGTCTTGCTTCTCAAGAGCGTCTAAAATCGTCCGTTCGGTCGTCCTGTCCACTCCGTTAAGGACTTCAACTACCGCTTCCACTCCGCCCGCCTGTGTCAGGTCATGCGTGACAGTGGCTGAAAGCTTTCTTTCTAGTATTTGCTCGACCTCCGCGATGACCTCTGGCGACGTGCTGTCCATGAGGGCGATCCTTTTGGCCACATCAGCCTGCATTTCCTGAGGCAGTTCACTTAGTATCTGTCCGGCCTGAGAGGAATCAAGATACGCGAGAATAAGTGAGATCGTTTGGGGGTGCTCGTTTTGTATGAAATTCAGGATTTGCCCTGGGTCTGCTTTTCTTGCAAAATCAAACGGCCTTACCTGAAGTGTCGATGTCAGCTTGTTGATGATCTGCATCGCCTCGTCTTTGCCCATCGCTTTTTCCAGCACCGATTTGGCATAGCTGATGCCGCCCTGCGTTATGTAATCCTGTGCGAGTGCAAGCTGATGAAACTGTTCAATGATCTCTTCTTTTAAATTAGAATCTACTTTTCTCGTCTGCGAAATTTGAAGCGTCAGCCTTTCAATCTCTTCTTCACTTAAATGCTTATATACTTGTGCTGCTGCATCAGGACCTAAAGAGATCACGAGGATGGCAGCTTTTTCTTTACCAGACATTTCTTTTTGAGTTTTTGACATTGTTTATGGCTGCCTCCTAATCTTCTGAAAGCCATGTACGCAGCAGCTTGGCGAATTCATCTGGCTTTTCTTTTGCCATTCGATCCAGCTGCTCCTTGCGTATGGTGCCCTCTGATTCGAACTCATTATTGACATCCGGAACATTTAAATTCTCAAGCATGATTTCCGTTCCAGCTTCTTCCGCGATTTTTTGTTCGCTTGACTTTCTTCTTAGAGCAAAAATAAGGAAGATAATAACAGCAAGCAGTATACCGCCGCCTATGTACACCCAAAGCGGTATGCCAGCAGAAGCGACATTTGCTTGCGCGGTTTTCCCGTTGAAAGGCTGCGCTGAAACAAACACCTTTTCATCAATCTGTTCATCCGTCAGTGGATTCTCTGCGTCTTCTGAAATGGTCGTCCTGACGATTGTGGACAATATTTGTTTAATGTCCTCTAACCGTTCAGGCGGCAATGATTCCGGTTTTTTAGGGTTGGGAGGTTCCACCATCGCCTGAATGCCGATATCTCTGATTTCGTACGGACTCTCGACGATTTCTTTCTTAATTTTGTTTACCTCTTTGTTGATTCGCTCTTCGACTTTTTCGTAATCTCCGTTGGAGCCTGCCGCTGTACCAGGATAGTTGGGAACTTCCTCCTCACCTGATCCTGCTGGCCCTCCAGGCGGTGTTCCTTCACCAGAGAAGGTTTCCCTGATCCGTTCTACACTTACCTCGATGCCCTCCATCTTTTCTGGATCGACAGGTTCTACGAGATTTTCTTCCCGCTTCTCTTTCGTAAAATCAATATCAGCGGTTACCGTTGTGACGACTTTCTGATGTCCAACTATCGTACCGAGCATCTGCTGAACGCGGCGCTGTATGTCGCGCTCTATGTCTGTCTTGATCTTTCTTTGTTCATCGTAAGCAGATAATGACGAATCACTGCCTGCTGGCTGATCCAGGTCGTAATAATTGGAGTATTGGTCGGTGATCACAATGTTTTCAACCGGCAGACTCGGCACACTCTTTGAAACAAGGTTATAGAGTGCGTTCACATGCTGTGTTTCAAGCCTCGCACCAGGTGACAGTGTGAGAACGACAGAAGCAGAAGCGGATTCCCCCTCATCTGAAACAAATACTCCCGCTTCCGGCATGGTAATCATGACCGCAGCATCCTCAACCCCATTGATGCTCTTGATCAAGCTGCTGATCTCGGTCTGAGTGGCCTCTCTTTCCAGAATGCTGAACTCCTTGTCCGTCATACCGAATCCCGATTTCTCGCCAAAAAAAGAAAAATCAATGTTCCCGCTCTTTGGTATGCCTTCAGCCGCCAGTTCTACCTTTAATGAATCGGCACTTTCAGACGGCACTAAAATGGTGCTGCCGCCGTCAGCAAGCTCTGAGGTGATGCCTTTGCTGTTAAGCGTTTCTTGCACCTGTCCTGCTTCTTGCGGGGATAGGTTTGAATAAAGAGGCACAAGCTCCGGCTTCGATAGAAGAAACGATAGTGTTACGATGACAGCGATTACCAAGAACAAAACTCCGGCCATTATAGCTTTCTGCATCGCTGTCCGGCTGTTGACGAAGTTTTTCGTTTTACTTGTAAACAATCTCAACTTTTCGTTCATTTTTTCCCCCAATTGTTGCCGCAAAAAAATTTTCTTATATGACCCCCAAAATACCTGGAGAGATTCGAACTAATTTAGTAATCTTTAAATCTGCATCCTCATCATTTCTTGATAAGCTTCAACCGCTTTGTTTCGAATCTCAACCGCTGTTTGCAGTGTGATGCTTGCTTTTTCTGCTGCGATCATCACCTGATGAAGGTTATCTGTCTTGCCAGTAATCATGGCTTCAGTCGCTATGTTAGACTGCCTCTGCGCTTCATTGACAGAATTCAAGGCACTGCTGAGTGCGTCCTTGAA
The DNA here is from genome assembly GCF_042665465.1 of Fictibacillus iocasae. Classification (NCBI taxonomy): domain Bacteria; kingdom Bacillati; phylum Bacillota; class Bacilli; order Caryophanales; family Fictibacillaceae; genus Fictibacillus; species Fictibacillus iocasae. Next base: position 166,860 of record NZ_JBHTCP010000016.1, on the reverse strand, counting down.
TGACTCTTGCGCTTCAGCCGGTGTGATGCTCCGCGCTGCGCCTGCCGCTTGTGACGGCTGGACAGATGTGATGGAATTAATCATTTATCGTTTCTCCTATCTGCCAATTTCTAAAGCCTTTAAATACATGCCCTTTGCGGCATTTAAGGCTGTAACATTCGCTTCGTACGATCTTGTTGCACCCATCAGATCGACCATCTCTTTTAGAGGATCCACATTCGGATAGGCTACATAACCTTCTTCGTCGGCGTCTGGATGGCTTGGCTGGTATACCATTTTAAACGCGCTGCTATCTTCTACTACAGCACTTGCCTGCACTCCGCCTGCCTCTTTACTGCTTTTCATGGCAATGTTTAGCGAGGAATGGAAAGAAGTATTTTTTTGCCCGAGAACGACCATTTTCCGCCTATAAGGCTGCCATTTTCCGTCTATGTATTCGCCCCTGGTAGAATCGGCATTCGCCATATTGGATGAGGCTATGTCCATCCTTAAGCGCTGTGCTGTGAGTCCAGATGCTGAATGATTGATTGCGTCAAAGATCCCCATTGTTATTTCCCGCCTTTAATGACCATTTGCAATGAATTGAACTTCCCGTTTATCCTCTGTGTCAGTGCTTGAAAGTAAAGCTGGTTTTTAGCCATCTCTGACATTTCAAGATCCATGTCTACATTGTTGCCGTTATGATTCATATCTCCGCCTGATCTATCCATGACTTTCACCGTCCCTTGACGGTTTCCTGAAAATTCAATATGACGGCTGTTTGTTCTATACGCCTTCAATTGTGTTTCCAACTCTTTGCCGAACGAAACTGTCTTCGCTTTGTAGTGAGGTGTATCCGCATTGGCAATATTATCGCTTATTGCCTTTTGTTTGGCGGCGGACCCGTTCAATGCAGTTTCGAGGCTTTTTATTACAGGTCCAGTGAACAAATGCACCCATCCCCTCTTTTTTACTATATTTCATAAAAATTTTTCCAAAACTTTCTTACATTTCATATATTACGTGATATATCCAAAAAGTGTCTATGATTATTTTTCTATTTTCGACTTAATTCGATAGAAAGTCCTATATTTGCCTAGTTCTTTTCGCTCATAATCGACAGTAGTACACATTTACCAAAAAAACACAAAAAAAATACAGCCCTTCTATTCAGAAAGGCTGTTAGTATTTTTCGTTTATGAAGTTTTTAATTTCTCAAGCTCAAGAAGGAATTTATCGTTGAGCACTTTAATGTATGTTCCTTTCATTCCAAGTGAACGGCTTTCAATAACACCCGCACTTTCGAGCTTGCGAAGTGCGTTCACGATGACGGAACGTGTAATTCCAACACGGTCTGCAATCTTACTGGCAACGAGCAGGCCTTCGTTTCCTTCGAGTTCTTCAAATATATGCTCGATCGCTTCAAGCTCACTGTACGACAAGGAGCTGATCGCCATTTGCACAATCGCTTTGTTTCGTGCTTCTTCCTCGATCTCTTCTGCCTTCTCACGCAATATTTCCATGCCTACTACCGTTGCTCCATATTCAGCGAGCAGCAGGTCATCATCATTGAACGAGTTTGTCAGTCTTGAAAGGATCAGTGTCCCAAGACGCTCTCCTCCACCGACGATCGGCACAATCGTCGTGAGACCCGTGACGAATAAATCTTTGTTCTCTACCGGAAATGCTGTATATTCACTTTCGATGTCCAGATTCGAAGACGTTTCTTTCACATTAAAAAGATTTTGTGTATAGTCTGTCGGAAACTGTCTCTCTTCTAGCATCTTTTTCATGCGGTCGTTTGCAATCTCTTGTTTGAGTGCGATCCCGAGAAGTTTTCCGCGGCGGCTCACCACGAATATGTTTGCTTCGATAACATCACGCAGCGTTTCTGCCATCTCTTTAAAGTTGACTTGCTTGCCGCCAGACTGCTGAAGCATGGCGTTGATCGTTCTTGCTTTCTCTAGTAAATTCATTTTATTTCCTCCTACAGAAATCCTATAAAATATATTGGCTTAAATCTTTGTTTCGTGCGATGCTCGCCAATTTTTCATCTACGTATTCTGGTGTGATGACGATGTGCTCCAGACTGATATCAGGCGCCTCGAACGACAAGTCTTCAAGCAGCCGCTCAAGAATCGTATGCAGTCTCCTCGCACCGATATTATCGGTATCCCTGTTCACATCCGCTGCAATATTTGCAATTCTAGCAATAGCTTCGTCAGAAAATTCTACATTTATACCTTCTGTCGAAAGAAGTGCGGAATATTGTTTAACGATCGCATTATCAGGCTCTACGAGGATACGGACAAAGTCTTCAACGGTTAAACTCTTCAGTTCAACGCGGATCGGGAACCGTCCCTGCAGCTCAGGAATCAAGTCAGAAGGCTTTGCCATATGAAATGCTCCTGCTGCAATGAACAAGATATGGTCCGTTTTGACCGAGCCGTACTTCGTCATTACCGTTGAGCCTTCGACGATCGGAAGGATGTCACGCTGTACGCCTTCTCTTGATACATCGGCCGTATTTTGATTTTTTCCTGCGATTTTGTCAATTTCATCGATAAAGATGATGCCTGACTGCTCGGCTTTGTATACGGCTTCACTTGTCACGTCGTCCATATCGATCAATTTGGCCGCTTCATCCTGTGTCAGAACCTTTCTCGCTTCTCTAACTGTCAGCTTGCGCTTCTTCTTTTTCTTTGGCATTAAGCCGCCCAGCATATCCTGCATGTTCAGCCCGACCTGATCCAGGCCAGTACCTTGAAACATATCCATCATGCTTTGGCCCTGCTCTTCTACTTCAACCGTTACGAGATGATCTTCAAGCTCGCCTAATGCAAGCTTATGCGCTGTCTGTCTGCGCTTTTGCGATAGTGACTCATCATCATCGGATGTATTCGAGGCTGACTGGTTTTGATTGGCTGCTCCGCCAAAAAACATTTCAAGCGGATTTTTCATTGCTGTTTCTTTCTTCTTGCCAGGTGCAAGAAGCTCTACCAGCCTTTTATTCGCGTTTTCTTCAGCCAGATCTTTCACCTCGTGCATTTTGATCTCTTTCACGAGGCGAATGGATGTTTCCACAAGGTCGCGGACCATCGATTCCACATCACGGCCGACATAACCTACTTCTGTAAATTTTGTCGCTTCTACTTTTATAAAAGGAGCCTGAACAAGCTTAGCAAGCCTTCTCGCTATTTCTGTTTTCCCTACACCGGTGGGCCCGATCATCAATATATTCTTCGGTGAAATCTCCTCGCGCAGCTTCTCATCGAGCTTGCTTCTTCTAAAACGGTTACGGAGTGCGACAGCCACTGCTTTCTTCGCATTGTTCTGGCCAATAATGTATTGATCAAGCTTTTCAACAATCTGTCTCGGGGTTAAATGCTGGTGTTCACCCATTCTTCCACGCTCCTCGTCTTCATATTACAGCTCTTCAAGTACGATGTTCGTATTCGTATAAACACAGATCTCGCCAGCGGTTTCCAATGAAGCTAATGCGATCTCCTTGGCTGAAAGCTCTGGTGCTTTTCTTTTCAATGCTCTTCCAGCAGCAAGGGCATAGTTCCCGCCAGACCCAATCGCCAATATCCCGTCATCTGGTTCAATCACTTCTCCAGTTCCTGAAATGAGCAGCAGATGATCCTTGTTCATGACAATCAGCATCGCTTCTAGCTTGCGGAGCACTTGATCGGTGCGCCAAGCCTTGGCAAGTTCAACACTGGCACGCTGAAGATTGCCGGAGAATTCTTCGAGCTTGGATTCAAATTTTTCATACAGCGTGAATGCATCGGCGACAGAACCTGCAAAGCCTGCAAGAACGTTGCCGTTATAAAGCTTTCTTACCTTCTTCGCCGTATGCTTCATCACCACTGCATTCCCGAACGTAACTTGACCGTCACCTGTCATCGCACATTCACCATTATGCCGGATCGCGAAAATCGTAGTCGCATGAAATGTTGTCATTAGAAAACCCCTCCTGTACGATCTTTATGCGCGAGGATGCGCATTATTATAGATCTTTTTCAAATGATCCTTTGTCACATGCGTATACACTTGAGTAGAGGAAAGATGAGCATGCCCGAGCAGCTCCTGAACGGCTCTGAGATCGGCTCCTTCATTCAGCATATGAGTCGCAAACGTGTGCCTCAGCACGTGCGGGCTGATATGTACATTGAGAGAGGACTGCTCAATAATCTTATTCAATATGGTTCTTACGCTTCTAGAAGACAAAGGTTCCCCTTTATAATTTAAAAAAAGAGAATCTGATTTAACAGATGATTTGCCTGAAAGCTTTAATCTGCCGTCCTCTAGATACCGGGTTATAGCAGAAAGGGCGAAAGAGCCGACAGGTACATACCGTTCTTTTCGGCCTTTTCCCATGATCAAAACGGTCTCCATCGACAGATCCACATCTTTCACCTTAATGGAGCAGCACTCCGACACGCGGATGCCTGTGCCGTAAAGCAATTCCAGGATCGCTTGGTTTCTTTGCCCGAGAGGGTCTTCGAGGCTGCAGACAGAAAACAGCTGTTCCATTTCTTCCTGATATAAGAAGTGCGGGAGCTGTCTTCCTTTTTTCGGAAGAGATGCCATAGCGAACGGGTTATGGGAGATGCTTTCTTCTTTGTTTAAGAATCTAAAAAAACTTCTTAGAGAAGAAATTTTCCTCGCAACGGTATTTCTGCTGTACGAGGCATCATGAAGAACAATCAAATAATGTCTCACTAAAACATAAGAAACAGCGGCAAAGTCACTGATTGCCTGCTGTTTCATGAAGGATGCAAAATGCATAATATCTTTCTCGTAATGTTCAATCGTTAAAGGCGAACAGTTCTTTTCAATCGATAGATATCTCATAAACATCTCGATGTTATCACGGACAATCGTCATCTCAAACACCTCACAAAGCCCCTAAATCTTAACACAGTTTAGGGGCTTTATCAACGAATTATGATAATTTTTTTATAAAATTCTGAATTGTTTCCAGCGCCCTGCCAGCAAATGCCTCATACCGTTCTTTTTTGCTGCGGATTTTTCTGTCAAGCGGCGGAAACAGACCAAAGTTGGCGTTCATCGGCTGAAAGTTATCACTGCTTGCATTGGTGATATAATGCGCCATGCTTCCGATCGCCGTTTCCTGCGGGAACGTAAGAGGCTCTTGTCCTGACACATAGCGTGCTGCGTTGATTCCTGCGATCAACCCAGACGCCGCACTTTCCACATACCCTTCCACTCCTGTCATCTGGCCTGCAAAAAACAGGTCGTCGCGTGTCTTAAGCTGATATGTGTCTTTCAAAAGCTTCGGCGAGTTAAGGAACGTGTTCCTGTGCATCACGCCATAACGCACAATCTCCGCATTCTCCAAACCTGGAATGAGCTGCAGCACTTCCTTTTGCGGTCCCCATTTCAAATGAGTCTGGAAGCCTACGAGATTGTATAGCGTACCGGCACTATTATCCTGTCGCAGCTGAACGACTGCATATGGCTGTTTGCCTGTTCGCGGGTCTTCAAGTCCGACAGGCTTCATTGGTCCAAAAAGGAGCGTCTTCTTCCCGCGTTTCGCCATCACTTCTACTGGCATGCATCCTTCAAAGAAAATTTCTTTTTCAAACTCCTTCAAAGGCACAGTTTCTGCAGAGATGAGTGCTTCATAAAAGCGGTCAAACTCTTCTTCGGTCATCGGGCAGTTCAGGTAAGCCGCCTCGCCTTTATCGTAGCGTGATTTTAAATAGACTTTTTCCCGATCGATGCTGTCCACTTCGATGATCGGTGCTGCTGCATCATAAAAATAAAAATATTCTTCGCCTGTAAGCTGCTTAAGCTTTTCAGACAAAGCCGGGCTTGTCAGCGGTCCTGTTGCAATAATAGTCGGTCCTTCTGGTATCTCAGACACATCTTCATTGATCACCGTCACGTTTGGATGATTCTTCACCCTTTCTGTGACCAGACCAGCAAACTCATGCCGGTCCACAGCAAGGGCTCCGCCCGCAGGAACGGCGCAATCATCAGCTGAAGAGATGATGACGGAGTCGAGCATGCGCATCTCTTCCTTTAATACACCAACGGCGTTTGTGAGGGTGTTGGCTCTCAGCGAGTTCGAACACACGAGTTCCGCGAATTTATCTGTATGATGAGCAGGCGTCTGCCTGACTGGTCTCATTTCATAAAGCCTGACTTGAACTCCGCGCTTGGCAAGCTGCCAAGCCGCTTCACTTCCTGCCAGCCCGGCTCCGATTACATTAACATGCTGATTTGTCATGAAGCATTTCTCCTTACTTTTCCTGCTCTTCGGAATAGTCGCACTTGACACATTGCACGGCTTTCCCTTTTTTCAGCTTTTTTTCCACTAGCATACTATCGCATTTCGGGCACTTTCTTGCAAGCGGTTTGTCCCACGAAACAAACTCACAGTCCGGATATGTGTTGCATCCGTAGAAGATCCGCTTCTTTTTGCTTTTTCTCTCCACGATCGTACCATTGCTGCATTCAGGACAAGGCACTCCTGTATCTTTCACGATCGCTTTTGTGTTGCGGCAGTCTGGGAAGTTGGAGCACGCCATGAATTTTCCGAAGCGGCCCATCTTGAACACCATCTCACTGCCGCACTTTTCACAGTCTTCTCCTGCAGGCTCATCCTTGATTTCAACCTTTTGCATTTCCTCTTCCGCTATCTTCAGCTTCTCTTCGAAGCCTTGGTAAAAGGATTCGATGATCTTGATCCAATTCTCTTTTCCTTCTTCTACCTCGTCCAGTTCGCTTTCCATTTTGGCGGTGAACTCAACATTGAAGACTTCCGGGAAGAATTCAAGCGTCATCTGCAGGACGAGTTCGCCGAGTTCAGTCGGAACAAACTTCTTATCGTCCAGCGCCACGTATCCTCGCTTTTGAATGGTATCCAGTGTTGGAGCGTAAGTCGACGGACGTCCGATTCCGAGCTCTTCCATCGTCCTGACAAGACGGGCTTCCGTATATCGCGGCGGCGGCTGAGTAAAGTGCTGTGTCGGTTCTATTTCCTGTTTTTCAGCCGATTCGCCTTCCTTCAAATCGGGCAGAAGGCGGTCTTTCTCTTCCTTGCCGTCATCGTTTCCTTCCACATAGACTTTCATGAATCCTTGGAACTTTACAGCAGATCCGTTTGCACGGAAGATGACTCCGTTATTTTCTAGATCGACCGTCATCGTATCCAGGACGGCTGATGCCATCTGGCTCGCCACAAAGCGTTCCCATATGAGGCGGTACAGACGCAGCTGGTCGCGTGACAAATACTCCTTTAGTTTAGATGGCTGATACATGACCGATGTGGGCCGAATCGCTTCATGGGCATCCTGAGCGTTTTTCCCTGCCTTTTTTTCTGCACGTTCACCGGCTGTGTACTCTTTTCCGTATTCCTTCGTGATGAATTCAAGCGCTTCTTGCTTTGCCGTATCAGAAATACGTGTCGAGTCTGTTCTCATATAGGTGATCAGACCAACTGTTCCCTCTTTGCCCAGATCAATTCCCTCGTATAGCTGCTGTGCGATCATCATCGTCTTTTTTGCACGGAAGTTTAATTTTCTCGCTGCTTCCTGCTGTAAAGAGGAGGTGATGAAAGGCGGTGAAGGGTTTCGCTTTCTTTCTTTCTTTTGGACAGACTGGATAAGAAATTTCTTTCCTTTTATTTTGCTTAAGATGTCTTTTACTTCACCTTCATTCGACAGCTCTTTCTTCTTGCCGTCCATTCCATAAAACTGGGCTTCAAATTCTTTTTTTTCCGAGCCGAAGATGCCCTTGATCTTCCAATACTCTTCTGGTTTGAACGCTTCAATTTCACGTTCGCGCTCGACGATCATCCTGACTGCTACGGTCTGTACTCGACCGGCGCTCAATCCCTTTTTTATTTTCTTCCATAAAAGAGGACTGACCTTATATCCCACAAGGCGGTCGAGCACGCGTCTCGCCTGCTGGGCATCGACTAAATCCATGTTGATTTTACGCGGCCGTTTGAATGAATCTTTGATCGCATTTTTTGTGATCTCATTAAATACAACGCGGCAATCCGAATCCAGCTCAATATCGAGGCTGTGGGCTAAATGCCATGCGATCGCTTCTCCTTCGCGATCCGGGTCAGCTGCGAGAAATATTTTATCCGCTTTTTTAGCGGCTGTTTTCAATTCTTTTAAAACAGGGCCTTTGCCCCGAATGGTTATATATTTCGGCTCATAATTTTCTTCGACGTCTACGCCGATCTGGCTTCGTGGCAGGTCCCGCACGTGACCCATCGAAGCTTTCACATCATACTTGCTCCCTAAATATTTCTTTATTGTCTTTGCTTTTGCGGGAGATTCAACGATTACTAGGTATTTTTCCATTTTTCCAGAATATCCCCCTTTAAGGGTTTAATAAAATCTTCCCTATTATTAAATAATGTTTCATACTTTGTCAAACTCTTTAAGAAAACGCTTTACTGAAATATTTCGGATATTCAGTTAAAATGTCATCACTGCATGCGGTTAATTTTGCTCCATTTTGGATTAAAGAGTTCGTCCCAAAGCTGCATGGTTCATGGATTGGTCCTGGTACGGCAAACACCTCTCTGCCCTGATCCAGCGCCTGATCGGCCGTGATGAGCGAACCGCTTTTTTCACGCGCTTCAACGACTAGCGTTCCTGGGCTCAGGCCGCTTATGATCCGGTTTCTTTGAGGAAACTGCCACTTATTCGGCTTATTATAAAACGGAAACTCTGTCACTAAAATGCCTTGCTGCTCTATCATGCCTGCGAGCTCAGCATTTCGTGAGGGGTAGAGCGTCCCTAAACCATGGCCTAAGACAGCGATTGTCGGCCGTTGGCTGATGACGGACAATCTGTGTACTTCGGTGTCAATTCCAGCGGCTAACCCGCTGACAGTCGTCCAGCCTTTTTCAATGAGAGGAACAAGGATCTGCCTGAGACTGCTGATCCCATACGGTGTAGGATTTCGCGTCCCTACTACACTGATGGAGGTTCTGGAAAAATATTCAATGTTCCCTTTTGCATATAATACCCATGGCGGATCGAATATACACTGTAACAGTGAAGGGTATTGCTCGTCTCCCATGACAATGAGAGAGATTTTCTCTCTTCTATAGAAGTTTGCAAGCTTTTTAAAAGATGAAACTGTCAGATGCCGGCTAAGTCTGGCAGCTGTATCTGTCTTTAAATGAAAGAATCCGCTCAATTCCCTGCTGCTCATTTTATAGATCTTTTCCAATGTCGGGTCAAATGTTAAAAAATGATGAATATGTTTCCATCCTATGCCCTCGCAATGATGAAGCATGAGCAGCCTCTCGCGATCCATTCTATAGCTTCCTCCTTTTAAAAAGCTCGTCATATATGAGCAAAGGCTCCCAAAAAGGGAGCCTTTGCCTCATTTAGCGCAAAAGCATCAGATAAATACTGCCGCCTGATTATGCTTTTGCTTTATGTGTGATGCAGCGGTCAAGCAAATCGTGTTCTTTCAGGACAGAAATAAGCGTTTCTCCCATTACAGAAGGCGTCTCTGCCACTTTAATGCCGCATGCTTCCATCGTTTTAACCTTTTCAGCGGCTGTTCCCTTGCCGCCGGAAATAATCGCACCAGCATGCCCCATACGTTTTCCTGGAGGTGCCGTTTTGCCGCCGATGAATCCAACTACCGGCTTCGTCATGTTCGCTTTTACCCACTCGGCCGCTTCTTCTTCTGCTGTGCCGCCGATCTCGCCGATCATGATCACCGCATATGTGTCTTCGTCTTCATTGAACGCTTTTAATACATCGATGAAATCAGTGCCGTTAACAGGGTCTCCGCCGATGCCGACCGCTGTAGACTGTCCGATGCCATTTTGCGAAAGCTGGTGAACCGCTTCATACGTGAGCGTTCCAGAACGGGAAACAACACCGACATGGCCTTTCATGTGAATGTAGCCAGGCATGATGCCGATCTTGCATTCTTCAGGAGTGATCACACCCGGACAGTTCGGACCAACAAGACGCGTGCGTTTTCCTTCCATGTATCGCTTCACTTTTACCATATCCATAACAGGAATGCCTTCTGTAATACAGATAGCCAGGTCAAGATCCGCATCGACCGCTTCCACGATCGCCTCAGCTGCGAATGCAGGTGGCACATAAATGACAGACGCGTTCGCACCAGTCGCTTTTACCGCTTCTTCGACCGTATTAAAGACAGGAACGCCTTCTACTTCCGTTCCGCCCTTACCAGGCGTTACACCGCCGACAATCTGTGTTCCGTATTCGATCATTTGCTTCGCGTGGAATAGTCCTACCGCGCCGGTGATCCCTTGAACGATTACCTTTGTATCTTTATTAATAAAAATACTCATGCTCTTTTGCTCCACCCTTCTTGTATTGTTTGATTACTTAACCAATGCGACGATTTTTTCTGCTCCGTCAGCCATGGAATCAGCTGCCGTGATGTTTAATCCCGATTCTTTTAGGATTTTCTTCCCAAGTTCAACATTTGTTCCTTCAAGACGCACGACAAGCGGCAGCTCAAGACCGACCTGCTTCGTTGCTTCTACTACACCGTTAGCGATTACATCGCACTTCATGATGCCGCCGAAAATGTTGACGAAGATTCCTTTTACGTTTTTATCGGAAAGAATAATTTTGAACGCTTCCGTTACTTTCTCTGTCGTCGCACCGCCGCCAACATCTAAGAAGTTTGCCGGATCTCCGCTGTAATGCTTGATGATGTCCATCGTAGCCATCGCAAGTCCAGCTCCGTTTACCATGCAGCCGATGTTACCATCAAGCGCGATGTAAGTCAGGTCATATTTGGAAGCTTCGATCTCTTTTGGATCTTCTTCTTCCAGGTCACGGTACTCCATAATATCCGGGTGGCGATACAGCGCGTTAGAATCAAAGTTCAGCTTCGCATCCAGAGCCATCACGTTGCCGTCTCCTGTCACAACAAGAGGGTTGATCTCTGCAATCGAGCAGTCTTTTTCAACGAATGCCGTGTATAAGCTGATCATAAATTTAACAGCTTTATTGACAAGTTCTTTCGGAATGTTGATGTTATAAGCGAGACGGCGTGCCTGAAAGCTTTGAAGGCCGATAGCCGGGTCGATCACTTCTTTAAAAATCTTTTCCGGAGTCGCTTCAGCCACTTCTTCGATCTCTGTTCCGCCTTCTTCTGATCCCATCATGACGACCCGTGAAGTGGCACGGTCAAGCACAAGACCGATATAATATTCTTTTTTAATGTCGCAGCCTTCTTCAATAAGTAAGCGCTTAACTTCTTTGCCTTCTGGGCCTGTCTGATGTGTTACAAGCACTTTCCCTAGAATCTCGCTTGCGTATGTACGCACTTCGTCTAAGCTTTTTGCCACTTTTACACCGCCCGCTTTACCGCGGCCGCCTGCATGAATCTGGGCTTTAACGACTGAAACGGCACTTCCGAGCTCTTTCGCGGCCTCTACAGCTTCTTCAACAGAAAACGCTACTTTTCCGTTTGGAACAGCCACACCATATTTTTTTAGAAGCTCTTTTCCTTGATACTCGTGGATATTCATATCTCTCTCCATCCTCCTGTCATGGTAAAAACTTAAACTACCGTTATCATTGTATATAAACAAGCCTGTACTGTCTACCATTCTTCAGAAAATTGCAAGCGCATTCAAGTATCGAAATAGAAAAAAACAAGCAGAAAATGGTTTCCGCTTGCCTATTCACTCAGAACGTTTTCCGAAAATCGTTAGCTTTTTTAGCCGATTCTTTCATTTTCCGGTTTTTTTACGCGCTTTTTCCACTAGCTTGGGTGTAATAACATCTCGTTCTGCAGCAGGCCGGAACATTCCAAATTCTTCAGCCATCTCTTCCTTGAACTGATTGGCTGCCTGATCAGCACCGCTAACATCCAGTTTGTTTTTTGGCATTCCATAATCCTCCTTTTTTAAGTAAGGTGCCCATAACAGGAATGCGCTATGCTTTTTTCTCCGCCTCTTTATCAAGCGTATAAACGTAAGCGAAAACTTCTGCAACCGCCGCATACAGTTCCGGCGGGATCTGCTCGCTGATTTCCAATTTAGAAAGAAGAGAGACGAGAGACGGATCACTTTGAACGGGAATGCCATTTTCTTCGGCACGGGACAGAATGTTGGCTGCCGTCATGCCTGTTCCTTTTGCAATCACTTCCGGAGACTCGGTCACACCGGTTTTATATCGCAATGCGACCGCTTTTAATGTTTCTTGTCTGCTGTTCAAATTTTCACATCCAAACTGCGGGAAGCATTCATTTTTGACTGCCAAGAGAAGCCCTTTTCTTCTTTTGGCGGCTGTTTAAATACAACCGAACTCACCTGGTACCCGATCAGCTGCATCGCATGTTTGAGTTCTTTTTCTGCTGCTGCTCCTAGATGCTCGATTCCTTTATAGCTGCTGTAAATCGTAATAACGGCAGTGTTCTTTTGTATGTTCAGATCTATCCCGACTTCTTTCAGCTGCTGAAGTTCAAGCCATAGCCAAATCCGGCAATAATGCTTATCCAGCATGTTTCCTGCTTCTTTCTTTCCTTCCCATATGACACTGAGCTGTTTTGCGGCATAGCCATCTGGCAGGGGAATCTGTAAATAAACCTGCTGTGCTGGATCCGCGGCAGATGCTGTGTTCAATAGCTGCAGCCCAGTGATTTTGCTAATGACATGGTCAGCCTGGGTCTTTAATGATAGTGAGGCATCGCTGTCTTTCAGGAGATTCAGCAGCGTTTTTTTCACCGTGTCGGAGTGTTCCGTATTTGGCGGATGCAGCGTTTGCAGTGATTGCAGTGATTGAAACTCATGGTTCAAGCCGCTAACCTTTAGCATCCGTTCAACAGCGGCGCTAAATAAATCTTTCACAGGCTGTACATTGAAGCTATTGGATGAGCGAACCGTATGATTGTTTACGCCTTCTCCCGCTTTGAGAGGTGGCGCTTGTTTGACAAGTGCAACTCCGGCATCAGGCTGTGTACTGCTGATTACAGCTTTCGTCACCGTTCCTGTCTGTTCACTCGTATGACGAGATGGAATTAAAAAGCTTTCGAGCAGGGCGATCGTTTTGGTAGCAGCGAACGATGGACCTGCCTCATTTTTCACTAATTTCAGAAGCTTGCTCATTTCCTCCTGCAAGTGTTTACCGTTAAGCGCATCTCGCAGCGCTATTACGGTTTCTTCTGATATAGGCAGCGGCAATTCTGATATTTTCTGAAGCACCAGCTTGTTTACCTGCTCATTTTGTTCGGGCAGCTTCAATAGGATGGCTGCTGCGGCTGTTAATTTTTTGGTGATGGGGAGACCATGCTCATCAAGCGCTGAAACTGCTTCCCCGAGCTCAGGTGTTGGGGACAGTCCCATTTTTGATAAAAACAGCGTCCAGTCCTTTTCATGCTGAATGCTTCCCGCCGCTCTTAAAACCGGCTGGCCCCCTTTTGGAACTGCGAGCACTTCAAACAAATACGGCTTGCCTTTTTCGAGCGGTGCATCAAGTTTTGCTGTCACCACACCGTTTCTCAGACTTACTGCCGCTGTTCCTCCCGCAAAAATCTCAAGTATTTTCCCTGTAAGAAGCTGGCCTTGCTTAAAGGTTATCTGGCTTGAAACAGAAAGAGGAGAGGATAGCTTATTGACCAGAAAATCCATCATCTGTGCCACTGTATTAGACTCCTTTAGCCGATGAGCGCTTGGACGGGTGCAAAGGTTTTTCGATGCTCGTTAATCGGACCGTGTTCTCTCAGACCTTGCAGATGCTCAGCCGTCCCATAGCCCATATTCGTTGAAAAACCATAGAACGGATAGCGCTCGTGCAGCTTTTTCATATATTCGTCTCTTGTCACCTTTGCTATGATTGACGCTGCGGCAATGGAAACACTTTTTTGGTCACCTTTTATAATTTTAGTCTGTGAAACATCCAGATCGATCGTCATGGCGTCAATCAGTACATGATCCGGCGGGATTTCAAGAGAAGATACCGCTTCTGTCATCGCTTTTTTGGATGCTTGGTAGATGTTGATACGGTCGATATCTTCTGGTGTTACGGTGGAAACGGACACACATAGAGCATGTTCCATAATCTGTTCATATAGCGTGTTTCTCAATTTTTCACTCAATTTCTTAGAATCGTTGATGCCCTCTGGCTTCCACCCTTTTGGCAGAATGACCGCTGCAGCGACTACAGGTCCTGCGAGCGGTCCACGACCTACTTCATCCACTCCTGCTATCCTTTCTTCTCCGCGCTCGTGGCATGATTGTTCATATTTATACATTTCTGTCAGCCTGTTTTGTTCGGCAATCGCTTTGTTCTGTTTGTTCTTCAAACGTTTAAGCAAGGCTTTTACCCCTGCTCTTTCATCGTTTTCATAGCGTCTGATAATCTCAGCCACTTCTTCTGGCATAGCAGCCTTGACCGTTGCTTCAATAATTTTGATGCTGTCATTTATCATATGTATTCTCCAATGTTCGTCATCTTTATATCGTCATTACACACGAATTATAAATCACAAATAAACACTTCAACGCAATTAAAAAGAAAAAGCCAGCACGTCAAGTAAACGGCTGGCCTTTTGGTGTTTATTCTTCTGGCTTTTCAAATGTCAGCCTGCCAAGCTTTTCTGCTCTCAAGTCACGAAGAATCAGTTCAGCTGCTCGGTCGAAGTCGATTTCTCCTCCAGAAACGAGGCAGCCTCTCTTTTTTCCAATTTCTGCGAACAAAGCGATCGTCTCTTCAGGAAACTGTTCGATAGAATAACGTTCTCTCAGCCTCTCTGGATACTCTTCCTTTAAATATGAAAGAGTAAAAAGAATCACATCACTAAAATCAAAAAGTGTCTCTTTGATCGCACCTGTAACAGCCAGCTTTCTGCCGATCGTTTCATCCTCAAACTTTGGCCACAGAATTCCTGGCGTATCCAGGAGTTCGAGCGATTTGCCGCATTTGATCCACTGCTGCTTCTTCGTCACACCTGGTTTATCGCCCGTCACAGCGATGTTCTTTCCAGCCATCCTGTTGATCAATGTCGACTTCCCGACATTTGGTATACCGACAATAAGGGCGCGCACCGCACGAGGCTGAACGATTCCCTTCGCTCTCATCTTGTCAAATTTCTCTTTTACGAGTTCTTTTGCTGCAGCCTCTATCTTCTCGACACCTTTTCCTGTCCTCGAATTTAGTGCGAGAGAGGGAATGCCCTTAGCCCGAAAGTAGCGTTCCCATTCCTTTGTCAGTTCCGGGTCTGCCATGTCCGCTTTATTTAATAATAAGAGCCTTGGTTTGCTTCCTAATATTTGATCGATCATCGGGTTTCGGGATGCCAGCGGAATACGTGAATCAACCAGTTCAAATACGACATCAATCAGTTTTAATTTTTCTGTTATTTCCCTGCGGGCTTTCGCCATATGCCCTGGGAACCATTGTATGGTCATGCATGCACCCTCTTTACTTTACAAAGCCGATATCTGATAGTGGCCAAAACTGAAAAGACGCTTTTCCGATGATATCATCGATCTTGACAGTTCCGATATTTCGGCTGTCGCTTGAGTTCCGGCGGTTATCCCCAAGAACGAACAGTTCGCCCTCTGGCACAACATTTTCTGCCGTTACTTCATACAGCGTAAAATCATATGTTAAGTTTCCGTCTTTCGTTTTTTTCTTATACGGCTTTAAATAGTCTTCGTTCACTTTCTTGCCATTCACATACAGCACGTCGTTTTTATACTTTATTTTGTCACCAGGAAGACCGATCACACGCTTAATGTAGTCTTTTTCTTCTGTGGCTTTAAAAACGACAATATCAAAACGGTCAGGCTTACCGATCACATAGCTCAGCTTGTTGACGACAAGACGGTCTTGATGGTGCAGTGTCGGCATCATGGACTGGCCGTCTACGACGATTGGGGCGAATAGGAAGAAACGGATGACGCCGGCTAGAAGCAGCGCTGCACCCAGTGCTTTGACCCACTCCCACGTTTCATTTTTCTTTCGTTTCATAACTTTTCCTCACTTACGCCTATAGTATGTATCTATTTTAATATGGAAAAAGGAGCTTGAAGTAGTCAAGCCCCTTTTTTCTGAAACATTATTAGCGGATTTCTTTAATACGAGCTGCTTTACCACGAAGTGCACGTAGGTAGTATAGCTTCGCACGGCGAACTTTACCACGGCGGACAACTTCAAGGTTTGCGATCTTAGGTGAATGCAATGGGAACGCACGCTCCACACCTACACCGTAAGATACTTTACGAACAGTAAACGTCTCAGAGATTCCTGATCCGCGCTTCTTGATAACAACGCCTTCAAAAAGCTGGATACGCTCACGAGTTCCCTCGATTACTTTCACGTGTACACGCACTGTGTCACCTGAACGGAAAGCAGGAAGATCGTTCTTTAACTGTTCTTTCGCTAGATCTGCAATAAGCTGTTGCATAGTTATTGCCTCCTTTTCAACAGATGTTCATACTAACATAAGTAGAGCAGCGGAACACCGGAATAATGGGCTTTTAGCCACAAAGACTATATTAGCATATAAAGCTGATAAATGGCAAGAACACCTTTGTGAATTAATTCGATTGATTCCACTCTGCGAGCCATGCTTTTTCCTTATCGGACAGCTCTATATGTTCAAGTAATTCAGGCCGTCGTTCAAATGTCCGTTTAAGAGATTCTTTTCTTCTCCACTCGTCGATCATTGCATGATTTCCTGACTGAAGGACTTCAGGAACCTTCAAGCCACGGAACTCTGCCGGCCTTGTATAGTGAGGATGCTCGAGCATGCCGGTTGAAAAAGAATCCTGCTGATGCGACTCTTCATTGCCAAGCACATCGGGAATAAGTCTCGTCACAGCATCGACAATCACCATCGCCCCTAGCTCGCCGCCTGTCAGCACATAATCACCAATGGAGATCTCGTCCGTGACAAGGTGCTGGCGAATCCGCTCATCATACCCCTCATAGTGGCCGCAAATAATGATCAAGTGGTCTTCTTTTGCCAGTTCCTCCGCCTTACGCTGAGAAAAACGCTCTCCTTGCGGGCACATTAAAACGATTCTCGGCTTTTTTAAGCTTGTGCTCTTAGCGGCAGCCGCCGCCGCTGCATCAAAAATAGGCTGCGGCGCAAGCACCATGCCCGCACCGCCTCCATACGGATAGTCATCGACTTTGCGGTGCTTATTATCCGCGTAATCACGAAAATCGGTAACCGTAAAAGAGACCGCTCCTTTTTCCTGAGCTTTTTTTAAGATCGACGAATGAAGCACCCCTGAAAACATCTCAGGAAATAAGCTTAAAATATCAACCTTCATCTTACAGAAGGCCTTCCATCATCGTAATCGTCACCTTTTTTTCTTGAACATCAACGTTTTTCACAACAGGCGGGATGTATGGAATCAGGATATCGGATCCTAATCCTTTTCTCTTCACAACCCAAACGTCGTTCGCACCCGGTGAGAGAATTTCCTTCACTGTACCAAGCTCTCCCCCTTCATCAGTGAACACTTTGCAGCCAATGATTTGATGGTAGAAAAATTCTCCCTCTTCAAGCTTCACCTCTTCACTCGCCGGCACTTTCAGAAGAAATCCTTTGAATCTCTCCACATCATTGATGTTGGGATAGCCTTCAAAGGTTAGAAGATCAAAGTTTTTATGTTTACGATGAGCAGCGATCACAACTGGCTCCATCTCACCGTTTTCTTTCGCTACATACAGCCTCTTCCCTTTCTTAAACCGCTCTTCAGGAAAATCTGTTCTCGAGATCACACGAACCTCGCCCCGGATGCCGTGCGTGTTCACGATTTTCCCCACATTCAGCCACTCTGCCATACTCTCACATCACTTTCTTAGATGGTCCTACCCTTAACCTTCACAATCGCGCATTTTGTATTCATTTTACAGCAATTAGGCGCTCAAAGCTGACAACATGCCTTTAAGACAGCCTTAGGTGACTGCACGCTTAATTTTTTTTGACTACGTCGAGGATCATCACATATGCAACGTTATAACTTCTTAAAGTGGAAAAAAAGGGAAGAGGCAGGCCTCATCCCTTTTTAAACGATTTCGAGTGAAATCCTTTTATTGTGATTGGTTCCTGCAGCATTCACTACAGTACGAATCGCTTTGGCAACACGCCCTTGTTTTCCAATTACCTTGCCCATATCGGACGCGTGAACGGTAAGCTGATACACAAGGCGGCTGCCTTCTTCCACTTCTCTGACGCTGACTTCTTCTGGATGATCCACTAGAGCTTTAACAATCGTCTCGATTAACTCTGTCATCGCAGTTCTCCTAAAATAAAATTATTTTTGGTTTTTAGCGTTGTGGAATTTCTCCATCAAACCTGCTTTAGAGAAAAGGTTGCGCACAGTGTCAGATGGCTTCGCGCCGTTCTGCATCCACTGAAGAGCTTTCTCTTCATTGATCTTTACTTCTGCAGGCACTGTTACTGGATTGTAGTATCCGATTTCTTCAATGAAACGTCCGTCACGAGGAGAACGAGAATCTGCTACTACTACACGATAGAAAGGAGCTTTGTGAGCACCCATGCGCTTTAAACGAATTTTAACTGCCATTTAAAAATACACCTCCGAAAATAGTTCACACAAAATAATATGATAGTATAAATTGACAGGTTTGTAAACCTGTAAATTCTGTTACATGAAAGGAAATTTCATACCGCCTTTTTTCTTTCCCTTCATCATGCCGGACATTTGTTTCATCATCTTCTTCATGTCCTCAAATTGCTTCAGCAGTCTGTTGACTTCCTGTATCGGGCGGCCAGAGCCTCTCGCAATCCGCTTTTTGCGGCTTGCGTTGATCACTTCCGGCTGTTCACGCTCGTACTTCGTCATCGACTGAATGATAGCCTCTACGTGGCTGATCTGCTTATCATCGATCTGCACGTTTTTCAGGCCTTTCATTTTGTTTGCACCTGGGAGCATGCCGAGTATCTCGTCAAGCGGTCCCATTTTCTTCACTTGGCCCATCTGTTCAAGAAAATCATCAAAAGTAAAGCTCATGTCCCGCATTTTTTTCTGCAGTTCCTTCGCTTTTTCTTCATCGACTGTCACTTGAGCCTTTTCAATGAGCGTCAGCACATCACCCATACCTAAAATGCGTGATGCCATGCGGTCAGGGTGGAACGGTTCAAGCGCATCCATCTTCTCTCCAAGACCGACAAACTTGATCGGAAGACCTGTTACAGCCTTAATAGAGAGGGCTGCCCCACCGCGAGTGTCGCCATCCAGCTTCGTCAGGATCACCCCGGTCAAACCGAGCTGTTCGTTAAAGCTTTCCGCTACATTCACCGCATCCTGTCCTGTCATCGAATCCACAACAAGAAGGATCTCATCCGGTTTCACCGCTTCTTTAACCTGCTTCAACTCTTCCATCAAGTTTTCGTCAATATGCAAACGTCCTGCCGTATCGATGAAAACATAATCGTTGTGGTCTTCCTTCGCTTTTTGAACAGCCTGTCTGGCAATTTCCACCGGACTGACTTGATCGCCGAGCGAGAAAACAGGCATGTCCAGCTGTTTCCCAAGCGTTTCAAGCTGCTTGATCGCAGCAGGACGGTAAATGTCCGCAGCGGCCATGAGCGGCTTTTTATTATGCTTTTTTCTTAAGTGGTTCGCGAGCTTACCAGAAGTCGTCGTTTTACCAGCACCCTGCAGCCCCACCATCATGACAACAGTCGGCGGCCTGCCGCTTGAGGCAATCTTGCTTTGCTCTCCCCCAAGAAGCGCAGTCAGCTCTTCATTAACGACTTTTACAACCTGCTGGCCAGGCGTCAGGCTCTTCAGCACATCCTGCCCAACCGCACGCTCAGACACTTTTTTAATGAAGTCTTTTACCACTTTAAAATTAACGTCCGCTTCCAGCAAGGCGAGCCTTACCTCACGCATCATCACTTTTACATCCGCTTCTTCCACTTTCCCTTTTCCGCGGATTTTCTGAAGAGTGCTTTGAAGACGGTCTGCTAATCCTTCAAAAGCCATATTATGAGTCGCCCCCTATTCCATTTTGTCAAGGCGGTCAATGATCGCGGAGATCTCCTTAGAAGAACTTCCGACCAGCTGTTTCAATTCTTTCAGCAGCTGCTCCCGTTCCTGAGATTTTGAGAAAAGCCCCAGCTTTTCTTCGTATTCCTCCAGCATCGCCTCTGTACGTTTTATATTATCATATACGGCCTGGCGGCTGACTTCATACTGTTCCGCGATTTCCCCGAGCGAAAAATCGTCCAGGTAATAAAGAAACATATAGTTCTTTTGTTTAGGCGTCAGCAATGATTGATAGAAGTCAAACAAATAATTGATACGCATCGTTTTATCAAGCACGCCGAGTCACCCCTTGTTAAGTGAAAAGCCTTTACGTATAACAATATACTATCCGCAGCATACGATGTCAAGTTTTTTTCTTGTCGCAAGAACATACCTCAAACCCCTAATACCGAAGGTCATCATCTCGGTACCGGACCTCAGGTAAGCCTCAATGAACATGTTCGCCACTCTCACCCCAAGAATAAAAACCAACCAAAAACATAATAAGTCCAAACCCCTCCAAACAACCAAAACCCTCTTTCGCTTCCCCGCGGCCCACAGTTCCCTCAGCGGGGTCCGGTACCGATCACGGTCTTCATTATACCGAAGGCCATCATCTCGGTGCCGGACCCCAGTTACTCAAAAACAAAAAAAACCGAAAAGCCTTGACTTTTCGGTTTTCAATCTTTTTATTTATTCTTGTTCCTCTTCCTCTTCCTCATTAAACGAGAACAAACCATAAACGAACTGGTCAGGGTCAAAAGGTTGAAGGTCATCGATCTTTTCGCCAAGTCCTACAAGCTTGACAGGTATGTCGAGTTCATGGCGTATCGCCAGCACGATGCCTCCTTTTGCCGTTCCGTCAAGCTTCGTGAGAACGAGTCCCGTCACATCAGTAGACTGTCCAAATGTTTTCGCTTGATTCATAGCGTTTTGACCTGTTGTAGCATCAACAACCAGCAGCACCTCATGAGGCGCACCCGGTATCTCACGCTCGATCACACGCTTCACTTTCTCAAGCTCATTCATTAAGTTCACTTTATTTTGCAAACGCCCGGCGGTATCGCACAAAAGAACGTCCACGTTGCGCGCCTTGGCTGCCTTGATGCTGTCATATACGACAGCAGCCGGATCGGCGCCTTCTTGATGTTTGATAACATCTACTCCAGCACGCTGCCCCCAAACCTCCAGCTGGTCGATCGCTCCTGCTCTGAACGTATCTCCCGCTGCGAGCAGCACACTTTTTCCATCATTTTTTAGCTGATGAGCCAGCTTGCCAATCGTTGTCGTTTTGCCGACTCCGTTTACACCGACAAATAAGATGACCGTCATGCCATCACTCTGGATGTTCAGTGTACCATCACTGTCACCCTTATGGAGCATTTGAGCGAGCTTTTCTGAGATCGCTGACTTTAATTCGGCAGGATCTTGAATGTTTTTTGTTCGTGCAAGGTCCTTCAAATCATCTATTATATCCAGGACCGTGTGAACGCCGACATCCGCACCAATCATGATCTCCTCGAGCTCTTCAAAGAAATCTTCATCCACTTTCCGGTAACGCTTCACCAAGTCGTTTACTTTTGATGTGAATGATGAACGGGTTTTCTCGAGCCCGCTGCGGAACTTTTCGGATACGGACTCTGACTGGCCCGTGATTTTTTCTTTTAACTTCTTAAAAAAACTCATACATTACCTCCTCCTTAAGATGGAACAAGCTCTCTTGTTTCTTCTAGCTTTACAGAAACAAGCTTAGAGATCCCGGATTCCTGCATCGTGACGCCATAGAGCACATCTGCTTCTTCCATCGTTCCTTTTCGGTGTGTCACGACAATAAACTGCGTTTCTTTGCTGAACACTTTTAAATATGTGGCAAAACGATTGACGTTCGCATCATCTAGCGCCGCTTCTACTTCATCAAGAATACAAAATGGCACCGGTCTGACTTTCAGTATAGCGAACAGCAGCGCTATTGCTGTGAGCGCTCTTTCGCCGCCTGATAAAAGGGCAAGATGCTGAAGTTTTTTACCTGGAGGCTGTGCAAATATATCCACTCCTGTTGCTAAAAGATCTTCTGGCTGCGTTAACACAAGGTCCGCTTTCCCTCCGCCGAACAGTTCACTGAATATGACACCGAAATGGGAACGGATTTGAGTGAAGGAAGCTTCAAAGCGCTTTTTCATCTCTTCGTCCATCTCTGAAATAACCCCGTATAAGGTTTCTTTCGCTTCATTCAAATCGTCTCTTTGAGCAGCAAGAAACTCAAAGCGTTCTTTGACACGGTCATATTCTTCAATAGCACCAAGGTTCACATTGCCAAGCTCAGCAATTGAAAGCTTGATCAGCTTCACTTTTTTGCGTGCCTCTTTCGCCGGTATGGTCAGGATATGCTTTCCCTTCGCTCCTTCATAAGACAAGCTGTAATCTGAGCTAAGGGCCGTCAATCGGTTTTCAAGTTCCACATCCAAGCGGTTCAAGCTTATTTCTTCTGTTTTTAAACCTTCGCTAAGCTGAACGAGCTGTCTTTTTGCTTCTTTAAGAAGATCCTCTTTTTCCTCCACGATCTGAAGCTTTTCCAGCCTTTGCTTGCGACGCTCGGATATGAGTTCCATCGACCCTTGTTTTTCGTGCCGTTTTTGCTTGATCTGGTTGTCGAGCACATCCTCACCAGAAAAGTTGGAATTCATTTCTTCTTCAAGAAGCCAAAAATCTTCTTCCGTTTCTTTCAGCTGGTCATTTACGTTGCTGAACTCTTCTTTTAGCCGTTCTACTTTTTCCTGCTGGCTGAGCATCTGCTGTTCCAGCTCTGCACTCTTAACCTTTAAGGCGGTTACTGATTCTTGTGTCTGCTCGAAGGACGACTGCTGAAGCTTCTTTTGCTCACCCAATTCTTTTATTAACGAATCAAGATCCGCTACTGCCTTTACTGCCGCAGTAAGATCTTGCTGCAGCTGGCGCAGCCGAGCTTCTGCTGAACTTTTCTCTGAAGCAAACGATTCCTTTTCACGGTCATAGAGGCGAAGCCTGTCGTTGACCGATTTTTCTTCAAGTTCGATTTCTTTTAAAGCGGATTTCAGATCGTTTTCTTTGATGCGGAGCAGCTCACCCTGTTCACGGAGGAATTCCAGCTCCGATTTACCTGCTTCAAGTTCAGCTTTTTGTTTCTTTACCTTTTCTTCGGCAGCTGCTGTCTGTTTTTCCATTACAGCGAGCTTTTCGGTCAATTCCTCGAGCTCCCTCTGTCTGCTCAAAAGAGAACTGCTTTTCTGTTTCACGCTGCCTCCGGTCATGGATCCACCTGGGCTGACAACGTCACCATCAAGCGTAACGATACGGTAGCGATGGCCGGCTGCTCTTGCCAACTCGTTCGCACCTTGAAGTGTGTCAGCGATGATCACGTTGCCGAGAAGGCTTTTTATCACTTTTTCATATTTGTTATCAAATGCGATGAGATCAGCCGCTGTCCCGATGAAGTAATCCATTCCCTGAATACGCTGAAGGTCAGCTGGAGATACAGATCGTTCTTTTATGACCGTCAGCGGAAGAAAGGTGGCCCTTCCGAATCGATGCTGCTTTAAATAGCGGATGGCAGCCATCGCACTCTGTTCGCTTTCTGTGACAACATGCTGCATCGATGCACCGAGTGCGATCTCTATCGCCGTTTCCAGTTTCTCTGGAACAGTGATCAGTTCAGCCACCGCCCCCTCAATTCCGGCAAGCTTTCCATCCTTGGCTTTAAGGACTTCTTTTACACCTAGCATGAAACCGGCGTAATCATCCTGCAGGGATTCGATCATTTCCTTCTTTGAACGATACTGCTGAATATAATGATAAGCCTGATAAAGCTTTTGCTGGCTCGCTTCAAATTCTTTTTCCCGCTGAAGTGTCACCGTGCGAAGGGCTTGATAGGTATCCAGTTTCTCTTTCAAATCTAATTCTGCTTTTTGGCATTCGAGCAAGGCGGCTGCCTTTTTTTCAGCTGTATCTGTTCTTATGGTTGTAAACTGGGCGTTTTCTTCTTCAAGCTTTCCTGATTTGACAGCCTGCAGCTTTAGCTGATCTTCTAAATATCTCATCTCATTTTTGACAGACGTCTGCTCGTTTAGCTTTTCAAAGTAATCCCCTTTAAGGCGCTCTATCTCTTCTTCCATGTTCTTCTCAGAATAAGCGAGCCTCTTTTGCTGCTCTTTCAGTTCTTCACGCGTAGCAAAAAGGGCCTTTTTTCGGCCTGACAGCACTTCTTTTTCGTGGGCGAGTGTTTCGTTCAACTGTTCAATACGGCTCTTGAATTCTTTGATCTGGCCCATCATGCTGTTTTTATTCTGGTTATAATTCTTCTTCCGCTCTTTCATCACTTCCCGCTTGCCTTCAAGCTTTTCAAGTGATTCGCTCGCAGCTAATAAAGCATCCTGGATCTCATTGATCGAGTCATCGAGCAGCTGCATTTCTGCCCGTGTTTCACCGATGACGAATTCTCCATCATGGACAAACGTTGAAGCATGTTCTTGTTTCACCTTCAGCTCATCAACAAGCACTGACTGGTGCTCCCATTTTTCATGAAGCTCTTCGATTTCGTGGACAAGAAGGGCTGTCTCGATTTCTTTCAGTTCTTCCTTCTTTTCCAGATAATCCTTCGCGATGCTCGCCTGGATCTTTAATGGCTCTACCTGGCTTTCGAGCTCATGAAGGATATCTTCTACGCGGTTTAGGTTTTCTTGCGTTTCCGATAGCTTTTGTTCTGCTTTTTGCTTGCGTGTTTTGTATTTCAAAACACCTGCTGCTTCTTCAAAGATTTTTCTTCTCTCTTCGGGTTTACTCGAAAGAATCTCTTCTATGCGGCCTTGGCCAATAATGGAATAAGCCTCGCGTCCGAGACCGGAATCCATAAACAAATCAACGATATCTTTCAGCCTGCACGGCTGCTTATTGATCAAGTATTCACTGTCACCTGAACGGTACACTCTTCTCGTAACGGACACTTCACTGTATTCAAGCGGCAAGTGCTGATCTTCGTTGTCGAGTGTCAGCGTCACTTCCGCTACATTCAGCGGTTTTCTGCCGTCGCTTCCTGCAAAGATGATATCTTCCATCTTCGAACCGCGGAGGGATTTGGCAGATTGTTCGCCGAGTACCCAGCGGACGGCATCTGAAATGTTGCTTTTGCCGCTTCCGTTCGGTCCGACCACGGCGGTAACACCTGGCACAAACTCCACCTGAATCTTATCTGCGAATGATTTAAATCCTGCTACGTCTAACCGTTTGAGGAACATATGTAATCCCCCTTATGTATTTTAACCTTTTCATTCTACCACATTTCCTATGGTCATAGGCACAACACCTTTACTGTGCTAAAATGAATCTATTAATGTAATGAAAGAGGTTTCTGCCATGGACTTAAACTCAAAGAACGAAGAAAACTTGGACTTTATGATCGAAACGATGAAAAAGAAGCTTCAGCTCGTGAATTCCGGCTTGATTCAAGGATCAGACTATTCGCTGGACAAGTACGACGACATTAAAGAATTGTACGATATGATCATGAAAATGAACTCATTTAGCGTGCGAGATTTAGAGGGCATCGTTTCAGAACTTGGAGCGATGAAATCTAAATAAGACAGAAAAACAGCCTCCGCCAAGAATAGCTTGGCGGAGGCTGTTTTCTCATTTCTTTACGATTTTCTCGATCGCTTCTTGAGCAGCATGCTGTTCCGCTTCCTTTTTGGAGCGGCCATAGCCGAGCCCAAACGGCTGTTCATTAAGCCTGACCTCAGAAACAAACTCCCGGTTATGAGCCGGCCCTTTTTCCTGCACGATTGCATAATCAATCTGCCCCAGACCTTCTCGCTGCACATATTCCTGCAGCTGGCTCTTAAAATCCATCACATGAGAAAAAGCACCTTCATTTATCTTAGGGAAAACGTGTTTCTCCAGAAACTCTCGCACCTTCTCAATTCCCTGATCCAGATAGAGTGCTCCTACAAAGGCTTCAAAGACATCCGCCAACAGGGCAGGACGGGTCCTGCCACCCGTATTTTCTTCGCCTTTCCCTAACAATACAAAATCACCGAAGCGAAGCTCATTCGCAAATAATACGAGCGAGGGTTCACAGACGATCGCCGCACGAAGCTTAGTCAGTTCCCCTTCACTCATTGCTGGAAATTTAGCAAACAGAAACTGTGAAATCGTCAGTTCAAGGACTGCGTCTCCTAAAAATTCCAGCCTTTCGTTATCTTCGTGAGCTTTTCCGCGATGCTCATTCACATATGATGAATGGGTAAAGGCCTGTGCCAAAAGCTTTGGATCGGAAAAAGAAATATTGATCCGTTCCTGCAGGGGAGCGACCTTCTGAACTCTTGTTTTGTCATCCATCCCTTTTTTTGAAGATGACTTAAAACGGTTTCTGAATCCTTTTTTATGCACGTTCATGTTTTCCTCCCAAAAGCTTTCACTTTTCCCCATTAATCATTAAGAAAACTTGGCTGACGCCAAGCCTTTAAGTCAGCCTTAGTTGCCTTTATACTTGTTCGTCAGCTTTTTAACTGCGACAATTTTTCTTCCATGTTAAAAAGCTTCCTAAAGTGGAATAAAGCCCCGTATGGATACGGGACTTTTTAAACAACATGTTCTTGTTAGTTTTTGCTGTTTATGTAGTTTACAACATCACCAACTGTTGCAATTTTCTCAGCATCTTCATCGGAAATCTCAAGCTCAAACTCATCCTCAAGTTCCATAACAAGTTCAACCACATCAAGAGAGTCAGCGCCAAGATCCTCTTTAAAGGAAGCTTCAGGCTTCACTTCAGAAGCGTCAACACCTAAACGGTCAACGACAATCTTTGAAACTCTTTCTAAAACGTCTGCCATACGTGTCACCTCCTTTCAATAGTATAAGGCATTCTCATGCAAAAAACCATAGCCAATGCTACATGACCATGCCGCCATCGACATGAAGTGTCTGCCCTGTAATATACCCGCTCTCATCACTCGCAAGGAAAGCAACAGCCGCTGCAACATCGTCTGTCTGTCCAAAACGGGCAAGCGGAATGACCTTCAGCATTTCTTGTTTTACGCTATCTTCCAGTACATCTGTCATTTCGGTTTCGATGAAACCAGGTGCCACAGCGTTTGCCGTAATGCCCCGGCTCGACAGCTCTTTCGCCGTCGTTTTTGTCAGGCCGATCACGCCTGCTTTAGCGGCAACATAATTTGCTTGACCCGCATTGCCTGAAACACCGACGATGGACGCAATATTGATGATACGGCCAGAACGCTGCTTCATCATTTGTCTCGTCACTGCTTTCGTGCAAAGAAATACACCCTTCAAGTTCGTGTTCATCACGGCATCCCAGTCTTCTTCCTTCATGCGCATCATCAGGTTGTCGCGCGTGATGCCGGCATTGTTGACGAGTACATCGAGTGAACCGAACGTGTCAATAACCGCTTTTACCATACCGTTTACGGAATCAGCGCTGGATACATCTGCCTGCACGGCAAACGCTTCTCCGCCAGCTTCCTTTATCGCGCTCACGACTTCATTGGCTTTCTGCTCGCTTCCTGAATAATTGACCGCCACTTTCGCCCCTCTTTTTGCAAGATAGATGGCAATGGAACGGCCGATTCCTCGTGAAGCTCCTGTGACGAGTACTACTTTTCCGTTAAGCATGTTCTTTTTCCCCTTTCAGTTTCTCGATGACAGCAGCGAGTGTTTCTGGATCTGAAACAGCGTAAACATTGGCCCGTCTGTTTACTTTTTTGACGAGGCCGCTCAAAACCTTGCCGGGACCTGCTTCCACAAACGTATCCACACCAAGATCCATGAGTTCACGTATCGTTTCTTCCCATCTTACAGGGGAAAACAGCTGTTCTACTAAAAGTTCCTTGATTTCGTGTCTGTCAGTTACGGGCTTAGCTGTTACGTTCGCGACCACCCCGACAGATGCATCTGAAACGTTCGTCTTCTCCAGTACACTTCTGAACTTTTCGGCAGCTGGCTTCATTAAAACGGAATGGAACGGACCGCTTACTTGAAGCGGAATAACTTTTGCTCCTTGCTCTTTTACAAGCAGTGATGCATTGTCGACGCCTGAAGCAGTACCTGAAATAACAATTTGGCCAGGGCAGTTCAAGTTGGCAATTTGAACGGAATCCCCCTCTTTTGTTACTTGAGCGGTGATGCTTTCTAAGAGCTGCTGTTCCATGCCCAGTACAGCGGCCATCGAACCAAGTCCTGAGGGAACCGCTTCTTCCATGAACTTACCTCTCTGACGGACACAATACACTGCCTCTTCAAACAACAAGCTGTTTGCTGCGACGAGCGCAGAGTACTCACCTAAGCTATGGCCGGCTGCATAATCAAATGTTATGCCATTCTCTTTCAGTACTTCAGCCACCGCCGTGCTCATTGTCAGGAGCGCTGGCTGTGTGTTTTCCGTTCTTTTCAGCTCCTCTTCAGGTCCGTGAAACATCAGTTCTGATAAAGAAAAGCCTAGAACTTGATCTGCTTTTTGAAAAACGTCTGAAGCCGCTGCATATTGTTTTGCCAGTTCTTTCCCCATGCCAGGAAACTGTGAGCCTTGTCCCGGAAATAAAAATGCGGTTTTCCCCATCATTACCCCTCCTGATTTTGTCCTTCATACTCCTTGATTTTCTGCATCATGATCGGAATCGCTTTTTTCTCAAGCATATTGACCGTCTGCCTTATCGCATTGTAAACAGCCGTTGCATCGGAAGATCCATGTGCTTTAATAACGGGTGCACTCAGTCCAAAAAGCCCTGCTCCGCCATACTCGCTATAATCCATTTTATTTTTGATATCTTTGAGCTTTGGCTTTAAAACAGCTGCTGCAAGCTTAGATGCGGTGCTTGATGTAAGTGCATCCTTTAGCATGGCGAACATCATCAGTGCTGTACCCTCAATCGATTTCAGCACAAGGTTTCCGGCAAATCCGTCACAAACGACGACATCCGCCGCTCCATTCAGCAGATCTCTCGCTTCAACATTTCCGATAAAATGAACTGGAGCCTCGGAAAGAAGAGCAAAAGCGGCCTTTGACAAAGCGTTGCCCTTTTCATCCTCCGTCCCTACGTTTAGGAGCCCGACTCTCGGTTTATCGATTCCCCGCACTTCCTCTGCATAAATGGACCCGATGATCGCATATTGCAGAATATGTTCTGGCTTGGCATCCATATTAGCCCCAACATCAAGAAACAAGAATCCTTTTCCATCCAGCGTCGGCAGCGTCGGGGCAAGAGCAGGACGATCGATGCCTTTCATCCGGCCGACCACAAACAATCCGCTCGCCATTAACGCGCCTGTATTGCCGGCAGAGATGCAAGCATCCGCACGACCTTCTTTTACCTCTTTAGCCGCGAGCACCATGGATGCGTTCTTCTTTTGTCGGACTGCACGAACAGGTTCATCACTGCTTTTAATCACTTCATCTGTATGCACAATAGAGAGCCTGCTGTTCTGTGTGGCATACAAGTTAATCTTCGCTTCATCTCCAGTGAGCGTTATAGAAAGCTCTGGAAACCTTTCTAAAGCGAGGATCGCTCCTTTAACAATCTGTTCAGGGGCATTGTCGCCGCCCATTGCATCTATCGCTATTTTCATTGATTTACTTCTTCCTTTCTTATCCTCAAGAACGGTACATCAAGAACTTTCCGCTAAATACGGTCTCTTTGTCTACAAAGCTTGTCACATCAACTACAGTGCGGTCACTGCCGCGTTTGGTTACTTTTGCCTTAGCAACCACTCGCTCACCCGCTTTAACTTGGCGGACAAAACGGATTTCAGCAGATGCCGTGAGCGCAAGTTCATCGTCTATGATGGCGACTGCGAGTGAATTGGCTTGCGCGAAAAGATGGTGCCCCCGTGCGATGTTCGTTCGTGAAAACACATGCTCACGTTTGATGTCAAGAATAGAGATCGCTGATTCATCTAGCTGCAAATCAATCATTTCACCGATGACCTCTTCGATCGTTAGAGCCCTCACGTCATCGAGCCGAGTTTGAGCGACCGTTTTAATTCGTTCGCGAAGTTCAGGAATACTCAGTTCCAGACGATCCAGCCTTATCGTCTGGACACTCACCTGAAACTTTTCTGCTAATTCTTCATCTGTTATAAAAGGGGTCTCTTTTATCGTTTCTACTAGCAGCGATTGTCTTTCTTTTTTGTTTTTTTTCATCCTACACCGTCCTAAACACTGCCAGTATCATTACTATGAGCAGGTACTAATAGCAGTATATAATACCAGAGTTCTGCTTTCAATCCTTTTCACCTAATCCAGCCGGTCATTTTGGAACACACCCGCTGCTTCAAGAGATGCTCTTAGCGGCGCAAATTCGCCGTCAGACCAGAAATAATCAGAAAAAATTAATTCTGCAGCATCTTTTCTCGCTGTTTCAAGCACTCGATAATCATGCACAAGATCCGCTGTCTTAAAATCTGGCAGCCCGCTCTGCTTCGCTCCAAAAAAGTCACCAGGACCACGGAGCTGAAGGTCTTTCTCTGACAGTTCAAACCCATTGGAGGTTTCGGTCATGATCGTCATGCGCTCCTGTCCTTCTTCAGATTTCGGATCGGCTATAAGGATGCAGTATGATTGTTCGAGCCCCCTGCCGACACGGCCTCTGAGCTGGTGCAGCTGACTCAAGCCAAAACGGTCCGCATCATAGACAACCATGACCGTTGCATTGGGAACGTTCACACCTACTTCGACGACTGTAGTCGATACGAGAATCTGAGTTTCATTGAAGGCGAATTTCTTCATCACCTCTTCTTTTTCAGACGGATGAAGCCTTCCATGCATGAGTCCGACAGCGGCACTTGAGCCAAAGTACAAGGACAGCTGCATGTGAACATCTATCGCGTTCTGCACATCGATTTTCTCCGATTCCTCTATGAGCGGACAGATCACATACGCCTGACGTCCTTTAGCTAGTTCTTTTTTAATAAACTCAAGAACGCGGGGAAGCATGTCATGTTTCGCCCAGTATGTTTCAATCGGCTTTCGTCCTGCGGGCATCACATCGATCGTCGACACGTCCATATCGCCAAAAGCTGATATCGCCAGTGTCCGCGGAATCGGGGTCGCTGTCATAAATAAGACATCCGGGTATTCCCCTTTTTCTCTCAGCACTCTTCTTTGGTTCACTCCAAAACGGTGCTGTTCATCCGTGATTACGAGACCAAGATCTTTAAAGTTGACTTCATCTTGTATTAAGGCGTGAGTGCCTATCATGACGGATATCTCACCGAGGGCGAGCTTTTCTAAAATCTCTTTTCTTTTTTTTCCTTTTACTGAGCTTGTCAGCAGGGCGGTTTCTATTCCGAAAGGAGCAAACATACCCTGCAGAGACTGATAATGCTGCTCGGCAAGAATTTCAGTTGGCACCATCATCGCCCCTTGCTTGCCTGCCGTTACCGCAGCATACAGCGCAACAGCACCGACCGCCGTTTTTCCTGAACCAACATCGCCTTGCAGCAGTCGATTCATCCTATAAGGAGACTTCAAATCGTGCATGATTTCTTCCGTCACCCGTTGCTGCGCCTCTGTCAGTGTGAACGGAAGAGATTGGACGAATTCAATTGTTTTCTTTCCGTCTATACGCAGGGACTTTCCTTCCGATTGATCACGGTTCATTTTTTTAAACAGCTGCATTTTTAGCTGAAACAGCAGCAGCTCTTCATAGACCAGTGTTCGGCGCGCCATTTTTAACGCTTCAAAAGAAGCAGGAAAATGCATCCTATAGAGCGCCTCTCCTTTTTTCATCAGCTTATATCGCTGCATAAAAACAGCAGGCAGGCTATCTTCAATTTCCTTACCGAATTGATGAAAAGCCTGCTGAATCATTTTTCTGAGCGCCTTCATATAAATGTTGCCCTTTAGCGGATAGACAGGTTCGATCGCTTGGTCGCTGCTGTATGGTCCAAAGTGAATGTCCGATGCATTGAGCGTCATTTTATGTTTGTCCCATTTACCTGTCAGTGTAACTGTTTGTCCAGGGGAAATCTGGCTTTTTAAAAACGCCCGGTTGAAGAAGACCACTGTGATCAAAAACTTTTCTCCAACGAGCACCCTGACAGACAATCTAGATTTTTTCCTTGGAAAATGACGGAGAGAAGGTTCAGAATGAACCTTCCCTTCAATCGTTGCTTTTTCATCGTGTTCTATCTCAGGCAGACTTTTCAGCTTGTTGTCGTCATACCGAAAAGGCAGATATTCTAACAGGTCCATAACAGAGTAAATGCCAAGAGCTTCTAGATCAGCTCGTTTAGATTCTCCAATCCCTTGTACGGCGGTTACGGGTTCATACAGCATGCTCACTTTTCGCTGAGCGGCACACCGAATATTTTCGCTTCGAGCTCTCTTCCGGTAGGTGTAGCCGCCAAGCCTCCTTGCGCTGTTTCTTTTAGCGCTACTGGCATTGTGAGTCCGATTTTATACATGGCCTCAATGACTTCATCGCATGGAATACGGCTGACGATTCCCGCGAGCGCCATATCTGCCGCCACTAGCGCGTTGCTCGCACCCATCGCGTTCCGTTTAACGCAAGGCACTTCCACCAACCCAGCTACTGGATCACATACGAGGCCGAGCATATTTTTAAGGGCGATGGCAAAGGCCTGTGCGCATTGAGAAGGTGTCCCGCCAGCAAGCTCCACAATGGCCGCCGCCGCCATGCCTGTCGCACTTCCAACCTCAGCCTGGCATCCCCCAGCCGCGCCGGAGATCGATGCGTTGTTGGCTACAACAAAACCGAACGCGCCTGATGTAAATAAGTACGCGACCATCTGTTCACGAGTCGGGTTCAGTTTTTCTTTGATCGCAAACAAAGTTCCTGGCACTACACCCGCAGAACCAGCAGTCGGTGTG
Organism: Fictibacillus iocasae; assembly: GCF_042665465.1. NCBI lineage: Bacteria > Bacillati > Bacillota > Bacilli > Caryophanales > Fictibacillaceae > Fictibacillus > Fictibacillus iocasae. The sequence continues at coordinate 133,984 of NZ_JBHTCP010000016.1, read as the reverse complement.
GCACAGATCGTTCCCATGGCGGCGTTCACTTCGTTCGTCGCGATCGCTTTACTCACCGCATCAAGCATGAATTCTCCGCACAGTGATTTTCCGCTTTTCATGTACGTTTGCAGAAGCTTCGCATCTCCACCTGTAAGCCCGGAGTGTGAGCGGACGTCCTCGGTCACGCCGCGCAAAACCGCATCTTCCATGACCTGCAAGTTGCGGTCCATCTGGGAGATGATCTGTTCTCTTGTTTTACCTGTAAACTCTATTTCCTGCTCGATCATAATATCGGATATTTTACAGCCTTTCGACTCAGCTAGTTCAACTAACTCTGCTGCATTACGAAACATGTTCTAACTCCCCCTTTAATCATGCACTTTAACGACTTGTGAAACGATTGGCAGTGATTCAATCTCCTGCATGATGCTGTTTTCAATATTTTGGTCAACCTCGATGACCATGAGCGCTTCTTTGCCTTTTTCTTTTCGAGAAACTTCCATTTGGCCGATGTTAATCGAATGCTTGGCCAAAATATTCGTCACGCCAGCTATTGCTCCGAATTTATCGTTGTGAACGATCAACAAGGCCGGATGGTTTCCGCTTAGACGAAGTTTAAAGCCGTTCAGCTCGGTCACTTCAATTTTTCCACCGCCAATTGAAATACCCGTAAGCTCCATCTCGCCTTTTTCATCACCAAGAACAATTCTTGCCGTGTTTGGATGATCTGTAATCGCATCTTCTTCACTCATTGTAATCTGGATGCCCGCTTCCTTCGCTAGTGTAAGCGCATTCACGATTCTTGTATCGAACGTGTCGAAATCCAGTATTCCCCCGGCAATCGCAACATCTGTGCCATGGCCTTTATATGTTTTCGCAAATGAACCGTAAAAGTATACACGGGCATAATCGGGTTTCCTGCCGAACAGATGCCTCGCGACGCGTCCGATTCTGGCAGCGCCAGCCGTATGAGAGCTTGATGGTCCAATCATGACCGGACCGATGATGTCAAAAACACTTTTATACTTCATATCACTAGCCTCATTTCATAAATAAGTAAACACAAAAATATTCCCTCTTAACCATATCATAAGCGTGGTTAAGAGAGAATATCTTTCAAAAGCTTATTCGACTGACAGGATATACGAATAGATTGGCTGGCTGCCGACGTGAACTTCCACTTCTGCTTCAGGGAATGAAGCTTCAATAAAATCCGTCAGCTCTTCCGCTTCTTCATTCGTCGTATCTTCGCCGATGATGATGGTTACGATCTCAGAGTCCTCATCCAGCATCTCTTGCAGAAGCTGTTTCGCAGCCTCCTGCTTGCCTTGGATGGAGACGACGATTTTTCCTTCATAGATGCCCATGTAGTCGTCTTTTTTAATATCAACACCATCGATAGATGTATCTCTAACAGCAAACGTCACTTGTCCTGACTTAACAGTTGAGATCGCATCTGTCATTTTTCTTTCATTTTCTTCAAGTGCTGCACCAGGGTTGAACGCGAGAATCGACGCGATACCCTGTGGAACTGTTTTTGTACGGATCACACGCACTTCCTGGTCTACAACACTTGCTGCCTGTTCAGCTGCCATGATGATATTGCTGTTGTTCGGAAGGATAAACACGTTTTCCGCGTTCACTTCTGCGATCGCTTTAACAATATCCTCTGTGCTCGGGTTCATCGTCTGTCCGCCTTGAATGACGGCCGCTCCCATGCTCGTGAACATCTCTTCGATTCCTGAACCCATCGCAACGGTAACGATTCCGAATTTCTTCTTCTCTGAAACAGGTTTCGACGAATATTGAGGCACGACTTGTTCGCTCTCAAGGATCGCTGTATGCTGCTCGCGCATATTCTCGATTTTTATGTTAATCAGGCTGCCGAAACGCTGTGCGAGAGTAAGCATATCGCCAGGCTTCTCGGTATGGATATGCACTTTCACAACATCATCATCGGAAACGACGAGAAGAGAATCTCCGTGGTTGTTGAGCTCGTTTCTAAACGCATTTTCATCAAAAGATGTCTTGCTCAGTTTATCGTCTTCAAACTTTACCATGAATTCGGTGCAATAGCCGAAAACGATATCTTCTGTTTTCATGTGCATCTGCGCTTTATGGTGTTCGGCATTGACCATATCATTCATCAGCTTAGAAGCCGCTGGTGTCTTAGGAAGCTCTCTTCCTTCAAGCACGGCGAGGAAACCTTCATAAACCGTCACAAGACCTTGTCCGCCTGAATCGACAACGCCGACTTCTTTCAGGACAGGCAAAAGGTCTGGTGTACGATTTAATGAGGCATACGCTTCTGTCAGTACGTCTTTCATAACCGTAATAATGTCATCATTCTTTTTGGCTGATTTCACAGCCATTCTTCCTGAATCTTTCGCTACAGTTAAAATCGTTCCTTCAACGGGCTTCATGACTGCTTTATAAGCCGTTTCAACTCCGCCTTCGAATGCTTTAGCGAATTCTTGAGCGTTAATGGATGATTTTCCCTCAACGGCTTTAGAAAACCCTCTGAAAATCTGGGACAAAATGACACCAGAGTTCCCTCTGGCCCCCATCAGCAAGCCTTTAGCAAATGATGCTGCTACATTTCCAACATGATTTTCCTTGCTTTTCTCTACTTCTTTCGCACCTGATGTGATGGTTAAATTCATGTTTGTTCCGGTATCTCCGTCTGGGACAGGAAATACGTTTAAGGCGTCAACCATTGCCGCATTTTTGGATAAGTTCGCTGCTCCTTCAAGCACCATCTGAGCGAACTTGTTACCGTCTAATACCTTTAAAGACACAAACCTTTCCTCCTAACTTAAGGGGTGGTTACCCTTACACCCTGAACATAGATGTTAACCGAATCAACGGATAATCCTAGCATCTGGTCAAGTGTGTACTTTACTTTATTTTGGACATTGTGTGCCACTTCTGAAATCTTCGTGCCATAGCTGACGATGATGTACATATCGATATGCACTTCGTCTTCTTCCTGCCTTACGACGATTCCACGGGAAAAGTTTTCACGTCCAAGAAGTTCAGAAAGTCCGTCTTTAAGCTGTTTTCTAGACGCCATTCCGACGATGCCGTAACAGTCGATCGCTGCGCCGCCTGCAATTGTCGCGATAACTTCGTTTGAAATATCAATCTGACCATAATTTGTTTTCATTTCAATGGACATGCTTAAATCCCCCTTTTAATTTATATGGCTACCAAACATTTTACTATACTTTACCTTGATTTAAAAGGACTAGTCCATTTCACACCAGTTCTGAAAGCTTTGTCAAGCAAATTTACTTGAAATGTTTTATTTCTAATGTTGCAAACCGTTGTGACTCATGCTAATATAAGTTAGTATTTAACATACGACTGAATTGATTCATAGCTTTTTGCTGTAACGAAGGAGGTACATCAACATGGCACGTAAATGTTTCATTACTGGAAAAGCACCGAAGACAGGAAATAAACGCTCTCACGCGATGAACAAAGCGAAGAAAAGCTGGGGCGTAAACGTTCAGAAGGTCCGCATCCTTGTGGATGGCAAGCCTAAGCGAGTTTACGTATCTGCCCGCGCACTTAAGTCCGGGAAGGTAGAGCGCGTTTAATAAAAAGCATCGGCACACGTGCCGATGCTTTTTTATTTTGGTTTCTGCTTTATCAAAGATGTTTTTATGAATTAAGAGATGAAAGTTGATTTCCATTCCAGGTGCATGCTTTCCGCGGGGTGATGCCGAAAAGCAAAAAAAGGCTCGTTCAGCCTAGGGCAAGCAAATGAGAAAGGGACCTAAAGAATCGGTTTGTGACTTATTGGGCACTGGCTCATTTGACCTCGAGGAGCTAGCCATTTCTGCTGGACAAACCGAAATGCGGAGGCGGCTCGTTCAGTCCCGACCAGCAGAAGGTGAAGGGGCAAGTAAGGCGCTTTTTGCCTTACTGGACCATTCATCCTTCTGACTCGAGGGACTAGCCGCCGTAGCTGGACAAACCGAAATGCGGAGGCGGCTCGTTCAGTCCCGACCAGCAGAAGGTGAAGGGGCAAGGAAGGCGCTCTTTGCCTTACTGGACCATTCATCCTTCTGACTCGAGGGACTAGCCGCCGTAGCTGGACAAGGTGAGCCCCAACGCTCTCCAAGCGCCATTGAAGGGTCTCACCTTCTCACTCCCACACGCAGGATAAGGAAAGCTACGCAGCAAAACATCAGATGCTAGAAAATGTGATTTTCATTTTCGAGGAGTCGGCACCTGAGACGAAGATCAACTTTATCAATTGTCGTATTCAAAGATGTACAATAAATAACAATTCTGCGATGTTAAGAAATTCTCCTGTGTCTTCTTATGGAACAAATCCATTCGGCTCTTCAAATTTATTAGAATACGTTGTTTAAGTAAGCTTCTCAAAAAAAAGAAAAAAAAACGTAAAAAAACGCCTGCAGCGGCGTTTTTTTACGTTTACCCTTTTTTCATGGAACCGAGTATGGCTCTGACGAATCCCCCTAAAAACTTAGGCAATTTAATCGTGTAGAACTTCATCTTACCCCTCCTCCAGGCCCGCTAAAGTATAATGGAAGTCACCCATAATTACTATATTCCCCGTTAATAATAAGTTGCGGGGCCTGTAAACCCGTGATTCCGGGTTAATCACGGCTCTTTACCATCAATAATATGCCTGATGTAAAGGAATAAGTACCACTTTTATCGGCTAGCTCGTTTGAAATGCAAAGCGACGATCCTATGTGAAGATCTGCCATTTCCAGAGGATATTTAAATCCTTTGAGGGTGATCCCCTTCACTTCAGAAGAGAACGCCAGGAAGGAAATATAGTTAGCTTCGCCTAATTCGGAGGTGGTTATTTCGTAAGTTCCAGGCAGAAACAGCTCCATTTCATTCTGAACGTCTTTCATGACGGTTTTCACTCCGTTCTTGAGTCCTTTAAGCATGAGCTGAATGTTAACAAGGGCATGATCGAGCCGCCCTCCCGTCGCGCCGATCAACTCGATGGATGAAGGGCGCTGGCTGACAGCCCAATCTAGCGCAAGCTCCAAATCGGTTGCGTTCTTTTCTTTTTCATATTCCACCATCATCATGTCAGCTTGCTGAATCTTGCGTTTTTCTTCTTCTGTAACCGAATCAAAATCGCCGAAAGCATAATGAGGAATAATTCCTGTTTCAAGAAGATGATAGACCCCTCTGTCAGCGCCAACATATACAGCTTTTTCGGAATGGTCAATTTCCGGCCAATAGTGAGGCGGCCCTCCAGCTGCAATGATAATCTTACGCGGCATGTTCTGCTTTTGAGCGGCCGGTATGAATCAACCGAGGAGATGAACTCGTAATGAACAAGGCTGCCGCGGACGTGATCAAGAATATGGGCAGCATATACGATCCGTTATATAACACCGAGTAAAGCCACGGGTTCATCCCTTCTGGTGCATAACTTGCGAAAAACACGGCTCCCGACAATACATGTGAAGCAAAACGAACCGTACACCCGAGAAAAATTCCGGTGACCAAGTACAGCGAGCGCTTTGATGCCTTTTCTTTGGCTGGTAGCGCAAACATTCCTGCAAGCCCTGCTGCCATAAAAGCGATCGGATAATCCAGTACGATAGACAATGGATGAACGGCTGAAAAGTTGAACATCAGCTGAAGCAGACCGACAGCCAAACCTGTAATCAATCCTCCCGCAAGACCTCTTCTGAATGCCATAAAAAAGATCGGCACCATCTCGAGGCTGACAGAGCCTCCGTTCGGCCAGAAGCCATTGAATTTCACAAAACCTAAAATGACGGCGAGCGCACTCATGATTGCCGCTTCAGTCAGCAGCCCTAACGTTTTTCTTTCCATATCTTTCTCTCCTTTCAGTATGCTGGAGAAAAAATAAAAAGCAGCCATCATGTGAAAGAAGGCTGCTTTGCAAACGACAAAGTCAAGTTCTCCACATTCCTACGCAGGCATGATCCTGCTTCAGGTTCAAAGGGTCGGGAGCATACTCCCCTCTCAGCCTTTTTGAAAGACTCCCCCTGTGGCACTGATTATTTTTTCCTGCTTATATTATACACCACGGATGGACGAGATTGCATCCTTTAAGTCGTTTTTCCCATACACGGCTGATCCTGCCACAAGCACATTCGCACCGGCTTCACGGCAAAGTACTGCCGTTTCAGCATTTACGCCGCCGTCTACCTCAATCTCAACATCCAGACCGAGATCGTCGGCCATCTTGCGAATTTGAGAAATTTTCTGCAGCATGCCGGGAATGAACGCCTGGCCTCCAAAACCTGGATTCACCGTCATAACCAGCACCAAATCGACCTCCTCGATGACATGTCGTATGCTTTCTGCAGGTGTTGCCGGGTTCAGTACAACACCCGCTTTAACACCATGTTCTTTTATATATGAAATCGTTCTGTGCAGATGAGGACAAGCCTCAACATGAACTGATATGATGTCTGCACCCGCATGCGCGAACTCTTGAATGTATTGGTCTGGATTCGAGATCATAAGGTGGACATCAAGAGGAAGCGATGTCGCTGGCCGGATCGCCTTAACAGCCAGTGGACCGAACGTGATGTTCGGCACAAAATGCCCGTCCATCACGTCAACGTGAATATAATCCGCACCAGCCTTTTCTGCTGCAGCAACATCATCTGCTAAAGCAGCAAAATTGGCTGAAAGGATGGATGGCGCAACTTTAACCATGGTTAATATCTCCTTTTTTGTTCTTTAATTTCCTGCAGAAAGCTGACATAGTTATCGTAACGGCCTTTATGGATCTCGCCGTCATCAACAGCAGTTTTGACCGCGCATTTTGGCTCTGATGTATGGGTGCACCCTCTAAACTTGCAGCCATCTAGACGGCTCTCCATTTCTGGAAATAAGCGGGATAGGTCTTCTGTGCTGATGTCCGTAAAATCGAGTGAGCTGAAGCCTGGTGTGTCCGCCACAAGCCCTTCTCCAAAAGGGATCAGCTCTACATGGCGAGTCGTATGCTTTCCTCGGCCAAGATGAGTGGAGATCGCATTTGTTTCCAGGTTCAATTCAGGATTGATCAGGTTCAGCAGTGATGATTTTCCTACTCCCGACTGTCCGGCAAACACTGTCACCTTATCTTTAAAAAGCTCATGAAAATGAGGCAGGTCTGCGGCAGCCTTCGTTGATGTTGGAATCACTTCATACCCGATATCACGGTACATAGACATGTATTCTTCAATACTTTCTTTTTCTTCATCGCTAACAAGGTCCATTTTTGATACGACGATAACAGGATGAATATGGTTTTGTTCGATATGAACCAAAAACCGGTCAAGCAGCACAGGCGCAAACGCTGGTTCCACGGCTGAGAAGACAAGCAAGGCTTGATCAATGTTAGCGACAGGAGGCCGGACTAACTCGTTTTTCCTCTCAGAAACATCAAGAATATAGCCGTCTGTCACGTTAGAGGATTCAAATTCCACCCAATCGCCGACTAAAGGTGATATCTTTCTTTTTCTAAAGTTGCCTCTGCCCCTGCATTGAAAGATGCCCTCCTCGTGGCTGACATAATAAAATCCGGCTAACGCTTTGATAATTCTTCCTTCAGGCATGATCAATCACCTTGATCCTCTCTGTCTTCCTCCAAATCATCATAACCATATGTTTTAGTCGTTTCCTCCTTGCCGTTAATATAAAGAGTGTACGAGGCGGTACCGTCCTTGGCTACGGTTAGCGGAATAACATATTCCTTCGTTCCCGTAATCGGTTCTTCAACGAATACTTTATTGCTTGCCTTTTGATCGCTGTAAACGATCTTAACCATAGCCGGTTCTTTTTTATTTTTCTTTGGAAGCTTTACCGTTAGCTTCGCATTAAACTGTTTCGCCTCCGGCTCTTCTTCTTGAGGGGCCGGTTCCTGCTGCTTGTCAGGGTCTGGACCTTTCGAAAGTGTTACCGTAATGGTGTCACCCTTTTCAAGCTCCGTATACGGTCCAGGCTCTTGAGTTATGACACGGCCTTTTTCGACCGTCTCTGAAAATTCGTCCTTATACAGCGTTTTTAGACCGGAAGTGGAAGCAAATGCTTCTACTTCTTCCTTAGTCAATCCTGTTAAGTTTTCCATTTTAATCAGTTCCGGACCAGAGCTTACACGGATAATCACCTGTGCTTCAGATGGCACGACGCTTTGTCCAATATCAGGAGTCTGTGAGATGACGGTCCCTTCAGCTTCTGATTCAGATTCTTCATAAATAATTTCTCTGTTAATATAACCCTTGCTTTCGAGAATATTTTCAGCTTCCTCGATGTTCAATCCAGTAATGTCAGGCATTTCGCTTTCTTCAGGGCCTTTGGAGACAATCAAGACTACTTTGCTGCCTTCTTTTACTTTTGTACCAGATATGGGGTCCTGCCTGATCACTTTGCCGTCCTCTACCTTTGAATCATGCTGTTCTTTCCTGCTGACTTCTAGTCCGAGTGCGGTCAGTCTGTCCAGTGCATCCTCGTAATCTTTGTTCTCCAAGCTCGGTACTGTTACTTCTTCCACATAGAACAAAGCCGGAAGCAAAGTAAAGGCTGCTGCCGCTGCTCCACCAGCCAAGACGAATAAAAGAAGAAGGATGAGCCACCACTTTCTTTTCTTTTTTCCTGGCTGTTTCTCTTTCTCTTTCACTTTTTCAGAAGCCATTACCTCAGGACTTTTACTCCCGGCTATAACGGGATTCATCATCCTTGTTTTTTCTTCTTCGTCTTCTTGAAGCGCCGTCCATTTGCGCTCATTTAATCGGCCTGGCAGCAGCGCATCTTCGGCATCCTCGAGCAGCTCATGGGCCGTTTCATAACGGTACAGCGGATTTTTGGCTAAGCACTTTAATATCATGTTCTCCACGCTTTGCGGGATATCAGGATTCAATCTTCTTGGCTCAATAACAGAATCTTGCAGGTGTTTCAATGCCACTGACACAGGAGATTCTCCAGTAAATGGCACTCTCCCTGTCACCATTTCATATAGTACGACGCCAAGAGAGTATATATCAGACTTGCCTGTTGCCAGACCTCCGCGGGCTTGTTCTGGAGAAAAGTAGTGGACCGAGCCTAACACTGAGTTGGTGTGGGTGATGGTTGCACTCGTAATGGCAAGCGCAATGCCGAAATCGGTTACCTTTGCTGTCCCATGGCTGTTCAGCAGTATATTGTGTGGCTTAATGTCACGGTGAATAATGCCATAATCATGAGCGACAGCCATTCCCGATGCAATTTGCTTCATGATATCAAGCGATTGTTCAACAGACAGCTTGCCATGTTCTTTTATGTATTGTTTTAATGTTTTACCTTGAACATATTCCATCACGATAAAATAGATGTTCTCTTCTTCGCCAACATCAAAAATGCTGACGATGTTTGGATGATCAAGGCTTGTTGCGGCTTCTGCTTCCCTTTTAAACCGGCGGATAAATTCTTCATCATCTGAAAACTCTGGCCGTAAGATCTTTACAGCAACATCTCTGTCCAAAATTAAGTCAAGTGCCCTGTAGACGATGGCCATCCCGCCATCTCCAATGACTTCAAGCAGCTTATATCGGCCGCTTATTCGTTTGCCAATCATATTATGCTTCCCCTTCTTGCACTTGAGAAACGTCTGCATTCATTACCAGCGCCACCGTAATATTATCATCGCCCCCGTTACGGTTCGCTTCTTTAATAAATTCCAGCGCTCTCTCGCCGAGCGGAACATCCTCATTGCGCAGAATATGCTCGATCGTATCCTTCGTTACTTTGTCAGAAAGGCCGTCAGAGCAAAGCAACAGGATATCCCCATCCTTCCACTCTACGAGTGAAAGCTTAGGCTCAACTCGGTAATCTGTTCCAACCGCTTTTAATATGACATTCTTTCTAGGATGAATCTGGGCTTCATCTTCTGTGATCTGCCCTGATTTTACCAGTTCATTGACGAGTGTATCATCTTCTGTCACCTTGCTGAACTCGTCTCCGTTTAATAGATAGCATCTTGAATCGCCTATATTCCCGATGACTACGACAACATCATCCCCAATCGCGGCAACAATGGTTGTACCCATCCCTTTCATCGATTCATTTTCGTTTGCGATCGTATAAACGTGTTTGTTAACTTCAGTGATCGTATTTCGTAGCCATGCTTTCCTATTTTCCACATTCGTTAATACTTCTTCAGAAATGTCTTTCCATTTTTCCTCAAAATATTGGATCGCTTGCTGGCTGGCAACTTCACCTGCATTGTGCCCTCCCATGCCATCGGCGATAATGGCAAGAAAGTGTCCACTTTTAGTGAACACTCCCCCGCTGTCTTCATTATGGTGCCGAACCAAACCAGTATCACTTTGAAATGCGGTTTTCACAGAAGTCACCTCGTCTCTTCTTTACGTTCCTTTGCACGGAGCTGTCCGCAGGCTGCATCAATATCATGGCCCTGCTCACGTCTGATCGTTGCGTTGATCCCCCGTTTTTTCAGCGTTTCCCAAAACTTGAAGATTTGATTTTTCGACGTTCTGACATAATCTCTTTCTGGTACATAGTTCACCGGAATCAGGTTGACGTGGCACTTGATCGGCTTGATGAGCGCTGCCAATTCTTCAGCGTGTTCCACTTGATCGTTGACCCCGCCAAATAAGCCATATTCAAACGTCACCCTCCGGCCTGTTTTTTTGATGTAATAACGGATTGATTCCATCAGCTCGTCAAGCGGATACATCCGGTTAACAGGCATTAGTTTGCTTCTGATCTCCGTGCTTGGAGCGTGAAGAGAAATAGCAAAATTGATCTGCATGCCTTCATCAGCGAACTTATAGATATACGGCACAATTCCGCTTGTTGAGATCGTGATATGTCGAGCTCCGATATTTAGCCCGGCCTCATGGTTAACGATTCTAAGAAAAGAAAGAAGACCCTCGTAGTTGTCAAAAGGTTCTCCTATTCCCATCACGACGATCGATGATACACGCTCTTCCGTTTCATCAAGCGCTTTCTGCACTTGAAGAACTTGTCCGACAATTTCGCCGGCAAGCAGGTTTCTTTTTAGCCCGCCAAGTGTTGACGCACAAAACGTACAGCCTAACCGGCATCCGACCTGTGTGGTAACACAGATGCTGTTGCCATACTCATGCCGCATAAGTACCGTTTCGATCGAATAGCCATCCTGAAGCTCGAATAAAAATTTGATCGTCCCATCAGAGGATTCCTGACGGATCACTTCCTTCATCGGCTCGATGTAATAGTCATGATCAAGCTTGTCACGCAGTCCTTTAGGAAGATTCGTCATCTCCTCAAAAGAAGTGACTCGTTTTTGATACAGCCACTCAAATATTTGCTTCGCCCGGAATTTAGGCTCCTTCATTTCCTTGAGCCATGCTTCAAACTCATGAAGTTCCAATGAGTAGATTGATGGCTTAATGTTTGGATTGGCTTGCTTTTCTGATAATGGTTTAAGCATCTGTTTCACCGCCTGCTGTCTGTTTTGGGATTTTCTTGAATGCTGCTATAAAAAATCCGTCGCTGTTGAAATAATGGGGAAGAATCTGCAGCTGCGCTTTTCCTTCCGTTATATAAGATGAGACTGACTGTGGCATTTTTTCATTGAAAGAAGAATCATAACCCAGTTCAGCGAACTCTTCCAAAATCCAATTGGCCATCTCTTGATTTTCTGATTGATCAATGGTGCAAGTACTGTAAACGAGTGTTCCGCCGTCCTTTAATAGCGGAACGACACTTTGTACGATTTCCTTTTGGATAAAGGTCAGCCGCTCTGCATCACTTTCGTTCTTCGTCCATTTCATGTCTGGTTTCTTGCGTATAACACCGTATCCGCTGCATGGGACATCAAGCAGTATACGGTCAAAGAAACGGCTCTCAAACTTTTCCTTTGCTTTTCTCGCATCAAGCGCCTCGGCCTTTATGCAGTTCAGACCAAGCCTTTGTGCCTGCTCTTGGATGAGTCTGATTTTATGAGGATGCAAGTCCAGGGCATAGATCGTGCCATTGTCCTTCATCTGTTCTGCAAGGTGCGTGGTTTTGCCGCCTGGAGCCGCACAAGCATCCAGAACCCTTTCTCCCGGTTTTGGAGCGAGTGCTCTTGCGACAAGCATCGAGCTCTCATCTTGTATGGTGAGCCATCCTTTTTTATAGGATTCGGAAGCAGGCAAATAACCCTTTTCTATCACAATGCTATCTTCAGACAATTCGCCTTTTGAGGCTTGTATTCCTTCTGCAGCCAATGCAGCAATCGCGTCTTCTATTGAGCCTTTTAACGTGTTCACTCTAGCCGTAACTGGCGCTGGACTTAAATTCGCCTCTGCCATCCGTGCTGCTGTCAGTTCACCATACTGGCTTGACCACTTTTCGATCATCCATTGAGGTGTACTGAACTGAAGAGATAGGCGGAGTCCGTCATCCTTCACATCTTCTATCGATGCAACACCTTCCCGCTGTATGCTGCGTAATACTCCGTTGACAAGGCCGCCAAGTCCTAGATGTCCCTTAGTTTTCGCAATCGTAACACTTTCATTAATAATAGCGTGATCAGGCACCCTGTCCATGTACAAAAATTGGAAAACAGACATTCTCAGGAGCACACGCACCCACTCGTCTTTTTTCTTCAGCCCTTTTTTTAAAAAGGGAGCGATATAATAATCTAATGTGTTTTGCCTTTGAACGGTCCCATATACAAGCGTCGTCAAAAGGCCTTTATCTCGTTCATCGAGCCCTGACTTTTGCAGCTCTTGATTGATGAGAAGATTACTGTATGCCTGGTTTTGTTCAATTTTCATCAAAATGTCCAGAGCAAGTTGTCTGACCGTTTTTTTGCTTCTTTTATTGTCCAAGCTTCATGCCTACCTTCAATTCCGAGCCCTTAAGATAATCCTTCGCCAGCATTCTTTTTTTGCCAGCAGGCTGCAAATCTGTTACAAAAATGGCAGTACGGCTGCCGGTGGCTACACAAAAGCCATCCTCTTCAATAGATAGGATCGTTCCCGGTTCAGCTGAGCTGCTGCTTTTTCTTTTTTCGCCCCACCATATTTTCATCACGTTGCCGTTAAGCTCCGTATACGCTACTGGCCATGGATGAAGACCGCGAATCTGATTGAAGATCACTTCGCCGCCATTGTCCCACATTATTTTTTCTTGATCTCTTGTAATGTTCCACGCGTATGTCACTTTCTCTGCATCCTGCGGTACAGCCTTGATCTTTCCTTCAGCAAGCTGCGGAATCGTTTCCGATAACAATTCTGCACCTGCTGCACTTAGCTTATCATGAAGTGTTCCTGTATGATCATTTTCTTCAATTTGGACTTCTTTTTGTGACAGTATATCCCCAGCGTCAAGTTTCTCTACCATGTACATGATCGTGATGCCTGTCTTTTTCTTGCCGTCCAGAATGCTTTTATGAATCGGTGCACCACCGCGGTATTCTGGCAGCAGGGAAGCATGTACGTTGATGCACCCAAACGGTGGAGCATCGAGAACAGCATTAGGCAGAATTTGGCCGTATGCGGCTGTGACGATCAAGTCAGGCTTCAGTGAAAGGATCGCTTCATGTTCTTCTTTTAATTTGATCGGCTGAAATACCGGGATTCCGAGTCTTAACGCTTCTTCTTTTACAGGCGTCGGCTTGATCTCCCTTTTTCTTCCGACCGGTTTGTCCGGCTGAGTAACGACTCCCACGACCTCGTATCCGTCCTCAGACAGCCGGCGCAGCACCGGAACTGAAAAATCGGGTGTTCCCATAAAAACAATTCTCATGATATCCTACCTTTCAAATTCGCCTTCTTCATAAAAATGCGTCACTTTGCTTGTGAATAGTACACCGTTCAAATGGTCCGTTTCATGAAGGATGGCACGAGCCGTAAATCCTTCCGCATGAAGTGTAAACGGCCTCCCTTTTTGGTCCATGGCCTCTACAGTAATTTTTTCAGCCCGATCCACGTCTCCGAACAAACCTGGAAAGCTTAAACATCCTTCTGGACCAGCCTGTGAACCGCTTTGTTTCGTAATGACCGGATTGATCAGAACGAGCGGTCCTAGGTCATCCCCTGTGTCTACTACCGCGACCCTGCTTGTAATGCCAATCTGTGGAGCAGCAAGACCGACGCCTTCTGCTTCATACATCGTATCAAACATATCTCTAACCAGTTTGGCCAATTTTTTATCAAAAACCGTAACATCAAGGCATCGTTCCTCGAGTACGGGGTCTGGATGAAGAACAATCTTTTTTACAGCCATATCTTTCAACTCCTCAAGCAGATACGCCTACATGACGTTCTGCACGTTCATATCCACCGCTATCTGAAGCTGAGTCTGCGCGATGTCTCGCTGAAAATGATTCAGTATTTCCCTAATATACAGCCTCAAGTCTGGCTCATTTTTGTATTTTACCATGACCTGATAGCGATATCTATCTTTCAAGCGTGCAATCGGTGAAGCCACGGGTCCTAAAATGATGCTGGAAGTGTTCAGTTTAGATTGTAAATACTCTGCCGCTTTCTCACTGACTTCCACCACTTTAAGTAAATCCGGACTGCTGACTGTCATCATGCTTAAGAAATAATAAGGCGGATATTGCATGCTCCGCCTTGTCAGCATCTCACGGTTATAAAAAGTAAGGTAATCATGCTCTGATGCGCACTGTATGCTGTAGTGGCTGCAGTCATACGTCTGGATCACAACTTTGCCTGGAAGGACATCCCTTCCTGCACGGCCAGAAACTTGGGTAAGAAGCTGAAACGTTTTCTCTGAAGCTCTAAAGTCGGGCAGGTGAAGCATGGAATCTGCAGCAAGAACGCCGACCAGTGTCACCTTAGGAAAATCCAGCCCTTTGGCGATCATCTGCGTACCGAGGAGTATATCTGCCTCCTCGTTGCCAAAGGCTGTAAGCAGCTTCTCATGGCTGCCTTTTCTTCTTGTCGTATCAACGTCCATTCTGATGACTCTCGCTTCAGGCAGAAGCTTCGCCAGCTCTTCTTCTACCTTTTGTGTCCCCGTGCCAAAGTAACGGATATGCTCGCTCGAACAAGATGGGCAATTTGACGGCATGTATTCTTCATGTCCACAATAATGGCATTTGAGCTGCTGCCCTTTCTTGTGATACGTCAATGAAATATCACAATGCGGACACGTGACAGCATATCCGCAGTCACGGCACAAGACAAAGGAAGAATAACCGCGCCTATTTAGAAAAAGGACGATTTGTTCACCGCGCTCAAGCCTTGAATTCATCTCCTCCATCAAACGTCTAGAAAACATCGAACGGTTGCCCTCATGCAGCTCGTTCCTCATATCCGTAATCTCTACAGGCGGAAGCTCCTGCATCATCACTCGCTTTGTGAGGCTGCTTAGCGTATAAACGCCTTTTTGCGCTCTGGCGTATGATTCAAGTGAAGGCGTAGCGCTTCCTAAAATAACTGGACAGGAATGATGCTGACCGCGCCAAATGGCTACGTCCCTGGCATGATAGCGCGGGTTATCGTCCTGTTTGTAGCTTGTCTCATGCTCTTCATCAATGATGATAAGCCCAAGGTTTTCAAAAGGGGCGAACACGGCAGATCGTGCTCCAACAACGACCGTCACTTCTTTTCGTAAAATCTTTCGCCATTCATCATACTTTTCACCTTTAGACAGACCGCTGTGCAAAACCGCTACCTTCGAGCCGAAACGGCCTTTAAAACGCGTGACCATCTGTGGAGTTAAGGCGATCTCTGGCACAAGGACGATCGCCTCATTTCCTTCTTGGAGCGCTTTGTCAATGGATTGAAGGTAAATTTCCGTCTTCCCGCTGCCTGTCACACCATGAAGCAAGACTGTTTCATGACTGTTTTTTTCCATAGCATTAATGATCGGCAATATTGCCTGCTGCTGCAGATCGGTCAGCTCAAGCGGCTCAGTCTTTCTTTCTTCTCTTCCGGCAAATGGATCACGGTAGACTTCACGTTCTTCAATCGTGACGAGCCCCTTTTTTTCAAGTGCGGCAACTGCTGCGCTGTTGGCCCCTGTATTTCTTACCAGTTCTTGAAGCTCCTGAAATGGTATGAGGACAAGGTTCATGAGGACATCTTTTTGTTTTTTTGAACGAGCCGGCAAGTTTTCAGCGAACTCTTCAGCTGCTTTCATATCAGCCTTCAATGTGACATACTTTTTCTTTTTCTTTACCGCTTGATCTTTCACTTTGTATATAACATCGATCACACCTGCACGTGCCTGCTGTTGGAACACTGCCAGCATTTGAGGGTGCTCTTGAATCACTTCATCTAAAGTCACTTCTGACCGGTTAGAGTAAAGTGATGCAAGCGGAAAATCCTCAGCCGGCTCTTTTGCCAGCACGAACGATTTGCTGTAGGAAGCTTTCATGGCAGCAGGCAGCATCGCTTGAAAAACGGTGATGTAAAAGCTTAATGTATGGTCAGACAGCCATTGTCCGAGAAGAAGCAGTTCTTCTGTAAGTACAGGAACAGGATCAAGAACTTCTTGAATTTCCTTGAGCTTTTCTACATCAGTGTCCAGCACAATTTGTGTCACAAACCCCTGAAGCTTCCTCGGACCGAATGGCACCACTACTCTCATACCAGGCAGGATAGAGTGTTTTAATGAATCGGGCACTTTATAATCGAACGATTTGTTGACCAGTCCTGACGGCAGGTCGACGACAACCTGCGCGATCATCAGTCCAAAAGCTCCGAGACTTCTGTTAACAGCATCTCGGCTGCTTTGTCTTTGGAGACGAGCGGAAGAACCTTCTTTGTGCCGTCCTTTCCAAAAAGAACAAGTTCATTGGTTTCGCTGCCAAACCCTGACCCTTCTTTCGACACGTCGTTCGCTGCAACCAGATCAAGATTCTTTTTTTCCAGCTTTCGCCTCGCGTACTCTTCAAGATTATTGGTTTCAGCAGCGAATCCTACAAGAACCTGATGCTCCTTTTTTTGTCCGAGTGACTCAAGAATATCCACTGTCTTTTCCATTTCAATGTGCCAGTCTTGTTTATTTTTCTTCATTTTGCTTTCATATCTTACAGCCGGCTTGTAATCTGCAACGGCGGCACACTTTATGACAATATCTTGGTTATGAAATTCCTCCATGACGGCATCATGCATTTCCTGCGTAGAAACCACCCGCTTAACCGTGACTCCAGAAGGCACTTCAAGTGATGTGGGACCTGTGATCAGCGTCACTTCAGCACCCATTTTCTTTGCTGCCTTAGCGATGGCGTACCCCATCTTCCCTGATGAAAAGTTAGTAAAGTACCGCACTGGATCGACAAGTTCCCTTGTCGGCCCTGCCGTAATGAGCACCTTTTTATTGTGCAGCAGAAGCTTTTCTTCCTTCACTTCGTCAAAAAAAGCTTCAACGGCGATCACAATTTCATCTGGCTCAGCAAGCCTTCCTTTGCCGACATAGCCACAGGCGAGCAGCCCCTCCCCTGGTTCTATAAAGCGAAAGCCAAACGAGTTTAGCTTGTTCATGTTTTCCTTTACAGCAGGATGGCTGTACATGTTGACATTCATAGCAGGAGCAAGCAGAACAGGCGCCGTTACGGCGAGCATTGTAGTCGAGAGCATATCGTCACCGATCCCATTGGCAATCTTCCCGATCACATTGGCCGTAGCTGGTGCCACCAAAACAAGATCCGCCCAGTCCGCCAAATCAATATGGCTGACGACCTCCGGATTTCGTTCTTCGAATGTATCAGTGTATACATCACCTCTCGTTAGCGTTTGAAACGTTAAGGCTGTGATGAACTGCTGTGCCGATTCGGTCATGATTACTTTGACATGGTATCCACTCTGATAGAGACGGCTAGCGACTGTCGCGGATTTATAAGCGGCAATTCCTCCAGATACACATAAGAGAATGTTTTTGTTATTCATGTAAAGCCTCCGTTCAGTTTACATAATAATTTTACGGTAGTGTAATCTTTATGTTTATTTTACCGTATTCACAGCCATTTGCCTTGTACTGCAGCTTAAATAAATTCAGACAATGAAAGATGGCCGACGCAATCGTTCTGCGGCAGCCTAATCAACCTTTACAACCTTATGCTTCGTCAACATGTCTAGCAGCTATCTTAAAAAAATTTCATTCTATTCTATCTGTCTTATAAAGTGAGAACTACGAATTTCTTCTCTGTACACTCTTGAAGTGAAAAAAATAACAACCTTGCAAGAAGGTTGTATTTTTTGTCACTCTTCAGATTTCACCTGTTTTACCGGCTTAAGGATGCCTTCATGGATCTCTTCTAGTGCCTTGCCGACAAATTTATGTGAAACAGGCTTAACGATTTGCTGGTTGCTGTGTTTTTGAATTTCTCGTGCTCTCTTTGAAGAAAGAGTGACAAGTGAATATTTAGAATCAATTTTTTCCATTAACGCATCGATTGAAGGGTATAACAATACAATCAGCTCCTAAACATTTTTTCGTACTTTGGCTGTACGTGGGAAACTTTGCAGTGCTCTGCTGTTATGATGGACTTGATCCGGTCACACGCGCTCTCTACCTCATCGTTGACAACCGAATAATCATAATGCTTCATCATTTCGATCTCTTCCTTAGCAACAGCCATGCGGTTGTTGATCAGATCTTCCGTCTCTGTTCCTCGTCCGACAATGCGGCTTCTCAGCTCGTCAAGGCTTGGAGGAGTAAGGAAGATAAATACACCTTCAGGGAACGTCTTCTTCACTTGCAATGCTCCCTGCACCTCGATCTCGAGAAGAACATCACGTCCTTCATCAAGTGTTTGGTTCACATATTCTATCGGCGTACCGTAATAGTTTCCAACATACTCTGCCCACTCAAGCAGTTCATTTTGATCAATCATCTTCTGGAACTCTTCTTTCGTCTTGAAGAAGTATTCCACACCATGAGTTTCACCTTCGCGCGGATTTCTAGTCGTGGCTGAAACCGAATATTGTATATTAAGCTTCTGTGCACGCAGCGCTTTGCAGATCGTTCCCTTTCCGACTCCTGAGGGGCCAGAAAGAATAAATAAAATGCCTCTTTCGTTTTTCATCCTTATCCTCCAACCTAGCTTTCTTCCGTCCCATCCTCCACAGATGAAAGCCGCTGTGCTACCGTTTCCGGCTGAACCGCGGACAGTATAACATGATCGCTGTCTGTTACGACGACCGCACGCGTTCGCCGGCCGTATGTAGCATCAATTAAAATATTTCTTTCACGTGCCACGGTGATGAGGCGTTTAATCGGCGCCGACTCCGGGCTGACTACCGCGACAATCCTGTGGGCAGCAACAATATTTCCGTAACCAATATTGATCAGTTTCATGCTTCGGCTCCCTTACCTGCTACTATTCTAGCCTAAATGACCGGCGGATAAAACGGTATGTAAGTAAATATTGTGAGAAAGTACACACATGTCACTCCATTTTACCATAAAAGCAAAAGAAACCAAAAATATTTGAAGAGATTTCTTCTATTCACAAAAAAATCGCCTGCCACAAGCCATATAGCCAGAGCAGACGAATCAATATATCATTCTTAGCGAGAATGTATTTTAGATAGGAAAAAAACGAGCCTCAAGCAAGCCGGCTTCTAGATCTTGAACAACTTGAAGATTCATGCCCTGTTGCTTCTATCCTTCTTTTATGCCAGGTGAACACTCTATTTTTTTCGTTTAAAAAGCTGCGTTCCAGCCAGCGCAAACGTAGGAATAGATGCCATTCCAAGCACAAGCAGCCACTGCCTGAGCGGAAGGGAGACGGTATGGAATATGCCCTGCAGCCCTGGTGTATACATGACAATCAATAACAGAATGACCGATGAGACAACGGCAGCCACCAAATATTTGTTTTCAAATGGATTGCGGTGCAGTACAGATCGTTCACTGCGGCAGTCAAACACGTGGATAAGCTGCGCCATAACAAGTGTCGCGAACGCTACCGTCTGCGCCATGATCAGGTTGTCTGGATTCTCTTTTAGTGTAAGCCAAAATGCGGCTACCGTAACAAGGCCGATCAAAAACCCTCTTGAAACGATCTTCCAGCCAAGACCTCTAGAAAACACACCTTCTTTCCCAGAACGCGGCCTCCTGCGCATCACGTCTTCTTCCGCCTGGTCGACCCCGAGCGCCATAGCCGGCAATCCATCGGTAACCAGATTTACCCACAAAATTTGAATGGGCAATAACGGAAGCGGCATACCAAGCACCATGGCGAACAGCATCACCAAAATTTCGCCGACATTAGAGGCTAGTAAATAACGGATAAATTTCCTTATATTTTCATAGATATTTCTTCCTTCTTCAATGGCCGAACGAATCGTAGCAAAGTTGTCATCGCTCAACACAAGTGAGGACGCTTCTTTGGCGACATCCGTCCCTGTTATCCCCATCGCGATGCCAATGTTTGCACTCTTGATAGCAGGTGCGTCATTCACACCATCTCCTGTCATCGCGACAACATGACCACGCGCTTGCAAAGCTTTTACTATTTTCAACTTATGTTCTGGCGAGACTCTCGCATACACGTAAATGCTCTCAGCCTGATCCTCCAGCTCTTCTTGTGATAAAAGCGATAAGGAAGCCCCGTCCATTACTTTTCCGTCTTTAGGCAGAATGTTCAGCTCACGTGCAATGGCTGCCGCTGTTACAGCATGGTCACCTGTAATCATGATTGTCTTAATTCCTGCAGCGTGACAGTCTTTAATACTCTGCCTCACTTCTGGTCTTGGCGGGTCAATCATTCCTTGAAGTCCGGCAAATGTCAGGTTTCTTTCAAGCTGATAACCGGACAATTTCGTCTCTTCTTCTTTAAGCGGTCGATAAGCGATCGCAATCGTTCGAAGCGCCTGGGAGGCGAGGCTGTTGATCGCTTGCTTCGTTTGATCAGCATGCTCTTGTTTTAACAGCTGCCTTCTTCCGCCCCAGTCAATATAATCACTTTTATCGAGCAAAACATCAGGAGCGCCTTTTACGATGAGCATTTTTCCTTTAGAAGCATCTTCCACGATGACACTCATCATTTTGCGTGAAGAATCGAACGGAAATTCCTCTAAAATATTATAATCCTGCTCTAGGTTCTCTTTCTTCACACCGGCTTTTGCTGCGGCAACGAGGAGAGCGGCCTCTGTAGGATCTCCTTGGACCGTCCATTTCCTTCCATCCTCTTCTTTTAAAATGGCATTATTGCATAACACGCCGAAGGAAAGCATCTTATACATCATGTCTTCCGTCTCTTCTCGTTTTTGCTTGCTGCCCGAACCACTGTCAGACACCGTAAATTCATCGTCCGTCACGTTCCATAACGAGTTATCGGCCCATACCTTAGTGACAGTCATTTTATTCTGTGTGAGAGTTCCGGTTTTATCTGAACAAATAACAGTCGCGCAGCCTAACGTTTCAACAGAAGGCAGCTTTCTGACAATGGCCCGCTTTTTTATCATTTTCTGAACCCCGAGCGCGAGGGCGATCGTAACAATCGCGGGAAGTCCCTCAGGAATGGCAGCAACGGCTAGTGATACACCCGCTAGAATCATGCTGTACAAGTCATGTCCTTGATAGACACCGGCTCCTACCACCATTAGCGTCAGCAGCAACGCTATCACGATCAATATCTTTCCAAGCTGTTCAAGCTTCAGCTGAAGAGGAGTGGCTAGCTGTTCGGCGTGCTGGATCAGATGAGCGATCTTCCCCATCTCTGTTCTCATGCCTGTCGCGACAACGATACCCGTCGCGCTCCCTTTTGTCACCATCGTCCCCATAAAGGCCATGTTACCTTGGTCGCCAAGTGGAAGGTTTGTCCCTGCTAACGGCCTCCCATGCTTTTGAACCGGGACCGATTCCCCCGTTAAGGCCGATTCTTCTGCTTGCAAGCCTTTAGAAGAGCATATTCTCAAATCCGCACCAATCCTGTCTCCAGCTTGCACTTTGATCACATCACCTTCTACCAGTTCACGAGAAGGTATAACAGACCACTCTCCATCTCTTAACACGACGGAAGCAGGTGCAGACAGTTCCTTTAAAGACGCAAGAGAGCGCTCTGCTTTTCTTTCCTGTATAAAGCCGAGAATGCCATTCATGATAACAATCAAGATTATAGCCGCCGCATCCAGATACTCACCGAGCATGCCGGATAATAGCGTCGCAGCAAGCAGGACAAGCACCATAAAATCCTTAAACTGTGCTAAAAACACACTGATCGCTGAAGGTTTTTTTCCTTCCGTCAGTTCGTTCGGTCCGTCTTTTTTCAGCTTCCATTCTTGTTCTTTTCTGCTCAGACCTTGCGTAAGGCTGCTGTTCAACTCCTGTTCTACTTCTTCCTGCGACAGCTCGTACCAGTTCATGGCCCCACCTCTAACATTAGAATAGTTACAGCCATTTATATGCAGGCATGTCCAGAGAAATGCTATAATACTCGGTAGAAATAAGAGGTGACTGATAATGAGTTTTGATGGATTGGTAACACGCGCTATTACACACGAACTGAAACAAACGATAGAGACTGGCAGAATCTCCAAAGTCTATCAGCCGCATAAAACGGATCTTGTCTTCACGATCCGCGCTCAAGGAAAAAACCATAAGCTATTCCTTTCTGCCAGCCCTTCATTCGCAAGGCTGCACCTGACAAACCACTCTTATGATAATCCTTCCTCACCGCCCATGTTCTGCATGCTTTTGCGCAAGCATCTCGAAGGTTCGTTCATCGAGAGCATAACACAGCATGATATGGAGCGAATTGTAGAAATCACCGTTCGCACAAGAGACGAGATCGGGGATGAGACGACTAAGAAAATCATTATTGAAATTATGGGACGTCACAGCAACATCCTTTTGCTAGATGAAAAGTCAGGGAAAATCATAGACTGCATCAAGCATATCCCGCCTTCCCAAAACAGACACAGGACGCTTCTTCCTGGGCAACATTATGTGAGGCCGCCGGAACAACACAAACTATCGCCATTTGGCTGGAGTAAAGAGGAAGTCGCCGGCAAGCTGCGATGGAATGAAGGGAAATTGCCGCAGCAAATCGTCCAGACATTCAGCGGTGTTTCGCCATTGCTTGCAGCTGAAATCGTGCACAGTGCTGGGTTATCCACAAAAGAGAACATCGCTTCTGCTTTCACAGGCTTGATGGGCAAGCTCAATATGCATCAGTATGAGCCGCAGATGACATCGGCTCAAGGCAAAGAGTATTTTTATCTCGCACCGCTCACCCACATCGGCGGGGAAGCGAAGACATTCGGTTCTGTAAGTGAACTGCTGGACCGTTTTTATTCAGGCAAAGCAGACCGCGACCGTATCCGTCAGCAGGCACATGACCTGGAACGATTTCTGCACAACGAGTTCGAGAAGCTGACTGCAAAAATTAAAAAGCTGGAAAAAGAATTAATCAATACGGAAAAAGCGGAACAATTAAAACGAAAAGGCGAACTGATCACCGCCTATATGTATCAAGCTAAAAAAGGCGACACTTTCTTGGAAGCGGAAGATTATTTCGATGAAAACATGCCGCTTGTCAAAATCGCTCTCGAGCCGATGAAAACACCGGCAGAGAACGCGCAGCACTATTTTAAAAAGTACAATAAAATGAAGAAATCCATCTCGGCGATCACCGATCAAATAGCGATTGCCAAAGAAGAGGTCGCCTACTTCGACAGGCTGCTCACGTTCATGGAGTCTGCTTCTATTAACGATGTGGAGGAGATAAGAGAAGAACTCGCGGAAGGCGGCTACGTACGCCAGCGGGGCAGCAGCAAAAAGAAAGTAAAAGAGAAGCCGGCGATCGAAGAATATGTGTCAAGTGACGGGACGCTTATCTTTGTCGGAAAAAACAACAAGCAAAATGATTATTTGACTCACAAACTAGCACGACAGAACGAAACGTGGCTGCACACAAAAGATATTCCCGGATCGCATGTATTGATCCGTTCTGAAGATCCGTCTGACACTGCCGTGCTCGAAGCAGCGCATCTTGCCGCCTACTTCAGCAAAGCCCGCCATTCCGGCTCTGTGCCCGTCGACTATACACAAGTGAGAAATGTGAAAAAGCCTTCCGGCGCCAAGCCAGGCTTCGTGATCTATGACAGCCAGCAGACACTCTATGTGACACCAGAAGAGGACATAATACTACGGTTAAAGAAAAAATAACGTTTTGTACAAAAAGGCGGATAATAGATAAGTACACAGCATTGTATATTTAAATGCAATCCTTCCTAGAGCAGCAATCTCTGCCAAAAGAGAATACAAAAAAGAAGAAACCAAAGTCATATCCTCTGGTTTCTTTTTTTATAGGCTGGATGACTTTACAGCAAGTGTTATAGTCGCGAGTCCGTTTAACACATGGACATGGCGGATGGTATGAAAACCTGTTGAAGTTAATAAAGAAGTGAGTTCATCCTCTGAATAACGGTGCCTTCTTGTGCTCACGTTCGCCCATTTGAGCAGCGATGTCAGTTCGAACCCTGATATTCCTTTTTCCTTACCATACTGATGCGCGCTGAGCTGGTTCATCTTTGGTGAAGGATTGAGCATCGCGGCCGTGCCGTCAGCTTTCAGCACGCGGTGCAGTTCTTTCAAGCCAAGCTCCGGCTCTGGCAGGAGAAAAATCACACACGTGGATAGCGCGAGATGAAACGAGCTATTATCTACAGGCAAGGCGCACGCATCACCGATCAAAAACTCTGCTTTTTTGCTTTTGTCGTGGAAAAAAAAGTTTTGAACCGCGCTTTTTACCATTTCACGGGACAAGTCGACACCTGTCACAGCTTCGGCCTCCTCTGCTCCCTTAAGCAGCAGCCGGCCCGTGCCGCAGCCAACATCCAGTACTTTTTTTCCTTCCCATGATCCCGTTTCTTCTTTAATTGTGTCATGAACAGCACTCAGCCACGATGTTCTTGCCATCGAATCAAAAAAATGGACCAGGTCGTCAAATTCTTCTCCGTTCATTTTTCTCAACTGCCGATACCTCCGTTTAGTTTAACGGGGAGCGGCCAGCCAGCCTTGCGGATCGCGTTTCCAAGATTGCAAGAGCTTTAGTTCCCCATTGTCTATGCTTCCTAGTTTCAAAGCTTCCTCTACTAATGTACTAAAGTCCGTCAATGTTTGCACGCGTATGTTTTGTTCCGCAAATTTTATATCAGCTGCCGCTAGTTCGTATGTGAAGATGGCAGCGATCCCCAGCACTTCCACTCCTTTTTCCTCGAGCGCTTTTGCCGCTTGCAGCGAGCTCTTTCCAGTCGAGATCAAATCTTCTATAACGACTGCTTTGCTCCCTTTTTCTGCGAGCCCTTCGATCTGCTTTCCTTTTCCGTGCGCTTTCGCTTCGCCGCGCACATAGCACATCGGCAGCTGCAGCTTGTCCGCGATCAGCGCAGCATGCGGAATACCTGCCGTTGCTGTGCCGGCGATGACGTCCGCTTCAGGATAGGATTGTTTTATGATATTAACAAAGCCCTCCACAATGGCGTTTCTCACTTTCGGAAACCCTAGCGTGATGCGGTTATCACAATAAATCGGGGACAGCATGCCCGAAGACCAAGTATACGGCTGATCAGGAGAAAGAGAAACGGCTTGAATGTTCAAAAGATGTTCAGCGATAAGTGATTTCATGTTGTTGTCCACTCCATTCTTGATAGATTTGGGTGTACGCAGCTCTCGGATCCTCCGCCTCGGTGATGCTTCTGCCCGCCACGATATAGTCCGCTTTAGCGATTGCCGCATCCCGCGGTGTTGCGACACGTATTTGATCATGAACTTTCCCGCCTGCTAGCCGAATGCCCGGAGTAACCGTAATAAACTGGCTTCCGCAAACTTCTTTGATAACAGTCGATTCATTTACTGACGATACGACCCCATCAAGACCGGCTTTCTTCGCGTTCAAAGCGTAGTGAAGGACCGCTTGATCCAGCGAGCACCCCTTGATTAATAGTTCCTCATTCAACATTTCTTCGCTCGTGCTCGTCAGCTGTGTAACAGCGATAAGCAGCGGATTCTGCCCTGAAGAGGAACCGGCATATAACCCTTCTTTTGCAGCGGCCATCATGCTGATGCCGCCTGCACCATGGACGTTTACCATATCCACCCCAGCAGCAGCCAAATTTTTCATCGCTTTATGCACCGTGTTTGGAATATCGTGCAGCTTAAGATCCAGAAAAACACGATGGCCCTTTTCTTTCAATGTGTTCACGATGCTTATGCCTTCACGGTAAAACAATTCCATGCCAACCTTGACAAAAAGCGATTCGCCATGAAAGTTGCGCAAAAAGCTTTCCGTATTGCTGCGATCGGGAAAGTCTAACGCGATAATGACGGTGTTTTGCACGCTTTCCAGCTCCCTCCAATGATTTCTGTAATATGCCCCACTCCCATTTTGTCGAGCACACGCTCCAGCTCTTCAATGATCTCCGGGCAGGCATACGGATTGCTGAAATTGGCGGTTCCGACTGCGACAGCGGACGCCCCTGCGAGCATCATTTCGATCACATCTTCCGCAGTCATAATACCGCCCATCCCGATGATCGGTATGGAAACGTTCTGGCTGGCTTCATAGATCATCCTTATGGCGACCGGCTTGATCGCCGGCCCTGACAATCCGCCAGTTTTATTGGCAAGCAGAGGTCTCCTGCTCTTCAAATCAATCTGCATGCCAAGTAGGGTATTGATCATCGACAGACCGTCTGCTCCTGCTTCTTCTACGGCTACCGCCATCTCAGAAATATCCCGAACGTTTGGGGAAAGCTTCACATAAACAGGCTTGTGAGACACTTGTTTCACTTTTTTCGTCAGTGCGGACGCCGCTTCTGGCGTTACACCGAACTGAATGCCGCCTTCCTTCACGTTAGGACACGATATATTCAGCTCCAGTACAGAAACGAGAGGATGCTTGGACAGCGTTTCGGCTGTTTTCATATAATCCTCTTCCGTCGTCCCGGCAATGTTGGCAACGATCGGAATGCGGTATTTTTCCAGTGCCGGAAGCTCATCGCTCATGATTTTTTCGACGCCTGGATTTTGAAGCCCGATCGCGTTCAGCATACCGGCTTCCGTTTCGGCGACTCGCGGCGTTGGGTTTCCAAACCGCGGATCTGCTGTTGCAGCTTTAATGGCAACAGCTCCAAGAACGCTTAAGTCATACCAATTGGCGTACTCTTTACCGAAGCCAAAACATCCTGAGGCAGGCATGATCGGATTCTTCATTTCAAGTCCCGGCAACGAAACGTTCAGCCTGCTCATAACAGCACCTCCTCTTTGGCAAAGACCGGGCCGTCACTGCAGATTTTCACATATCCGCTCTTGTTATCGGCTTTACATACACAGGCAAAACATGCTCCAACGCCGCATCCCATGCGTTCTTCAAACGAAAAATATGCTTTCAGACCTTTTGTTTTATCTTTAAGTGCACCGAGCATCTGAGAAGGACCGCAGGCGAACACAACAGGTTTCACTTTAGCTTTTCTATCACTGATCAGATCGGTGACAAAGCCTTTCATGCCAAGTGTGCCGTCAGCTGTTGCGACATCTGTTTGTCCCAGCTCATGAAATTTTTCAATATAAAACGAATCCTTTTTTGACTGAAACCCGAGTGCGAACGAAACACGCACCCCGTTCTCGCGCAGCTTTCTGCCTAAATAGTAGAGCGGGGGAACTCCGATTCCTCCTCCAACAAGAAGCGCTTCGCCTCCTGCAGGTTGTGCTGCCGTAAAGCCGTTGCCTAACGGTCCGAGGAGATCCACCTTTTCTCCCGGCTTTCTAGCCGAAAGCCAAACAGTCCCTTTGCCTTGCGCACGGTATACCATCGTCAGTCTTTGGTTCAGTATGTCCACATCGCAGATCGAGATGGGGCGGCGCAGCAGGGAAGAATGGCCTTCGCCTGTTTTCACGTGGAGAAACTGGCCTGGTACACGCATGTTTTCAACTCCGCTTCCTTCCACCGTCAGCTCGTAAATGCTGTCCGCGATGATAGACTGCGAGACGACATCGAGGTTGAGCCTCCTCATACCGTGACACCTTCTTTTACCGAAAAACTCGGCATGCTGCTCGCAGAGAAGGTGATGGATTCAAGGACTTGCAGCAGTGCTTCTGCTGTATCCAGGCTCGTCAGGCAAACGACTCCGCTTTCCGCGCTTTCACGGCGAATGCGGAACCCATCGCGGGCTGGCTGCTTTCCTTTCGTTAAGGTATTGATCACAAAATGCGCTTCTCCTGCCCTGATCACGTCAAGCAGTGTCTTGCCGTCCGCACCGATTTTACCGACCGTTTCTGCCTTGATTTTCTCCTGCTCTATCATGGACGCCGTCCCGCTCGTCGCCATAACCGCATAGCCGATATCAGAAAACCGTTTTACCAGTTTTAGTGCTTCTTCCTTATCTTTGTCGGCGACCGTGAACAGAACGGTTCCATGCTGCGGAATTTTCATCCCAGAAGCGATCAATCCTTTGTACAGTGCTTTCTGCAGCGTTTTGTCACGGCCCATCACCTCACCGGTTGATTTCATTTCCGGTCCCAGATAGGTGTCAACGCTTCGCATCTTCGCAAAAGAAAATACCGGGACCTTCACGAACACGTCTTCCGCTTCCGGCTGGCAGCCTGTTCCATACCCTTGTTCTCGAAGGCTGCTTCCCAATATCACTTTTGTTGCCACATTCGCCATCGGAACACCTGTGATTTTGCTTAAAAAAGGGACCGTACGGCTTGAACGAGGGTTCACTTCAAGCACATACACCTCATCTTTTTGCCAGACAAACTGAATGTTCAGCAGCCCGACAATTTTCAGACCCTTTGCAATTGATATGGTCCGTTCGATCAATTTCTGTTTAATTCTTTCCGGCAGCGTTTGCGGCGGATAAACAGCGATCGAATCACCCGAATGCACACCCGCCCGTTCTATGTGTTCCATCATGCCAGGGATGAACACGTCCACGCCATCTGATATGGCGTCTACTTCCAGCTCCTTGCCCTCAAGATAGCGGTCGACCAGCACGGGGTGGTCCGGGTTCACTTTAACCGCATTGGTCATATACTGCAGCAGTTCTTCTTCCTGATACACGATTTCCATCGCTCTACCGCCGAGTACATAAGAAGGCCGCACTAAAACAGGATAGCCGATCCTAGAAGCAATCTTTACAGCTTCTTTCACTGAAAATGCTGTTTTCCCTGCCGGCTGAGGGATGCGCAGCTGCTGCATGACATGTTCAAAGCGTTCTCTGTCTTCTGCAAGATCCATAGAGTCGATCGTTGTACCGAGAATCGTGACGCCCCCCCTTTCAAGCTCTGCGGCGAGATTGATAGCTGTCTGTCCGCCAAACTGCACGATGACCCCTTTCGGCTTTTCCAGGTCGATAACGTGCATCACATCTTCAACCGTGAGCGGTTCAAAATACAGTTTGTCTGACATGCTGAAATCTGTAGAAACCGTCTCAGGATTGTTGTTGATGATAATTGCCTCAAATCCTGCTTCCTGAATCGCCCACACCGTATGAACGGTAGCATAATCAAATTCGATTCCCTGGCCGATGCGGATCGGTCCGCTTCCCAGCACGATGACGCTCTCTTTCGGTGACCGCAGCGATTCGTTCTCTTCGCCGTAAGTCGAATAAAAGTAAGGTGTTTCGGATTCGAATTCAGAAGCGCACGTATCGACCATTTTAAATACTGGCAGTATGTTATGTTCTCTGCGAAGTTCGTACACTTCTCTTTCATCCACGTTCCACGCTCTGCTAATATAGCTGTCGCTGAAGCCTCTCTCTTTAGCCTTTTTCAGTACATGCAAATCGAGTCTGCGCTGCTTGATGCTTTTTTCTATCTGAAGAATATTTTCTATTTTTTCTAAAAAGAAGTAGTCGATTTCGGTAATCTGATGAATCTCTTCGGCTGTCACGCCTGCGCGAAGCGCATCTGCGACATAAAACAGACGCCGGTCATCCGCTGATGCCATTCTTTTCTTGTATTCTGCAACCGAATGCGTCTCCCCGCTTTCTAAATGAACCGCTCCGATCTCAAGTGAGCGGATCGCTTTCAGGAGTGATTCTTCCAAGTTTCTACCGATGGCCATTACCTCGCCTGTCGCTTTCATCTGTGTTCCGAGTTTTCGGTTCGCGCCTTCAAATTTATCAAACGGCCACCGCGGAATCTTTGTTACGACGTAATCAAGGGCTGGCTCAAAGCAGGCAAACGTGGTGCCGGTCACCGGGTTCTTCAGCTCATCGAGCGTATAGCCGACCGCTATTTTCGCTGCGAGCTTCGCGATCGGGTAGCCCGTCGCTTTAGACGCAAGAGCGGAAGACCGGCTCACCCTAGGGTTCACTTCGATCACATAATACTGGCTGCTGTTAGGATCAAGCGCAAGCTGCACGTTGCAGCCTCCTTCGATCTTCAGTGCACGGATGATGCGCAGCGACGCGTTTCTGAGCATCTGATAATCGCGGTCGCTCAACGTCTGGCTTGGCGCGACAACGATTGAATCACCCGTATGGATGCCGACCGGATCAATATTTTCCATGTTGCACACAACGATCGCTGTATCATTCTTATCACGCATCACTTCATATTCGATCTCTTTAAAGCCCGCGATGCTCTTTTCTATCAATACTTGTGTGACAGGACTTGCATGCAGTCCGCTTGCTGCGATCTCAAGCAATTCTTCCCTAGTTGATGCAATTCCTCCGCCAGTGCCGCCGAGTGTGAAAGCCGGGCGTATGATGACAGGCAGCCCCACCTCGTCGGCAAAGGCAGTTGCTTCTTCTATATTGCGGACGATCGCGCTTTCGGGTACAGGCTGCTGCAGCTCATTCATCAGATTTCTGAACAAATCACGGTCTTCTGCCTGCTCGATGCTATCGAGTGTCGTACCGAGAAGCTCGACCTCATATTCCTTCAGCACGCCGCTTTTGGACAGCTCCACAGCAAGATTCAATCCTGTTTGGCCGCCTAGCGTGGCAAGCAGTCCATCGGGCCGCTCTTTGCGGATGATGCGGGAGACGAACTCAAGCGTCAGCGGCTCGATATAGACTGAGTCTGCCATGTTCGGATCAGTCATGATGGTAGCAGGGTTTGAGTTTACGAGAATCACTTCATAGCCTTCTTCTTTTAATGCCTGGCACGCCTGTGTTCCTGCATAATCAAACTCCGCTGCCTGTCCGATCACGATCGGGCCAGAACCGATCACAAGTATTTTTGATATATCGTTACGCTTTGGCATGAGCGACCCCTTCTTTCTTGTATGTTTTCATTATCGTAAGGAATTCATCAAAAATGCTGTTGGAATCATGCGGTCCTGGTGACGCTTCGGGATGATATTGAATGGAGAATGCGGGTTTTTTCTTATGAATGACTCCCTCAGCCGTTCCATCGTTCACTGCCACATGGCTCAATACTAGGTCCGTGCCGCCTAATGATTCCACATCGACCGCATACCCATGGTTTTGTGATGTCAGCGCCACCTTTCCTGTCAACAAATTTTTCACAGGATGATTGGAGCCGCGGTGACCGAATTTGAGCTTGATCGTCTCCGCTCCGCACGCAAGCGACATCAGCTGATGTCCGAGACAAATGCCTAAGATCGGAACGTTTTGATCAAGCAGCATCGCAATCGTATTCAGAGCATCTGGAACGTCCTTCGGATCTCCTGGCCCATTGGATAACAGCACACCGTCCGGCTTCAGCTGCAAAATTTCAGCAGCAGTGGCATTGTACGGCACGACGACCACATCACATTGCCGCATGGACAATTCCCTCAGCATCCCGCTTTTTACGCCGTAATCGACGACCACAACCCGTTCACCGATGTTAGGCAGCATATACGACGTTTTAGTAGATACGGTTGATACTTGGTTCGTGATAAGTGGTGTTTCATTCAGTTCACGGACGATCTCTTGTGCCTTTTCGCAAGAATTGACCAGCTTTCCCCTGACCGTCCCTTGTTTTCTTAACCGCCTCGTCAGCTTTCTTGTGTCAATGCCGTAAAGTCCAGGAATATTTTTGGCAGCGAGCCACTCGCTCATGCCTTGAATGGATTCACAATGACTTGGAAATGCGGCGTTTTCGTACACGATCACACCAGCCGCAGCCGGGTTGATGGATTCATAGTCATGCCGGTTCATGCCATAGTTGCCGATAAGAGGATACGTGAAGGTAATAATTTGTCCGCAATATGAAGGATCGGTCATCACTTCCTGATAGCCTGTCATGCTTGTTGTGAAAACAACTTCACCGGACACGGACACATCTGCTCCGAACGCCATCCCTTCAAACACGGTTCCGTCTTCTAATATCAAATACCTCACCATGAAAATGCCTCCTCCTTTTGATAGACCATTTCTCCTCCGAACAACGTCGCGACAATCCAACCGCTGCAAGCTTTGCCAGCGAACGGTGTGTTCTTTCCTTTCGAAACAAAGGAATCAGGATCGATTTTCTCTTTATGTGTGAGGTCAATCACACACAGATCGGCTGTAAACCCAGGCTGTATGACCCCATAAGGCAGGGAGAACGCTTTTGCCGGCTTGATTGTCATCGCATCCACAAGGCCCTGCAGTGTCCACTTTCCTTTTAAAACGAGCTCTGTGTAAAGAAGTGGAAACGCGGTTTCAAGGCCAACGATTCCAAACGGTGCGAGTTCCATGCCTAACGCTTTTTCATCTTGTGAATGAGGGGCATGGTCGGTCGCAATAAAATCAATGACCCCGCTTTTAAGCGCATTCAGCAGCAACTCCTGATCAGCTTTTCCTCTTAAAGGAGGGTTCATTTTAAAATTCGGGTCCAGCCCTGGGATATCTTCATCACAAAGCAGCAGATGGTGAGGCGTCACTTCTGCGGTCACTTTAATGCCTGCACGCTTTGCGTCTTGTATGACTCTCACGGTTTCTTTCGCGCTCACATGACAGACGTGATAGCGCGCTCCGGCCGCTTCTGCCAACAGCACATCGCGGGCGACGTGGACGGATTCGCTAACAGATGGTATGCCCGGCATGTTTTCTTTTTTTGCAAAAACGCCGTCGTGTACTGAACCGCCGATCGGCAGCAGCGAGTTGTCTTCACAATGCGCTACAATGACGGTTTCGTTTTTGTTTGCTTCCTTCATTGCCGCTAACATCATGCCGGCCGACTGGACACCCACACCGTCATCTGTGAAAGCGAACGCTCCTGAACGCAGCAGTTCAGAGAAGTCCGTCATCTTCTTTCCCATTTGGCGCTCTGTAATCGAAGCGTATGGAAGGACACGGCAGTGTGCGGTTTTGTTGATCTTATTCACAAGAAAGTCCATCGTGTCTTTATTATCAGGAACAGGTCTAGTGTTCGGCATCGCGGCAACCGTCGTATAACCGCCCTTTACCGCTGCTGCCGTTCCGCTTTCGATCGTTTCTTTATGCTCGCCGCCCGGCTCTCGCAAGTGAACATGCAGATCAATAAATCCTGGTGCTAAAAACAAACCGTTAAGATCACGGACGTTATGTCCTGTTTGAGATAGATTCTGTCCTACTTCTATGATTCTTTCTTGT
Organism: Fictibacillus iocasae; assembly: GCF_042665465.1. NCBI lineage: Bacteria > Bacillati > Bacillota > Bacilli > Caryophanales > Fictibacillaceae > Fictibacillus > Fictibacillus iocasae. Next base: position 100,571 of record NZ_JBHTCP010000016.1, on the reverse strand, counting down.
TCTATCAGTACATCTTGCTGTACCAAGTTATTGTTACCGTCCAGCATGTTAGCGTTTTTCAGCAGCAATCCCATACGTTGATTCCTCCTTTATTCTGTCAAGCGCCCAGTTCAATACAGCCATCCTTACAAACACGCCGTTCTTCATCTGCTTGAATATTCGCGAACGGCTGCATTCCACTAACTCATCTGCCAGCTCCACCCCTCTGTTCACAGGAGCTGGGTGCATGATGATGCTGTGGCGTTTCATCCGGCATTCACGGTCAAGTGTCAGCCCGAACCGGCGGTGATATTCTTCTTTTGACATGTTCATTCCATCAACATGCCTTTCGTGCTGTATGCGCAGCATCATCATGACGTCTGCCGTCGAACATGCTTCATCCATCGTGAGATACCTCTTTTTGCAGTGCTCAGGAATCCATTCCCGAGGTCCGGAGTAATAGACGTTAGCACCCATCTTTTCAAGCAGTTCAGCATTTGATGCGGCAACGCGGCTGTGTCTGATGTCGCCCGCGACCACCACGTTTAAACCTTGAGTGACGATAAACTCCTGCTGTATGGTCATCATGTCCAGCAGCGACTGCGTCGGATGATTGCCGCAGCCGTCTCCGGCATTAATAATCGGGATGGAGATCTTTCCGAGTAATTCATCAAAATACCGGTCTTGGTGATGTCTGATAACAACCGCTTCCGCCCCTATTTCCTCTAGGGTCCGGATCGTATCATAGAGTGTTTCGCCCTTTGTCATGCTCGAGCTCGCTTCGTCAACATTCAACACATGAAACCCAAGATTTCGTTCTGCTGCTTCAAAACTGAACCGTGTTCTTGTGCTTGGCTCGAGGAAAAGGTTCGCGATTAAGATGTTTTCGCTTTCTCTAGGCGTGCTCGTTAGCGCAAGCTTTTGTGCTTCCTTTAAAATATCGTCGATTTCGTGGATAGAAAGATCTTGGATCGTTACCAAATGTTTCATTTTATCGCCTCCTGAACTGTTTAAGGCCGCGTGGTTTCATGAAAGTGTCATGTAAGACTTTATTATTCGGACACGTTCTCAAAAAAAACAGCACACCCTGTAAGTTTCAGGGTGTGCTGAAGGAAGACCGCCAATAAAAGGCACAGTCCTTTTTCCACCCTTTTAAGTCTCTCGTACTTAATTAAAAAGTGTCTTATGCAGCTGAATCGTTTTTTTCTTCGCCAAACATTTTGTTCATGAGATCTTCGTCATTTTCACGTCCCGGCAGGACAAGATTTAAGATCACACCGATCAAGGTAGCCAGTGCCATTCCCGCGATCTGAAGGTTGTCTGACAGTTTCAAAACGGCACCTCCAATTCCTGTTACAAGAATAACGGATGAAATGATGAGGTTGCGTTTGTTGCCAAAGTCAATATTATTGTCGACGAGCATTCTCAGTCCTGAAGATGCGATGATCCCGAACAGAAGGATAGATACCCCTCCCATGACTGCAGATGGAATTGTGCTGATGAGTGCGGTCACTTTTCCTAAAAACCCGAAGCAGATCGCCGTTACGGCAGCTCCCGCAATAACGTAAACAGAATATATACGCGTGATAGCCAGCACTCCAATGTTCTCTCCGTACGTTGTGACCGGAGGCCCTCCGATGAGCGAGCCGATCATCACGCCGACTCCGTCACCGAGGATGGAGCGGTGCAAACCTGGTTTTTCAAGGAAATTTCGTCCGACAACCTTGCTCAGTACAAGCTGATGTCCGATGTGCTCAGCGATTGTGACCGTGGCAACCGGCATCATGATCAAAGCAACCGTCCAAGAAAAATCGGGTGTGTAGGTCACAAAAGGAACGATAAAATCTGGAGCTTGAATGACGTCCGCTTTGATCACTTTAGTAAAGTCGACAAGCCCTCTTGCATAAGCAAACGCAAAGCCTGAAACGATACCGGCCAAGATTGGGATGATTCCAAGTATGCCGCGGAAGAAAAGGGAGCAGACAATCGTCACAGCGAGCGTGAATAGAGCTACTGTAAAATGGCTCAGGCTGTATTCGCCAGTTGCTGGATCGTTCATTGCCATGCCGACTGCCACGTTCGCGAGCCCTAGGCCAATCACAATGATGACAGGGCCGACGACGACAGGAGGCATGATTCTCATGAGCCATTTTAATCCTGATGTTTTTATGATAAGGGCTACAGCTCCGTATACCAATCCCGCCAAGAAACTGCCCAGCATCGCTGCTTCAGGTCCACCAAATGCCTTGACAGCAAGTATCGGTGAAATAAAAGCGAACGAAGAGCCTAGGTATGCCGGAATTTGGCCTTTTGTGATAAGAAGGTAGGCTAACGTAGCAAGTCCGCTAGAAACAAGGGCAACCCCTGGATTAAGCTCTACGAGGAACGGTACAAGCACGGTCGCACCGAACATGGCGAACAAGTGCTGAAGGCTTAATGTCAGCCACTGCGCGGCTGGTGGTTTTTCATGCACATCTAAGATTGGGCTGTTATCTGTTTTCATTTATCTTTCCTCCATTTCAAAATAAAAAGCCTCTTTTGCATTTCACAAAAGAGGCTTTAAAGGCATGTGAACACAAAGTCTCCGCCTAAAAGCGCCTCCCTTGCCAGCCTCTCTGGACTGTGTTTTAAAGGGATGCCGTTATTTTTGTTCGTGAATGGCCACTTCATCCATTCCGTCCACTTCTGTTAACGAAGCAGAAATCATTTCGCTGCTGGAGGTTGGGACGTTCTTTCCGACGTAATCTGCCCGAATCGGCAATTCACGGTGGCCCCGGTCTACGAGAACCGCGAGCTGGATAGTTGCCGGACGGCCAAGGTCCATGATCGCATCCATCGCCGCTCTCACCGTTCTGCCTGTATATAATACATCATCAACAAGCACAACCTTTTTGCCGTCTACATCAACGGGGATGCTCGTTCCTTTTAACTCGGGCTGCTGATCTGCCGTTTTTATCTTTAAATCGTCACGGTAAAGCGAGATATCTACATCACCGACTGACACACCTTTGCCTTCTATCTGTCCAATGCGCTCAGAGAGCCTTTTTGCCAGAAACTCTCCTCTTGTTTTAATGCCCACAAGGACAATGCTTTCAACACCTTTATTCCGCTCAATAATTTCATGCGCGATGCGTGTAAGAGCCCGGCGGATGCCTTGATCATCCATTATGACTGCTTTTTCCATGGTTTGCGCTCCTTTTTGTTTCAATTTCTTAATAGTACCGTAACGTTTCCCATGTAGAAAACTTGGCTGACGCCTAGCCTTTAAGTCAGCCTTAGTTGACCTTATACTTTGTTCGTCAACTTTTTGACTGCGTCGAATTCCTACACTGTTAAAAAGTTATACTTTCTTAAAGTATAAAAAAATCCCCCCGCCGCATGACGAGAGGACAGGACAAACAAACGAATTTGCTCCTTGGATCGTTTCCTTCTCAGCCTCACGGGACTAAAGTTAAAGGACTATTTAAGTTACTGTGATTATGACAAACTTCTACAATGCTGTCAACTGCTTTTACGCAAATAATCTAAAAGATTCTGCATGTCTTCAGGCATTGGAGCAGAAAACTCCATATATTCTCCCGTTCGCGGATGAACAAAGCCGAGCGTCTCCGCGTGAAGGGCCTGTCCGCCAATATCAAGTGTCTTGCGAGGTCCGTACTTTGGATCGCCTGCCAGCGGATAGCCGATGTAACGCATGTGCACTCTGATTTGATGCGTTCTTCCTGTCTCAAGCTGGCATTCTACGAATGAAAAGTTCGGGAATCGCTCTAACACATTAAAATGTGTGACCGCATCCCTGCTGTTATCGTCTGTTACGGTCATTCTTTGACGGTCGCTTTTGTCTCTGCCGATCGGCGCATCCACTGTTCCAAAATCATGAGGCAGAACACCGTGAACGATCGCTTTATACTTTCGAGTGGTCGTCTTGTCTTTCAGCTGCTGAACGAGAGACTCATGAGCTTTATCGTTCTTAGCGACCATCAGCAGACCTGAAGTATCTTTATCAATTCGATGGACGATTCCTGGTCGCAGGACGCCATTGATGCCCGAAAGATCCTTACAGTGAGCCATCAGCCCGTTAACAAGCGTTCCAGAATAGTTGCCCGGCGCCGGATGGACGACCATTCCGCGCGGTTTGTTGACGACAAGAACATCACTGTCTTCATAGATGATTTCAAGATTCAAATCTTCCGCTTCCACTTCGTACACGACAGGTTCAGGAACGACGATTTCAATGCTGTCGCCTTCTGAACATTTATAGTTCGTTTTGACCACATTGCCGTTCACGAGAACGATGCCTTCCTTGATCCACCCTTGAAGCTGCGAGCGCGACCAGTCTTCTTGAACATCCGATAACACTTTATCGATGCGCTGGCCTGCCTGCACATCATTTACAACATGTTGAAACTTATCCATTTTGTTTCTCCTTCTTGCCTTCCAGCACACTGTGAATAAAAATAAGCCCTACACCGACCACTAACGCAGAATCTGCTACATTGAAGATCGGAAAATCATAATTGAAAATATAAAAATCAAGAAAATCGACGACTTCACCGCGAAACAGCCTGTCTGCAAAATTTCCTAACGCGCCTCCGAGAATTAAGCCTAACGCCGACTTAAAGAGTGCATCTCCCGACTTTTTCATGAGCATATACACAACGGCGGCAACTACTGCAGTCGTGATGATGATGAAAAACCAGCGCTGGTCCTGCAGAATGCCGAAGGCCGCTCCCCTGTTTCTGTGAGAGGTGATATAAAAGAAGTCCTGAATGACCGTAATAGACTCTCCAAGCTGCATACTTCCCACAATCCACCACTTTGTCAAGTGGTCAACAACAAACACGGCAAGGGCCAATAAAAAGTAAACCACAATCATATCCCCCGTATCTATATTATGTACTTTTGCATTGTAGCACATTAAAAGCGGCATTCACAATTGAACTGAGAAGATTAGTGATTAGAATAAATAGAATTCAAAAAAGTGTTGATTTCCGCAACAGGCGCACGCTTACCCAGAGGGGCTAGCCCTTTCTGCTGCTGGACAAATTGAAAAGCAGGAATGGCTCGTTAGCCCCGACCAGCAGTAGGTGAACGGGCAAGGAAGGCGCACTTTGCCTTACTGGACCATTCATCCTTCTGACTCTATGGGCTAGCCGACGGAGCTAGACGAGGTGAGACCCAACGCTCTCCACGCTCCATTGAAGGATTTCATTTTCTCAATCCCACTCGCTGGATAAGGAAAGCTGCGCAGCATGACATCAAACGCAAGAAAAAGTGACTTTCTTTTTCGAGAAGTCTGCGCCTTACACTCCAATCAACTATTCTAAAGATGTATTAAAGAGGATACTGAAGAAAATTCATTCCTTCTATTGGACTTGCTCCTAGCCCTTCAATTGCAGCAACTTTCCGTTTGATTATGTTTTAATACGATATACGAAAAAATATAAAAAGGACACTGCACGAGCATGTGCAGTGTCCTTGATTTTTTTATGCGTAATGTTTTTCTACGATTGTGCTGCAGCTCGCACATAGTGTTGGGTGTTTTTCGTCTGAACCCACATCGGTTGTCACGGTCCAGCAGCGTTCGCATGTTTCACCTTCTGCGGCTTTGACGACAACGGATGTTGTACCGTACACTCGTGCATTCTCTGGTGCGGATGCTTTTTCTCCGGCAACAGCGGCGTTTGAAACGATAAACAGCTTGTTAAGATCGTTCGTCTTCTCAAGCCAGCTCTTCACTTCTCCATCCGCATAAAGCTCGATGGAAGCGGTAAGTGATTTCCCGATCACCTTTTCATTACGCGCTTCTTCAAGCGCCTTTAACACTTCATCACGGATGTCCATAAAACGGTCCCACTCTTTAAGCAGGGCTTCTCCATTGGCAAAGGAGCGCTCTTCTGGCATATCCGTCAGCTGAACACTTTCTTCTGTCACTCCTGGGATGAAAGGCCATACTTCATCAGCTGTATGCGCGAGCACTGGCGCCGAGAGCTTTGTAAGTGCAACAAGCGACTCATAAAGAACGGTTTGAATGCTTAATCGCTTATGGTCATCACGGCCCTGAATGTACAGGGTATCTTTAGCCATGTCCAGATAGAATGAGCTTAGTTCAATCGTGCAGAAGTTGTGAATCGTGTTATAGACTGTCAGGAACTGGTACTCTTCATACGCTTTTTTCACCTTGCTGATAACTTTGTTCAATTTCACAAGCATATATTGCTCAAGCTCAGGCAGCTGATCATAGCTTACAAGATGCTTGGCGGGATCAAATCCATCCAAGTTCCCTAGAAGGAAGCGGAACGTGTTGCGAATCTTGCGGTACACTTCTGCAACCTGCTTCAGGATATCATCTGAAACTCGAACGTCAGACTGATAATCAACAGAAGAGACCCATAAACGGATGATGTCTGCTCCGAGCTGGTTCATCACCTTGATCGGATCCATCGTATTCCCGATTGATTTGCTCATTTTGCGCCCTTGGCCGTCAAGTACAAAGCCATGGCTCAGAATTGTCTTGTATGGTGCGCTTCCCGTGATTGCTACAGATGTAGAGAGTGAGGAGTTGAACCACCCTCTGTATTGGTCAGAACCTTCAAGATACAGGTCTGCAGGACGAGTCAGGTCTTCTCTTTCTTCAAGAACCGCCCAGTGTGACGTACCAGAATCGAACCAAACATCCATGATGTCTGTTTCTTTTGTGAATGTACCGTTCGGGCTGTGAACCGATGTAAAGCCTTCTGGAAGAAGATCCTTTGCTTCACGCTCAAACCAGACGTTGGAGCCATGCTCTCTGAAAAGCTTAACAACATGAGCGATCGTCTCTTCTGTGATGATCGCCTCACCGTCTTCTCCGAAGAAGACAGGAATCGGTACGCCCCATGCGCGCTGACGGGAAATACACCAGTCTTCACGATCTTTGATCATGTTATGGAGCCTCGTTTCTCCCCAAACAGGAACCCAGTTTACATCACTGATCGCCTGCAGCATCTGCTCGCGGATTCCCTTAATGGATGCGAACCATTGTGCCGTCGCACGGAAGATGACCGGTTTTTTCGTACGCCAGTCATGGGGATAAGAGTGAGTGATGAAGGACATAGAAACGAGAGCGCCCTTTTCTTTCAGCTGTTCTGTGATCGGTTTATTGGCTTCGTCATAAAAGAGTCCCTCAAATCCAGGAGCTTCTTTAGTCATCACACCTTTATCATCAACCGGGCACAGCACTTCCAGACCATAGCGCTTTCCAACTAGAAAATCGTCCTCACCGTGTCCTGGAGCTGTATGGACACAGCCCGTACCTGCGTCAGTTGTAACATGCTCTCCGCACATCACAAGAGAATCACGTCCGTATAGTGGATGTTCTGCTACGATATGCTCAAGCTCAATCCCTTTTACCTTTTTGACAACTGATGCTTCTTCCCAGCCAAGTTCTTTTTTTAGATTCTCTAAAAGAGCCTCAGCGACTACATATTTACCGTTCTCCGTTTGAACTGAAACATATTCAAGATCGGGATGTACCGAAATCCCAAGGTTAGCTGGAATCGTCCAAGGTGTTGTCGTCCAGATGACGATCTTTTCATCTGCGTCTAGTACACCTTTTCCGTCCTTCACACCAAATGCTACATAAATGGAGGCTGACTTTTTGTCATGGTATTCTATCTCCGCTTCTGCAAGTGCTGATTCAGATGATGGAGACCAGTAGACAGGCTTTAATCCTTTATAGATCAGTTCACGCTTCGCCATTTCACCGAAGACTTCAATCTGGCGGGCTTCATATGATTTATCGAGTGTGATATACGGGCGGTCCCAGTCACCGCGCACGCCGAGACGCTTAAACTGCTCACGCTGGCGGTCTACTTGCGTGAGGGCATATTCTTCACAAAGCTTGCGGAATTCCGCTACTGAAAGCTCTTTTCGTTTTACTTTCCCGCTTTTCGTTAATGCCGTCTCAATCGGAAGTCCATGTGTGTCCCATCCTGGAACATATGGTGCGTTGAAGCCTGTCATCGATTTGAAGCGGACGATCATATCTTTTAAGATTTTGTTTTCTGCATGGCCGATATGGATATCTCCATTCGCATATGGCGGCCCGTCATGCAGGATAAAATCCGGTCGTCCTTTTGTGCGCTCCTGCACTTTTTTATAGATGTTCATTTCATTCCATTTCGCCTGAACTTGCGGCTCTCGCTGCGGCAGGTTGCCTCGCATCGGAAATTCTGTCTTCGGCATCAACAATGTATCTTTGTAGTTCATAGCCATCCTCCTGAATTGTGATAAAGAAAACTCGGCTGACTCCAAGTCTTTTCGGCAGCCCTAGTTAACCTTATACGTTGTTCGTTAACTTTTTGACTGCGTCTTATTCCTTCACTGTTAAAATGTTATCCTTTGTAAAAGGGTAAAAAATAAAAAACCTCCCCGTCCCTGCTTTAATTATCATTAAAGCAGGGACGAGAAGGTTATCCCGCGGTACCACCCTGGTTGGACTGGCAGATGCCAATCCCGCTTGTTCATCCTTTAACGCGGATGAAGCGCCTTTGCTTACTTCAATTTTCAGCAATGGAACTCAAGGGCGATCTTCAAGCATACCTCTTTATACCGGCTTTCACCATACCCGGCTCGCTGAATAAAGAACCAGCATGCTTTACTGTCCCTGTCATAGTCTGCAAGTCATTTTTCTTATGAAAGTATATGCGAAATGACTATCAGAAGTCAAGTTTGTTATTTTACCTCTTCTAGCATATAATCTTCATATTTTTCAGGCGCGTTCAACGCATCCCAGTCATCGTTCTTCAGCATTTCAAGCTGTGCCTCGATGAGCATGCGGAAACGCGTACGGTAAACGGAAGACTGCTTTTTCAATTCATCGATGTCCATAACAATTTTTCTTGATTTAGACAGCGCTTCATTGATGATGCGGTCCGCGTTCTTCTCCGCTTCTTTCACGATCAGTCGCGCTTCTTTATTTGCCGTGCGCTTCACTTCTTCTCCGGTTTCCTGTGCGATTAAGATAGATTTGTTCAGTGTTTCTTCAATATTTTTAAAGTAGGAAATCTTTTCTTCCAGCTTTGAGACGGTTTCTTCTAGTTCCTTTTTCTCACGGATTACCGCTTCATAGTCTTTAATAACCTGATCGAGGAAATCATTGACCTCGTCTTCACTATATCCGCGAAATCCTCGGGTGAATTCTTTATTATGAATATCCAACGGTGTTAAAGGCATGAAAGCCACCTCCAATTGATGCAAATTTTTCTTACCTTCTCATTTCGACAATATTATCGGCATTTCCTTCTAGCTTGTTTACTTTTATTTTAAAATTCCGTAGCGGATCCGCTGTTTGTCTTTCTTTGTCTGCCCGTCAATGGAGAAGAGCTTGCTCCGCCCATAGCCTCTAACGGAAACATAGTCTCCGCCTTCAAGCTCAAAAGATGTGTTTTCGACTTGTCTCCAGTTCACCTTCACTTTCCCGCCTGCAATGAGTGCTGAAGCTTTAGAGCGAGAGATCGAGTACATTTCACTCATCACTGCATCAAGCCGGAGTGATGAGACAGTGCCGTTTTTTTCCGTATATTCCTCCCTGGCCCCTAGAAACATTCCGGGTTCAAGCTCGTTTAATGTGACGGAAGCTCGACCTGCTTTCTCAAAACTGAGTCTTAGATACCCTGCTATCTCACTTGCAGCTGAGAGCTGAATGGTTTCGCCGCTGATAACGATGTCACCGTACTTTTCACGCTTCACACCAAGGTTCATAAGCGCACCAAGGATGTCTTTATGTTCGAGTTTCACGAATTTAGCAGGATAGTTCACTTCAAAGCAAGTGATAGAAAAGTCCTCGTTCTCTGCCGGAACGAATGGAGGATGAATCAGAGCACGCTTGCGTTCTGAATAGGAAGAGCCTCCCCAAAAAGAGAGGCTCACATCCGGGTGGTTTCCAATGACCTGCTGCAGGATAAACTGTTCTCTCGGATTCAGAAAGTCTGTCAAGCGGACTGTATACTGCTCAGCCACTGCTAGCTTCCATCCGTTCACTTTATCGATAAAAGCATGCTCTTCTGGCCTGTAATGCTGATAAATGTTCATCGTTCTACTTCCTGTCTTTTTATACTCTAAAACATGTGAACTAAGTAGCGGACTCCATTCTCAGCAAAACGCAGGGCAAATAGCGCGACGATCGGTGATAGGTCGATCATCCCGAGCGGAGGAATAATGCGGCGGAATGGCGCCAGATAAGGTTCTACCATTCTTGCAAGAAACAATCCGATAGAGGATTCCCTCGCGTTAGGAAACCATGAAAGTAATATGTAGCCAATTACAAGATAGGAATAAATCTGCATAACTTTTATTAAAATAGCACCGATAGTTTCGATCAACCTGTTCCTCTCCTGCCCTAAAATTTAGTCTTGATCTGCCATTTCAGAAATCGTTCCGGATACATCCACGTTCTCCGGTGTGCAAAGAAATGTGTTCGGTCCAAGCTTTTGAATATCTCCGCCGATCGCATACACGGTACCACTTAGAAAATCGACGATTCTCTTCGCTTGGTCATGAGCAATGCGCTGGAGATTCATAACAACGGCTCGGCGGTTTTTTAATTGATCCGCAATATCCTGAGCTTCGGCATAAACGCGCGGCTCAATCAATACCACTTTCACTTGCTGCTGAACACTTTGCAAGCTCACTACGTTCTGCTTTACCTTTTTCGTGTGGCTTGGTGTGATCTCTTCTTCCTCTTGATCTTGTTCTTCTGTTTCTTCCTCATAAATATACTCATCATCCATATCAAAAAAACGTTTAAATTTCGTTTTAATGCCCATCAGGACACCTCCTCTTTTTCATTTCCAACAAGGCTGCTTCCAATGCGAATGAATGTAGCACCCTCCTCAACGGCAATTCTATAATCATTTGACATACCCATTGATAGTTCACTGCAAGGAGCATGGTGCAGACCGCGCTGCTGTATGGATACCTGCAGTTGTTTAAGCTGTCTGAATACATCACGGAGTGTCTTTTCATCCTCTGTATACGGAGCCATTGTCATGAGCCCAACGATTTTGATCTTGTCGAGCTTACCTACTTTATCGACAAAACTCATCACATCGTTTACATCCAATCCGTGTTTGGACTCCTCTTTTGACACATTCACCTGCAAAAAGCAGGAAATGACACTGTCCGCACGTTTTTGAATTTCCTCTGCAAGTGACATTCTGTCAAGTGAATGAATATAGTCGGCGTGAGGCAGAACATCTTTCACTTTTCTCGTTTGAAGCGTTCCAATAAAATGCCAGACTGCATTCTCTGGCAACTGCTCTTTCTTTTCCAGCAATCCTTCCAGTCGGTTCTCACCAAAATGGACAACGCCTGCCTCAGCTGCTTTTAATGCTGTGTCAGCACTCACATATTTCGTAACAGCAATAATATTAACGTCCTCAGGTTTTCTATTTTTTCTGCTGCATGCTTCTTTAACGCCTTCCTGCAGCCTATTAAAGTTGCTTTGTATGTTCACGAGTCAGGTGAATCTCCTTTCAGCATGATATAGCTCATCATGCGGCCCGTCACTCCTCCGTCTTTTCGATAGGAAAAGAACAGGTCATTTCGGCAGCTTGTACAAAAGTTCGATACCGTTATATTTTCCTCACGAATACCAGAAGAGATCAGCAGCTGCCGGTTGGCTTCTTTTAAGTCAAGCATATATTTACCTTCACCAGCAGGGGCAGCTGCTCTGTTAGCCTTGTTGCCAAGCACTTCCGTCATTCGGGACATCACATAATCATCTACTTCATAGCAGCATGGCCCAATCGAGGGGCCGATCGCCGCCATTATGTCCTGCACTTCAGCTCCCTCATCATCTGCCCATCTTTTTACCATCTGTCCTCCAATATCCAGAGCAGTCCCTTTCCAGCCAGCATGCGCGAGTCCTGCTAGTTTTTTGCGGTGATTGTAAAAATACAAAGGCACACAATCTGCATAAAGGGAAGTCAAAAAGACATCTTGCTCTGCCGTATAAAGGCCGTCGGTCATCTTGATCGCAGATTCATAATCCATTGACCCGAACCCTGCATCCTTAGCAGATACTTTGTGTATGTGCGCCTGATGCACCTGCTCTGAACCTGTCCAGCAATCTGCCGGAATGTTTAATTCGGCCGAGACAATGGTTCGATTGGTTCTGACTGTTTCTGGATTGTCATTCACATGAAATCCCATGTTCAGAGAGTGATAAGGCGCTTCGCTTGTACCGCCTTCTCTCATGGTCATTCCCGCAATGACACTTTTATACTCCTCTTTCCATTCCATCAGTTCAAAAAGCAAGCCGCTTTCTTTAAACGATTCCACTTTACCTTCACATCCTGTCCAAAAAAACATGGATTTTACGCTATTTTACCATATTTCTTGGCGGGAAAGAAAAGAGAACCGTTATTTTGACTGATCAAACGGTTCCTTCATGTATTCGTTGCTGTCGCTTGACTCCATGTATCTGACCAATATAACATCGGCTCCGATTTTCACTATATTTCTCCAAGGTATCACGATGTCGCTTTCACGAGCAAAGAAGCCCAGCATCCTGCCTTGGCCTGGAATGATCAGCGCGTCGATTTTTCCTGTATTTAAATTGATCTCTAAGTCAGCGATATGTCCAAGCTTTTTTCCGTTAGCCACATTCACAACATCTTTTACTTGAAAATCAGAAATTTTGTTCATTCCATTCCCCGCCCTTCATCTTTAGTGTATTTATATGATTCAGCTGCGGAAAACATGTTATCGGGAAGCGGTTCAGGGATTGCTGAAAACAGAAAAAACCCGCAAAAAGGGGCGGGTTCATACTTTAGCTGCTTTGTATGTTCTTGTTCATTTGTGAGATCGCTGCTTTTTCCAGCCTTGAAACTTGTGCCTGTGAAATCCCGATCTCATCAGCTACTTCCATCTGTGTTTTTCCTTGAAAAAACCGCATGGTCAAAATCATTTTTTCGCGTGCGTTCAGCCTTCTCATCGCTTCCTTGAGCGCAATCTCTTCAATCCACTGCAAGTCTTTGGCTTTATCATCACTGATTTGATCCATTACATAGATTGGATCTCCACCATCATTGTAGATGGGTTCGAACAATGAAACGGGATCCTGTATCGCGTCAAGGGCGAACACCACTTCTTCTTTGGGCACATCTAGGACTTCGGCTATTTGCTGCGCTGTCGGTTCGCGGGACAGCTTGTTCATCAGCTGGTCTCGAACCTGAAGAGCTTTATACGCGATATCTCTTAAAGAACGGGACACTCGTATCGGGTTGTTGTCCCGTAAATACCTTCTTATTTCTCCGATGATCATCGGGACGGCATACGTTGAAAATTTGACGTTTTGCCCTAGATCAAAATTATCAATCGATTTCATCAGCCCGATGCAGCCGACTTGAAACAGATCATCGACATATTCTCCCCTGTTGTTAAAACGCTGAATCACACTAAGCACAAGCCTTAGGTTTCCGTTCACAAGTGTTTCTCTTGCATCCGGGTCTCCTTTTTGCATCTTATCAAACAAAATCCGCATTTCAGGATTCTTTAAAACAGGCAGCTTTGATGTATCCACGCCGCAGATCTCTACTTTATTTCGACTCAAGTGATTTCCCTCCTGCATGGAGATTTCTGTCAGATTAAGTATGACCTTGCAATGGGAATTTTATGCACTTGAGAAAATCAGCGGTGGACACATGCTCAAAGAGGAAATCCCTTTTTTACAATGATTCTGGTATAGAAAACTTGGCTGACGCTAAGCCTTTTACGTCACCCTTAGTTGCTCGTATACTTCATTCCTAAACATTTTGACTGCGTCGAATTACTCCCCTGTTGATTTTAAGTAAAAAAAAAAATGCGCACAGGCACATTTTTCAGACCATCTTATTAAATTCCTTTTGCAGCCTTTTAATGATTCGCTTTTCTAAGCGCGAAATATACGATTGAGAAATGCCGAGCATATCGGCTACGTCTTTCTGCGTTTTTTCTTCACCGCCTGAAAGCCCAAAACGAAGCTCCATAATTTGTTTCTCTCTGTCGTTTAGTGTAAATAATGCCTTTAAAAGCAGTTTTCGGTCAACATTTGCTTCAATCCGCCTAGTGATGATGTCATCTTCTGTTCCAAGTACATCGGACAGCAGTAGTTCATTCCCATCCCAATCTACGTTCAATGGTTCATCGAACGAAACTTCAGATCTTGTTTTGTTGTTGCGCCTTAAATACATAAGGATTTCGTTCTCAATACAGCGTGACGCATATGTAGCCAATTTGATCTTTTTCTCAGGATTAAATGTATTGACGGCCTTGATTAAGCCAATCGTGCCAATACTGATTAAGTCTTCAATATTAATGCCCGTATTTTCGAACTTCCTGGCAATATACACGACTAGGCGAAGATTTCTTTCGATGAGCATGGATTTCGTTGCTTTGTCACCTGACGGCAGCTTTTCTAGCAGCAGTGCTTCTTCTTCCTTGCTCAATGGAGGAGGCAACGCTTCATTTCCCCCAATATAATAAATCTCATCCGATTTCAGCCCTAATTTGAACAGCAGTTTATACCATAACAAAGAAAGCTTCAGACGCCACTTAAACATATGACCCTCTCCCTTGTTTTAAAATGATGATGCCGGAACCGCTTGTACAGCTTGTGAATCAGCAGCCAAAACTGGATGAAGGATGCAATCAAACTGCCCGTCCGCAGATAGATTGGTCATGCTCAAGCCAACAAGTGCTTTACCCGTGACCCATTCACGGCCGCTGTGGCGTATTTGGATCCGATCTGGCTTTACGCAAAGCAAGAACTGCTGATGTCCGACTGAGCGAAATGGGACGAGACGCAGCTTCGACTCCCAATCGGGACTGATTTCACTTTCCCCAAATTTTGTATAGTCTGCCGCTAGTTGCCGGATGTTTTCTGGAAAATGCCCGGCATGAACGTTCAAATCAAGTATGAGTACCGGCAGTCTCGATACAGGATCATATAGCTTGTTTCCACTGTCGATCAAAGCTTTAGTCAAGATGGCCTCTCCATTGAACCAGATAGTGGTTTCCGTCATCTGCTCATAGCTGATCCGCTGCACTTTGACGTCATCCGCACGCTTTCTGGAAAAGAAGATCAAGGCTGGAAAGCCAAACGCGACAAACACCCAGCTTATAGGGTCTCCCATTCCGTTTCCTGAAGATGTGACCATCATTCCTTGAACAATTGCTGACTGGCTTTGCATAAAATAATGGGCAGCGAATATTCCTCCGCCAGTGATAAAGGATACAAAATAAAACATGGCGACATTTTTTAAAAGAAAGCTTGGTTTTTTAAACCCGAAAGACATAAATAAGATAAGGACTGAAAATAAAAACTTTACGAATGGGTGATACAAAAACGATAACTCTGGAAACAAAATGATAAAGACATAGCTTGAAGCAACAGCTGATGACAGAAAAATTTTACCCCACTTAAACGAGCGCTTTAGCAGCCATCCCGTAAGCCAGATCAGCAGAAAATCAATGCAAAAATTCATAAACCAAATGACATCCAAATAGAGGGTCACCGGTTAGCCCCTTTCAAAAGTTTGAAACAAGTATACCCCACTGCCTGGCTTGAAGTCTGTCAGTTTTTGGGCTGTTTTTCCAACTTATTTTCTGTTTTTTTGTCAGTTTATCTTGCTGTGCAGAAATTGCCTTTTGTAGCCTCACTTACAGCTCATAAGATGGGAATTTTAGAAAACAGAGGAGTAAGGTGTGAAGGATGAAAACAGCGTAAAGACACTATGCTGACACGAATTCTTTCAGTCATCCTTAGTTGCCCTTTTATTTATCCTTGAACTTTTTAACTGCGCCAAATTTTTCTTCTGTTAAAAATTCTCTTTCTCAAAATACAAAGAAAGCCGGCTCAGAGGGAGCCGGCTTTCTTTGTATTTATCTTCTTCTGTTGCGGTTGCGGTTTCTTAAGAACGTAGGGATATCGAGCGTATCTCCGTCTCCTCCATTGTACACAGGGGTGCTGCGCGTCTCAGCAGTCTGTTCTTCGCGTGCAGGCTGCTGTTGCTGCTGCATAGAGGACGTTTGGTTCTGCTGCGGCGGCTGCTGCTGGAATTTTGGACGCTGCGGCTGCAGTGTACTCATGTTCTCATTTTCGTCAAAGCCTGTTGCAATGACGGTTACAAGAATTTCGTCCTTCAATTCTTCATTGATGACGGATCCAAAAATCATATTCACTTCAGGATCTGAAGCAGATGAGACGATATCTGCTGCTTCGTTCACTTCATAAAGGCTAAGGTTATTGCCGCCTGTAATGTTCATAAGAACACCTTTGGCACCGTTGATCGATGTTTCCAGCAAAGGAGAGGATATCGCTTTTCTTGCTGCTTCCGCTGCACGATTCTCCCCAGTCGCGACACCGATACCCATCAATGCTGATCCTTTTTCAGTCATGATTGTTTTTACATCGGCAAAGTCAAGGTTGATCAATCCAGGTGTAGCAATCAAGTCAGAAATACCTTGAACACCTTGGCGAAGCACATTGTCCGCTTCACGGAAAGCTTCCAGCATCGGTGTGTTTTTGTCAACAATTTCAAGCAATCTGTCATTCGGGATAACAATCAGGGTATCAACCTTTTCTTTAAAGATGCTGATTCCGCCGATCGCCTGGGTAGACCGCTTTCGGCCTTCAAACGTAAAGGGACGTGTTACAACCCCTACTGTAAGAGCTCCCAGCTCTTTTGCGATCTCAGCAATAACAGGTGCCGCACCTGTTCCGGTTCCACCGCCCATACCAGCTGTGACGAACACCATGTCTGCTCCGCGCAATGCTTCTTCAATCTGCTCACGGCTTTCTTCCGCCGCCTTTTTGCCGATTTCAGGATTCGCGCCTGCACCAAGGCCTCGTGTCAGCTTTGTGCCGATTTGCATTTTGACTTGTGCTTTAGAAAGATTGAGAGCCTGTGCATCGGTATTCACACAGATAAACTCTACTCCTTGAACTCCGTGCTCGATCATGCGGTTAACAGCATTTCCGCCGCCCCCGCCGACACCGATGACTTTTATCGTAGCAAACTGATCCATATTCATATCAAACTCCAACATGAGCGTTCCTCCTAATGACTAGTAACCTTAATCTTATTCGAAAAATAAGCCGAACCAGTCTTTCACTTTAGATTTTACACCGCCGTTTGCTTTTTCCTGCACTTTCGGCTGTGACTGTTTCTTTTTAGGCATCGCTTCGTTTGTTTCTGAAGCAAGCGCTGCAGCGACCTCTTTGCCTTGAATCCTTAAATTTTCATGCGAGAAATGGATAAGCCCCACACCTGAAGTATACTGAGGCTCTCTGATGCTGATATAGTCCGGCTTAGAAACTCTTACATTTGACTGGAAAATGTCAATTGCAAGCTCCAAAATGCCAGGCATATTAGCCACCCCGCCTGTTAGGACAAAGCCTCCGGGCAGTTCAGTGAAACCTAATCTATGAAGCTCATCGTCTATCATTTCAAACATCTCCGCGAGCCTTGCTTCTACGATGACACTCAAATCGTATTGGGAAATTTCCTGCGTCTGCGAGGAGCCAATCTGGGAGACGGTAAACGTTTCATCCTTTGAAGCATGATCAACGAATGCATGTCCGTGCTTCAATTTGATGCGCTCTGCATCCTCTGCTGAGGTGCGAAGGCCGATGGAAATGTCTTTTGTAATGAATTCTCCTCCGACAGGCAGGACCGTTGTCATTTGCATGATGCCCTGCTCGAACACAGAAACAGTCGTTGAACCGCCTCCGATATCAATCAGTGCGACACCCAGTTCTTTTTCATCAGCAGACAATGCGATGGATGCAGTGGCAAGCGGTTCAAGGCAAATATTAGCTACATATAATCCTGCTTTTTCCACACATCTGCGCAAGTTATGTAAATACGTCTTGGAACCTGTAATGATAGTACCTTCCATCTCCAGGCGGACTCCGTATATTTCACGAGGATTCTTAATCTCATCGCGGCCATCTACAATGAACTGTTCAGGAACAATATCGATGATTTCGCGTTCAGGAGGAATGGAAATAACCTGAGCCGCCTCGATCACACGCATTATGTCTTCATCACCAATTTCACGGTCTTCTCTAGAAACGGCTACCACTCCGTGACAAGGCTGCAGCTGGATGTCATTTCCTTTAACACCAAGTATACATGAATTAATCGGTATTCCAAGCATCCTTTCTGCCTGGTCTACCGCTTTTTTTATGGAACGAACAGTTTCATCGATATCAACAATGGATCCTTTTCGGATTCCAGCGGCTTTTGATTGCCCCACTCCAATGACATTAAAGGATTCACTGGTCATTTCTCCAATGATAACTTTAATATTGGATGTACCGATGTCTAGACTTACATAAAATTCGCTGCTGTTCATTCTTTGGCACCTCCCTGTTTTCTTTGATTCCTGTCTTCTTCATTGATTGGAATAATGATTTCTTGAATTACATTCCACATATCGAGGGTATTCCCTCTTTTTTTTTCAAGTTTTTTCAATAATTTTTACGCTTTATTACGGCTGTCGTTCCATTTTGAAATCATGAGTCTCCTTATGACCGCAATATTGTTGAACAGCCTAACACCGAACGCAAAAATGGCAGCCAAATATAAATCGATGCCCAAGTGCACCCCTAAATAGGCAAGGGCAGCTGCAAGAAGAATATTGAAGAAGAAACCTGAAATGAAGACTTTGTCTTCAAATGTCCCCTGCAGCTGGGCACGTATCCCGCCAAATAGGGTGTCAAGCGCGGCGAGGACAGCTATCGATAAATAGTTGGAATATTCTGGCGGTACTCGAAGTTCCGACATATAACCGAGTGTCAGACCTATAATTAAACTTAGTACGGGCAGCCACATTTCTTAAGAATCCTCCTTCACTTGCTTCATATATTTCACACGGAGCGGCTCTGTATAGGCAGGCAGAACGATCTCGTTTGAAACGGCTGCTTCGACATAAAAGTTTTCTCTAATAAAGTCCTCGATTGCCGGGGAGGCTATCATTTTTTGATGCAGCTTTTCACTGTCATCACTCAAAACTTTTATTTCAACCGGAAACGATGACAGCGGCTCGTTGTTAACATAGATGCTTTCATTCACTTCCCTGATCGGAGTTCTAGAAACGACCCTTTGGTCATCAATCGCTATCTCCTTTGCATCATAGCGATTAAGCTCGTTGATCAGACGGCGAAGCATATCTGGGTACAGCTGCGGGACAGGAGTGTCGTTTCCGACAAGACCTTCATTAAATGGTTCGATAGTGATTGTGATTCCTTGTCCGCTAATACTGGTCAATCCTGCTTGTTTTTTTAAATCCTGCAATGCCAGCTCCATCGCTTCGTTCGCTGCATTTTGCCCCTTGGCTGAATATTGCTGGAGAAGCTCCTCATTTTTCCTGATTTCTTCATTCAGCATCTGCTGTCTTTTTTTCTCTTCCTCCAAATCGGCCCGAAGTTCCCAGATGTCACGCGTATCCCTTTCAACAGGGTTGTTCGCCGTTTGAAATTGAACGGACACCATCAGCCCAAGCACGAGTGCAATAAACGCAAGCATATATTGTCGATTCATTTTCATACAATCAGCTCTCTTCTGTTAAATAAGGCTCCATTTGGATCCCGCTGTTAACGCCGACTCTCACTTGAATTCCATCATCTAACAGCTTATCTGTAATGTACAGGTTCATCGATTTCTCAAGCGTGGAGCTGTCTCCGATCGCTGATATAACAAATGGAGCCGGATACTGTGTGCCGTTGACGCTGATGACAGGTCCGATGCACGAAATAAAGGTATCATGAGAAATGCGCTGGCCGTTTACTGCAATGGCTTCCGCTCCAGAAACAAGCAGCTCATCGATCACACTTCGAACGTGCTCTTCATGGACGATATAATCGTTCGGATTCTCACCTTCTGGCATATAGGAGGCATCTGAGAGAGTAACCTCGATTCCTTCACCTTCCACTTTGACATCTCCTGTCAAAAGACGGAGTTTCGTCAGATCCTCTACCATGTTGTAAGAGGACTGCTCCTCTTTGGCCAGCTTTTTTTCTTTCTTGGCAATAGTCGTTTGCATCTCTCTCAATGAACCGGATAGTTCATGATTGGATTTTTGTATTGTAAGAATTTGATTTCTTAAAGAATCTTCCCGTTTCCATTCATTATTGCTTTCAATTGAACGGTTCTGCTTTTCTGTCATCTGATAAGAAAAAGACAGGATGAAACCTGTAACGAGAAGGATGAGGGACAAAAACAATTGCTTACCGTTCAGTCTCACTGCTGTCTCCTTTCTTCTTTTTCACATATTTTTCAAATCGGCTGCTTATCCCTATATAAAACGTGCCTTTTTCCCCGCTCTTTAACTGCTCGACCATAAGAGGATAATTGCTTAGCCTTTCACTGAAGCCATTGATCGAAATCTTTACTTCATTTCCGTCTGTCATGTAAAGTGTCACATTTCCGCTTTTCATATCTTCCTTATTCTGATGAATCTCTGATATGCGGTGAATGATTCCTTCTGGCACCGTGCGCAGTTCCTGAGCCAGTTCCTCAAGTCGATCCTTGTCCTCCCATTGCATAATAACAGGAGCATTGACTGGCCGCTCTTCTTTCTTAAGCGGCGAAAGCATAGCACCGTTCTGGAGCATAGGGTAGTAGCGGTCTTTTTGTTTTATGTAGCCGACTCTCTGGAATTCTTGCACAGTAATGGTCACTTCATTGTAAAAGGAACGCTTCACATTTGCAGAAGACACTTCATTTAATGAGGTGAGCTTGCGCTGTATCTCCTCTTCGTCTACATTCATAAACTTAGAATCAAGGCTGATTCCGCTTGCTGCGATAATTTGTTTATCGTCCACAAAGTAGTTCCCTTTAACATTTAATTTTTTAATATTGCTCATTCCAGATTGAAAATAGACGACAGCAAGGACAAGTAAAAAGAACAGAGATAAGTAGAATATGAGCCTTCTATTCGCCTTCTGTCTTCGCTGTTCCTTCAGCTTTGGAATCCGGTCTTCGATCGTTACGACCTTTAGCTTGTCCATTTTTTCACCCTCAATTTCATTTATTTCTGTAATGGGTAAAACCAGCAAGGGAATGGAATCGTTGTATATAAACAACGAAACGGCATATCAATATGCCGTTTCTGCTTTTCCTATTTATATCTTTACACTTCGCAGAATGCATCTTATGAGTTATCGTCTATCATTATAGCACGAAATAATTCTATATAGTACCAGTAATACCAAGAAAATGTCAGCTTTTGCGGCCGATAATTTCCACTTCCGTTTCAAGCTGAATGCCTTTTTCCTGCAGCACCTTCTCCTGAATCAGCGCGATCAAGTTCAACACATCATCCGCCGTTGCATCGCCAGTATTCACGATAAAATTGGCATGCATTTCTGAGATTTGGGCACCGCCAAGCGTTGTGCCTTTCAAACCAGAGGATTCAATGAGCTGTCCTGCATAATTAGGAAGCGGGTTGCGGAACACACTGCCGCAGCATGGAAAATTCCACGGCTGTGTTTGCCGGCGGTAATCTTTGTTTTTCTTTAATGAGGCCATGATCTCCTCTTTGCTTCCTTGTTCTAACACGAGGACGGCTTCGACACAAATGCCGCCTTTCTCCTGAAGGATAGACGTTCTATAGCTGAATCCAAGCTCTTCATTAGATAGCCAGCGCAATTCGCCGTCCGGGAACAGAATGAGGGCTTCCTTCACGATGTCAGCCATTTCAGCACCGTGGGCTCCTGCGTTCATAAACACAGAGCCACCTACCGATCCAGGTATGCCGCCTGCAAATTCGAGTCCTTTATAGCCTTCTCTCGCTAAAATAGTGGCTAGCGTGATAATCGAAACACCGCCGCCGACTCTAATTTCACTGCCGCTGCGTTCAATATGATTCAATCCGTCGCCTAGCTTGATCACTACTCCTTCAATGCCGCCGTCAGAAACGAGCAGGTTGGATCCTCTTCCTATCGCGCGGAATGGAACACCGCTTTCTTTAATGATCGCCATGACCACCTTCAATGACTCAGAGTTTTTTGGTTCGACGAACACATCCGCAGGTCCGCCAATTTTTAATGTTGTATGGTTTTTTAAAGGTTCATTTTCTAATACTTTACCGATATCGGCCTTCTTTAATTTTTCGGCTAATGAAGTCATCATTGCCCCTCCTTGCTGATCGATGCCTACATTATCTTATGTATCCGGGCGTCTGCCGTGAATAACACTCTGTATCGTGAAAGCTGCAGAACATAAGACAATAGTAGTATTCGAAACAGATGTTGTTTTATGTCCAAATCGTTTGGCATGCTGTAATTACAAAATAGAACCCCGCCTATTAGGCAGGGCAAGATTTAATCTATCAATAGAATAAGAGAAAACGGCGGCAAACTCAAGCTTTAATACCGTGCATAGCGGCTTATATTCAGCAAAACGCCGATCGATGCGAGCATTAAGGTCAATGAAGAGCCGCCATAGCTTAAAAACGGAAGCGTGATCCCTGTGACGGGCATTAGACCGGTTACAACACCTACATTGATCATAACCTGTATCGCGACCATTCCGATGATCCCGATCGCAAGAAAGCTGCCGAACAAATCAGGTGCTCCGAGGGCGATACGAATGCCTCTCCAAAGCAAGATGCCAAACAGCAGCAGGACGAAAACAGCTCCGATAAAACCCAGCTCCTCGGATAGGATGGCAAAGATGAAATCCGTCTGGGGTTCTGGTAGATACCCGAACTTCTGCCGGCTTTGTCCAAGACCTAGTCCGAGCAGACCACCAGGACCTAGCGCATAAAGTGACTGGATAATTTGAAACCCGCTGCCTAAAGGGTCACTCCAAGGGTCAAGAAAGGATGTAATCCGCTTCATCCGGTATGGTGCAGAGATGATAAGCGCTGCAAATCCGAGCAGTCCTATTATCCCAAGTCCGGCAAAGTGCGACACCCTTGCTCCTGCCACAAAAATCATGACAACACTCGTTCCAACCATTACTGCTCCCGTACCAAGGTCCGGCTGCAGCATAATCATGGCAAATGCCGTCATCACCAATGCAAGTGTTGGTACAAGGCCTTTCTTAAAGGAAGTGATTTTCTTTTGATGTTCAGCCAAGTATTTTGCCAAAAAGGTAATCATCGCTAATTTCATAAACTCTGATGGCTGAATGGAAAAGGCGCCTACCCCGATCCAGCTTCTCGCACCACCTCGTACCTGTCCGATTCCAGGCACAAGTACGACGATCAAAAGAAGAAAGCAGATGAGCAGAAGCACCTTTCCCCATGTTCTCCATGTCATATAGTTGATGTTCATGATAAAAAACATAGCCGCAATGCCAAGACCGGCAAAAAGCATCTGCCTTTTCGCGAAAAAGAACGCATCGTTGAATCGATATTGGCCGAGATCCGCACTTGCGCTGTATACCATAAGTATGCCGATCGACAGCAAAAGAAAAGTGGCGGAAATCAAAATAAAATCAGGAGCCGATTTTTTGGAAGGCAATGCGAACACCCCAACTCTACAATTTGTACAAACCTTACTTCAGTTTATGCACAGAGTTGATAAACATGTCCCCTCTTTGTTCAAACGACTTGTATTGGTCCCAGCTCGCACAAGCAGGGGAAAGCAGCAGCACATCCCCATCAGATGCGATGCTGAACCCTTTAGGGACTGCATCCTCCACATTATCGGCCATAATGATGGTCTCTATTCCCGCTTTACGTGCTGCCTCTTCTAATTTCTTCGCTGTCTGTCCAAAGCAGACGATCCCTTTTACTCCGGATAAAAACGGTATCATCTCATCGAAGCTATTTCCTCTGTCGAGCCCGCCTGCAAGCAGAATGACAGGAGATTGAAATGCAGACAATGCGGCGCTTGTTGCAAGAATGTTTGTCGCTTTGGAATCATTATAGATTTTCACACCCGCCACTTCGTCCACGAACTGAAGCCTGTGCTTGACACCTGTGAACGTTTTGAGCACCTCTTGTATATTCTCTCTGGATGCTCCAGCCAATTTTGCTGCACAGACAGCAGCCAGTATGTTCTCAAGATTATGTTTTCCCGGAAGTGCGATTTCGTTTACACGTATGATCTCTTCATCATAGAAATAAAGAGCACCATCCTTTACATAACCGCCTTCATTCAGTATAGAGGAAGCAGAGAAAGGGACCTTCTTCGCTTTTGACCGCAATGCTAGGGAAGAAACCTTCTCATCATCGGCGTTGTAAACGGCGTAATCTTTTTCGGTTTGATTTGCAAAGATTCTGCCTTTCGCATGGCCATAATCCTCGAAGCTGCCGTGGTAATCAAGATGCGCCTCAAACAAGTTCAAAAGGACAGCAATCCTTGGATGAAATGTCTCGGTCCCTTGAAGCTGGAAACTAGACAGCTCAGCGACAAGAATTTCCTGGTCGGTAGACTTTGCTGCCATTTCACTAAGGACGGTACCAATGTTTCCGGCAACAACAGGTTTTCTTCCGCTGCCTTCTAGCATAAGACCAGTCAATGTGGTTGTCGTTGTTTTCCCGTTAGAACCCGTAATGGCCAAAATATCAGCTTTGGCAACGATAGAGGCTATTTCTATTTCTGTCACAATAGGTATCTGGCGTCTGACCGCTTCATGAATCAAAGGATTGGAATACGGAATGCCCGGATTTTTCACGATCAAGTCAACCGGTTCGTCCAGGAGCTCGAGCGGATGGCCCCCGCAAACCGTTTTGATTTCTTTGTGCTCTAATGCTTCCGCTTCCTTATTCCCTTCTCTCGGTGAATAATCGTTAACCGTTACATATGCACCAAGGTCATGAAGAATGTTCGCTGCTGCAAATCCGCTTTTGGCAAGACCGACTACAAGAACATATTTGCCTTTATATTCTATTGATTTATTCATCTACAACCACACCTCTAGATAAATTCCTAACGAAGCAAACAAAAGACCAACAAGCCAGAACGTCATAACAACTCGCCATTCTGACCACCCGCTCAGTTCGTAGTGATGATGAAGCGGACTCATCTTGAACACACGCTTTCCTCTCAGCTTAAAGGATGTCACTTGAATCATAACGGAAAGGGTTTCAATGACAAACACTCCACCTATGATAACTAGCAATAGCTCCATCTTTGTCAGAATGGCAATGGCACTGATCGCACCACCAAGGGCGAGTGATCCTGTGTCTCCCATGAATACTTTTGCAGGGTGCGCGTTAAATACTAAAAATCCAAGGACGGCACCGACAACGGCTACGGAAAAGATCGCCGCTTCAAAATGAAGCATATTGGATGCCAAAACAGCAAACGCACCAAAGGCTATGGCAGCTGTTCCAGCTAATAGACCGTCAAGTCCATCTGTCAAGTTTACTGCATTGGACGCCCCGATCAGCATAAACAGAACAAAGATTGGATAGAACCAGCCAAGGTCGAAATCAAAATCCGTGCCTGGAACCATAATTTTAGTAGATAACCCCAAATCCGCCAATCCCCAATAAAAGAGACCGGCGATCACAAGCTGGCCAAGAAGCTTTTGCTTGGACGTCAAACCTAAATTTCTCTTCTTAACTACTTTAATAAAATCGTCCAAAAACCCGATCAATCCATATCCAAGTGTGACAAGAAGCAGCAGATGGGTTTCTGCCGTTACGGAAAAGAATTTTGCTGTCATCGCATAGGTACCTGCAACTAATGCAAGAACGATAATGATTCCGCCCATTGTAGGTGTACCCGATTTTTTCTGGTGTGATTTTGGCCCCTCATCACGTATGCTTTGGCCGAATTTCAGCCTTCTTAAAAAAGGTATAAAGAAGGGTGAACTGACAACGGCTACCAGGAAAGAAGTAAGAAGGGTAAAAAGTAAAACTTGCTCAATCATTAGTTTGTCTCCTGTTCATCTGCTGTAAATTCCCGCACTAGCGTTTCAAACGCCATGCCTCTTGATGCTTTAAATAAGACGGCGGCATGTTCTGTCATCATTTGTTTTAGTGCAGACACGGCATCTTCTTTTGCTGTGAAAGCCAAAACATCTGCATCTAAATTGACCCTGCTTTTTAATTCGTCTGCAATCCAGGCAGCTCTTGGACCTATGGTCATTACGACATCAATGTTTTCTGGAAGTTTTCTCGCCACATGCCTGTGCATATCTTCTTCCAAATTTCCTAGTTCATACATGTCTCCAAGCACGGCAATTTTTTTATTGTACCCGTCCATTCCAGCAAGTGTATGGAGCGCTGCGATCATGCTTGTTGGACTGGCATTGTAGGCATCATTGATCAAAAGTGCGCCATTCATACCGGCAGAAGTCTGAAGCCTCATGCTTGTCACCTTGAGCCGATTGAGGCCTTCGTTGATTTTATTTTCTTCGATATTTAAATAGTGGGCGACAGCAATAGCATATGCCGCATTTTTTACATTATGTTTGCCGAGCACCGGAATGCTGTATACTGTGGTCCCTTCTTCGAGCTGGAAACGATACCCATCCACACTGCTTTCAATGTTTGTGATCGAGAAGGAACTTTCCTGGCTGAAGCCGACAGAAAGGACTTGATCTCCCTTCTGATGCTGCAGCAGCGGCTCATCGCCATCAATGACAAGCAGTCCGCTCTCTTTTAAGCCATCTTTGATTTCGAGCTTCGCTTTTGCTATGCCTTCCCTGCTTCCAAGCTGCTCCATATGGCTTTCACCTATATTCGTGACGATCGCCACATCTGGTTCGGCTAATCGGCTTAAGTAGGAGATTTCTCCATATCCGCTCATTCCCATCTCAAGAATGAGCACTTCTGTATTTTCTTCCATCGTCAGAATGGTCAATGGAAGACCAATATGGTTGTTATAATTGCCCTGTGTCTTAAAGGTTTTGAAAGTAGTGGCCGCAACGCTTTCGACCATGTCCTTTACTGTCGTTTTGCCATTGCTTCCAGTGACACCGATTACAACAGGATGAACTTTTTTCAAATACCATTTAGCCAATTCGCCAAGGGCAGCAACCGTATCATCTACAAAAAGAAGGACGAATCCTTCCGGTAAACCTTCTGGAACCTTGGTGCCGCTTTTCCAAAGAGCAGCGACGGATCCTTTCTTTACGGCATCCAGCAGAAAATCATGGCCGTTAAACCGTTCTCCTACTATAGGAACGTAAAGGGATTGCGGTGCTTCCTGTCTTGTGTCTTTTGTTACAGCAGTAATGACTGTATGATCTATGTCACCTGCAATTTGTTCTGCAAGATGGGTGACGTCTTTTAATTGTATTTTCATTTTTTGATTCCTCCGATTGCGTCCATTGCGACTTTTCGATCGTCAAAATCCAGCACTTCGCTTCCGATGATCTGATACGTTTCATGGCCTTTTCCGGCGATCAATATTATATCATCCTTTTTCGCATTACTGATGGCGTATTCAATCGCTTCTTTTCTGTCAGGAATGATTCGGTACTCAGCATCCTTGTCTACGCCTTCTTCCATATCCTTTAGAATAGCCGCTGGATCTTCACTTCGCGGATTATCACTCGTAAACACGGCTTCATCGGCCAGCTGCACTGCAATTCCCGCCATGATCGGGCGCTTCGACTTATCTCTGTCTCCCCCGCAGCCAACAATGGCTGTTATCTTACCAGAAGCAAATTCTTTGATCGTACGAAGAACGTTTTCGAGACTGTCTGGAGTGTGCGAATAATCAACAATCACTGTGAAATCTTGCTCCGCATCGACTGTTTCAAATCGCCCTGGGACGCCTCTGACACTCTCAATAGAGGAAATGATTTGATCGAGTGCGATGCCTGACAAGAAACAGGCACTGATCGCAGCTAGCGCGTTGTAAACAGAGAACTTACCGATCAGGTTTAAATCAACTTTTCTTTCTTCATGACCGGGCACTTGCAATAAGAAGGATGTACCTCTCGAATTGATGGTAATATCCTTCGCCATGATGTCACTTTTGTTATCTATGCCATAGGTTAGGATCTGAGAAGGGGTAACACGTTTAAAGGCGGTAGAAGCCTGATCATCATTATTTAGAACAGCTGCTTTCATAGTGCCTTCTTTATATACATTGCCCATCTGGGAAAACAGGAGACTTTTGGCATACATATATTCATCCATGTTCCGGTGGTAATCAAGATGATCTTGAGTCAAGTTCGTGAAAACGGCAATATTAAAATCACAGCCCCTCACTCGTCCTTGATCGAGGGCATGTGATGAAACCTCCATCACGGCTGTTTTTACCCCTTCTTCTTTCATCTGGTAAAATGCTTTTTGCAAAAAGAGTGATTCTGGCGTGGTGTTTGCGACTTTATAGCTTTTACCTTTAATTTTCATATCAATGGTGCCGATCAGACCGGATGGGACGTTGGCATCACTTACTATTTTCTCAATGATATGAGAGGTGGTCGTTTTTCCGTTCGTACCCGTTATTCCGATCAAATGCATATGCTGTGTCGGGTGGCCATAGAACGAATCAGACAAAATCGCCATCGCGCGTCTCGTATCATTTACGATCACAACAGGGACTCCGGCATTGTCAACCTCTTTTTCAGCTAATATCGCCACCGCACCGTTTTGAACAGCCTGCTTCGCAAACTGGTGCCCGTCCATTGTGAACCCTTCAATACAGATGAATAGGCTGTTTTTTTGCAGCCTTCTAGAATCCATTTCTATCGAATCAATTTCAGGGTTCTCATCCTTGTTCAATGAATAATGAAGTAAGCTGCTTAGTAATGTTTTCAGTTTCATGTAGAATAGACCTTCTTCCGTCTTGGCTTTTATAGAAAACTTGGCTGACGCCTTTTTGTCAGCCTTAGTAGAACTTATACTTTATTCCTAAACTTTTTGACTGCGTCGATTTCCTTCACTGTTAAAAAGTTATATTTTCTTAAAGTATAAAGAAAACTTGGCTGACGCCTTTTTGTCAGCCTTAGTTGAACTTATACTTTATTCCTAAACTTTTTGACTGCGTCGATTTCCTTCACTGTTAAAAAGTTATATTTTCTTAAAGTATAAAGAAAACTTGGCTGACGCAAGCATTTTGCGTCAGCCTTGGGTGCTCTTATGCGTATGGTGTATGCTTAACAACTATGCCTTTTTGATCAATTGCTCGGGCATAGAAGAAGCCAAGGCCTCTTCTGCGCTTGGCTGTATATCGGCAACCTCTATTTTAATCTCCCGCTTCTTTTTTGTCACCCAAAAATAGACGAATGGATGTACCTGCCTTCACTTTTGCACCTGCTTTTGGCGATTGTTCAATAATATAGGATCCCTCACCGTACGATTTCACTTTCAAGTTATAAAACATTTGCTTTAAATCCTTCGTTTTTTTCCCAACGAGGTGGGGAACTTCTATTAGCGGTTCATCCAGCCAGGTCAATTCTTTTTCGATCTGATCCTTCCGTTTAGGCACATTCAATGCACGAAGGCTGTCATCTATAATGTTTCTCACAATCGGGGCCGCAACCACACCACCGAACTGAAGTGTTCCTTTCGGGTTGTCGATGGCGACATAAACGACGATTTGCGGATCATCTGCAGGGGCCATCCCTATAAAGGATACTATATGATTGTTCTTTAAATAAACACCGCCCTGCGCTTTCTGGGCTGTACCTGTTTTTCCGCCAACACGATAGCCATCCACGAAGGCGTTCTTTCCCGTCCCTTGAGCAACAACACTTTCAAGTGCCCGACGGACTTCCTTCGATGTTTTTTCAGAAATGACTTTCCGCTTTAATTTCGGAGTTTGCCGGCTGACAACTTTTCCGGTTATCGGATCGACAAGCTCTTTCGCAATATATGGTTCGTACAAGTACCCGCCGTTTACGGCCGCAGACACGGCAGCTACCTGCTGGATCGGCGTCACTGCTACACCTTGGCCAAATGCTGTTGTTGCCTGTTCGAGGGGTCCGACCCGATCTAGCGGAAACAAGATCCCTTTTCCCTCTCCCTGCAGGTCAATGCCTGTTTTTTCACCAAATCCGAACTGTTTTATATAGGAAAACAATTTTTTCTTGCCCAACCTCTCGCCTAACATGACGAAACCTGGGTTGCATGAATTCTGGACACCTTCGAGGAAACTCTGGCTTCCATGTCCGCCTGGTTTCCAGCATTTCAGCTTTCTTCCCGCAACAGTTATGCTGCCAGGATCATGAAAGTGGTCATTATCCAGGTCCACTTTCCCTTCTTCAAGCGCTGCGGCGAGCGTGATGATCTTAAACGTAGAACCAGGCTCATATTGTGCCCAAACTGGAAGGTTGCGGTTGTAAATCTCAGGAGCTGTATCTTGGTACTCTTCCGGATTAAAATCTGGGCGGCTAGACATAGCCAGTATCTCTCCTGTGTTCGGATTCATCGCGATGGCGATCGCTCCATCAGGGTTATATAATGCATCCGCATTATCCAGCTCGCGCTCCATGATTGTTTCCACTCTTGAATCTACCGTCAGCCTTAGGTTGTATCCGTCTTTCGGTTTTTCATATTTATCAGAGAGTGACGGCATCCTTCTTCCTCTCGCATCAGAAAAGAAAGAGACATGGCCTTTTTCACCGCTCAACTGTTTATCATAATACAGTTCAAGCCCTGTCAGCCCTTGATTGTCTATGCCCGCAAACCCGAGAACATGAGATAAATAAGAACCGTTCGGGTAGTGGCGCTTGCTGTCTTCTGCTACGAACACACCCGGCAGATCCAGGCTTCTCACTTCATTTGCCTTTTCGTTGCTGATTTTTCTTCCGCCAGGATAAATTTTTACCATAGATTCTTTTTCGGTGATTTTTTTATAAACAGCGGTTTTCGAAACGCCAAGGACGGCTGCCAGCTGCTCAGCTGTATCGTTGGCGTCGGCCACTTGTCGCGGCACAACATATACAGTCGGTGCACTGATGTTCACCGCCAGCGGCACATCGTTGCGGTCGACAATCTTTCCGCGCTTCGGCTCAAACGGGATGTTCCGGCTCCATGAATCAAGTGCTCTCCCTGTGAGCATATCTCCTTGAACAAACTGGACATATCCTAATCTGACACTGATGATAAAGAAAAAGGACAGCCCGAATACAAGGGCAAAAATAAGACGCCTGCGTACAGTTACATTTGAAACGCGCACATACATGACCTCCCTCATATGGCTCGTAACAAATATATGCTTGTACACAGGCGTCTAGAACGCTTGTCAGTCGGTGACCTTTAAACCTTCTTCCGCGCTTTTGTCAGCAGGATCTTTCGGTGCTCCTGCCGGCTTCAGCTGAACGACAAGAAAATCGCCTTTTTTTACAATAGAGTCTTTCTTGATATTTTGCTTCGATACAAATCCGCTGCCTGTCACTGTTTCTTTCAAGGAAAGAAGACTGGACAGCCTTAAAATATCCATGTAAGACCATCCGTTTAAGTTTGGCATTTTCACTGTTCCGCCTGTAAAGAGGATTACCCTCTCCCCTTTAAGCAGCTTAGCCCCTTCATAAGGTTCTTGTGAAACGACTGAACTGCCGTCTCCAAGTACTACAGGCTGATAGCCAGCATTTTTAAGTTTTCCTGCCGCTTCTTCCGCGTTTTCTCCAATGAGACTGGAAAGCGCGCTGCCATGCTCCTTAAGCGACTTCTCTTTCGGAGCAAGCTTAGCTTCTTCTGGAACTATATTTAAATATTGCAGGCTGCTCTTCATAACAGAAGTGAAAATGTTTGCTACCGGAGTATAGCCCATTTCGGGATACTTGATGCTTGGTCTGTCAACCGCTACGTACATGAGAAGCCGCGGATTATCTTTAGGCACCATTCCCAAAAATGAGAAAATATTCTCTCCCCACCCATGCAAGTACATGCCGGTTTTTTCATCGGTCACCTGAGCGGTTCCAGTCTTGCCTGCGACCGAGTATCCTTCGATGGCATAAGGCCTTCCTGTTCCGTTGACGACTACCTTTTCTAAGATATCCCGTGTCTGTTTGGCTGTCGCCTCAGAGATGGGACGGCCAGCGATTAACGGTTCATGATCCTCCATGATTTGGCCTGTTTTCGGATCTGTAATTTTTTCAATCACATATGGCTTCATCATTTTGCCGCCGTTAGCTATCGCTGTAGCAGCCTGAATTTGCTGTATAGGCGTAACCGTCGTCCCTTGTCCGAAAGCAGTTGTAACTTTTTCAATTTCAAAATTATACAGCACTTTCCCGCTCGCTTCTTTCGGCAGGTCTATGCCCGTTTCTTTGTCGAGACCGAATTTAGACAAATACGATCTCAGCCTCTCATATCCTAGCTTTTCACGGGCAAGGATAGAAAATGCTACGTTAGATGAATTTTCCACACCTTTATCAAAGGTGATGGATCCCCATCCCGTTCGGTTATGGTCATAAATGGGCCTGCTTATTTTAGGAAGCTTATAAGATCCTGATTGGAATGACGCGTTGCCGTTATACACCTTTTCTTCGATCGCTGCGGCGAGCGTGAAGATTTTCATCGTCGAACCTGGTTCATACGCAGATGAAATAGCATAGTTGGTATAGTTGGTAATATCTTTTTTATTCGGATTGAACGAAGGCCTCGAACTCATGGCCAGAATCTTACCTGTTTTCGGATCAGCTACGATCCCAACTATCCGTTTAGGCTTATATTTCTTATCAGCCTGGCTCATTGCTTGATCCAGGTACATCTGAATCTTTTCATCGAGCGTTAGATGAATATCCAGTCCGTTTTTAGGCGGAACAATTTTCTCTTTGGAATCTGGCAGCTCATTGCTGTAACGGTCACCCATGAACGTGATGCGTCCATCCTTTTCTCCTAGGTGTTTTTCGAGACTTTTCTCTAGCCCCATAAGCCCGGTACGCTCATGAGCATCATTCACCCCAGTAAACCCAATAACATGAGAAGCAAAGTCTTGGTTCGGATAATACCTTTTGGAACCTCTGTCGAAGCTGATTCCGGCAATCTTCAATGCTTCAATCTTTTCCTTTTTGCTGTGTGAGATGTTTCGGCCAGCCGGAATTTCAACTTGGAAGACGTTGTCCTTTTTTAAAAGCGTTTCTAGATTTTCTTTATCTGTATCAAGGATAGGCGCGAGCTTTTTTGCTGCTTCTTCAGGGTCTTTAACATGAACAGGATAATCCTTTTTTAAAATCGCAATGACGGTATAGGCTGGGATGTCCTGTGCCAATGGCTCACCGCTGCGGTCATAAATGTTCCCTCGTTTCGCCGACAAAATATCACTTTTAATCCATTTTTGTTTGCCGTATTCAATGAGGTCTACTCCCTCTGCACTGCCTGTATAGGTGACGAAAAAGAATTTCCCCGTTAAAACAGAAAAAAGCAAGATAAAGATTAAACTCAAAAATCTTGCTCCGCTATTGATTCGTTTATTTTTTTTCATAGAACACACCTTGCCGCCGGTTAATTCTGTACGACCTTAACATTTTTATCATCTAGTTTAAAGCCTTGTTCCTTTGCAATCTTGAACATTCTTTCTGGTGCACTCAGCTCTGTTACCTGAAGCTTATAATCTTCTGTTTTCTTGGTTTCAAGGGCAATCTTCTGTTCTAACTTCTGGTTGCTCAATGCACTGCTATAGATGGAAGCATAGTTAGCGATGATCCAGACTGCTCCAGCAAGCAGGATCACGGCCGCTGACACCCAAAGGATTTTCTCACCCTTCGTCACTCCTCTTGTTTGCACCGTGGGGCTGATTAACGGGCGTTTGGACGGCTTTGGCATCATCTGTTGATTCTGTCTTTGCACTTCGTAAGCTAAGTTGCTCATTTTCTTCTCTCCTTTACTTTTGTTTTTCAGCTACTCTTAGTTTCGCCGACCGAGAACGTCGGTTATCATCTACTTCTTGATCACTTGGCAAGATTGGTTTTCTTGTTATGAGCTTAAGTGTCGGCTTGTATTCTTCTGGAATGATCGGCAGTCCCGGTGGAAGTTCTGGTCCTGTGCTTTCTTTTTTCAGAATCGTCTTACACGCTCTGTCCTCAAGAGAATGGAACGTGATGACAGCAATTCTTCCGCCCTTTTTTAGGATGTCAATCGAGTCCTTCAGCGCTTCTTCAAATGCGTTCAATTCGTCATTGACAGCAATGCGTATCGCTTGGAACGTACGCTTTGCCGGATGTCCGCCTGTACGCCTAGCAGGAGCTGGAATCGCCTCTTTAATAATTTCCACAAGCTCACCAGTCGTTTCAATAGATTTTTTCGTTCTGTGAGCCTCAATCTTACGGGCAATCTGCTTAGAGAATTTCTCTTCGCCATATTGCCAAAAGATTCTTGTCAATTTTTCAAACGGCCATTCGTTCACGACTTCATGTGCTGAAAGCGGTGCCGTCTGATCCATCCTCATATCCAGTGGTGCGTCATGCTGATAGCTGAAACCTCTGTCTGCTTCATCAAGCTGAGGAGAAGAAACACCCAGATCGAACAAGACACCGTCTACCTTTGTAACGCCAAGATGCTCTAGTTCTTCTTTTATGTAGCGGAAATTGCTGCGAATGATGGTGAATTTCCCTTCATGCGCCGAAAGCATTTCCTTCGCGTTTTCAATCGCTTTATCATCTTGATCAAAAGCATAAAGATGCCCAGTTGTCAGCTTGGACAAGATGAGTGCTGAATGGCCTGCGCCGCCCAGTGTGCAATCAACGTAAATGCCATCAGGCTTTACATCAAGTGCATCAACAGATTCTTTAAGAAGTACCGTTATATGGTCAAACAATTACAAAATCCTTTCTTATAGCGAGACTAAGGTGCTAAAGGTCAAAATCCAGCAGGCTCTCAGCAATTTCGCCAAAAGACTGTTCTGATTCTGAGAAGTAGCCTTCCCATTTTGCTTTGCTCCAAATCTCTATTCTATTCGACACGCCAATGACTATGCAATCTTTTTCGAGTTTGGCATAGTCCCGCAGTGTGGGAGCTATATTTACTCTCCCCTGTTTGTCAAGCTGGCATTCGGTGGCTCCAGAAAAGAAGAAACGGGTAAATGCCCGCGCATCTTTCTTTGTAAAGGGTAGGCTTTTAAGCTTCTGCTCGATTATTTTCCATTCTTCAAGAGGATAGCCGAATACACATTCATCCAGGCCTCTTGTCAAAATAAACGTAGAACCGAGCTCTTCTCTAAATTTAGCGGGGATGATCATACGTCCTTTTTCATCGATGTTGTGCTGATGCTCTCCCATGAACATATGAATCCACCACCTTCTACCCTAAATCTACCACATCACTCCACTTTCCACCACTTAAAATTAGTATTCGTCTGAAATGAAGAAAATCCTTCTGTCAATCAGAAGGATTTTCAAAAAATATATTAAGTGGAATGCATCCATATCCATTTATGTTTACCGTTAAATTCCAACGTTTCACTTAAAAGCTTTCTCGGAAAATCTGGGCCGTAGCGGTTGATCATCTCGTAAGGAGAAAACACTCGTTCCTGCAGCACTCCGTCTGGCTTTAGCTGAAGTTCTAAATTTTGCAGGATGGAAAGAGGGCTCTTCACCTTCTTCCGTAATCGATGCTCCATCTTTCTTTGCAGATAAGCGATTTCTCTTAATATGCGCTCTTGATTATACAGGCTTACGTGCTCTAAGTCAGGATTGATGCTCACAGCCATCTTCCGAATCGCTTCATGGCCCTCCAGTATCTGCGCGGTGGCTGCCTGAAGTACATCC
This sequence comes from Fictibacillus iocasae, assembly GCF_042665465.1. Lineage (NCBI taxonomy): Bacteria > Bacillati > Bacillota > Bacilli > Caryophanales > Fictibacillaceae > Fictibacillus > Fictibacillus iocasae. Next base: position 64,992 of record NZ_JBHTCP010000016.1, on the reverse strand, counting down.
TCGTAATAGTCTGGTTTCTGCGAACTGACAACCTTCGCCCTTTCCTTTGAAAGTCCGGATGCGATCAAACTTTCTGGAGTTATCCCGAGCCCGGTTAGATCATCCATTTCTTTTTGCCCGGCAATCGTGAATGACAGCCTCGGAACGACCGGAGGCAGCTTCCTCCCGAATATATGGAACACGTTTTTTAACGCGGCCCAGTAAGCGATCTCCCCAGGACCCGCAATAAATGATAACACAGGAAGCATCCATTCTTGCATGAGCGGCCGTGTAACAACATTATTGCTCAGTTTCTCAGGTTCATGTTCAGCCAGTTCCTTCAGCTTTTCTACGGAAAATGACAATTCCCCATCCTTGGACTTAATCATTCCCTCTTTATCACGGTAAAGCAAGCTTCTCTTGTCTTTATCATAATAAAAAAGGTGAGTGCTGCCATCCTGCACATCGATAGGAGCAGGAAAGCCCGAACACTCTAGTTCATGTATGCCTGAAGCGAACGCTTCATGGATGCGTTCATTTTCCTCTGTCAGAACGGCGGTGAAGGATGATTGCATCTTTTTAAAATCATGATCACCCGAATCTAAGAGCAACAAACCTTCTTCACCGAAAAGCCTTCCCATGCAGTGCGCAAAAAACTCAACGAACGTGCGGCTTTTATTGGCATCATGCTTTAAGGACAGCAAAAGATCTTTCGTATAAGGTGTTTCGCCAAAAGAGCGGATCACCGAATCGATGAGCGCATCCACTTCCTGATGATTCAGCTTGAAGTGGCTTGCCGGACTTTGAGACAGGCCAGTCTGCTTGAGCGGCTTCTTTTTGAGCACTCCGCCTTCTCTGACGAAAACATGATTGATTTCATCTAAATCGTGATCTTCTCCCGCGATCCAAAAGACAGGGGCAACAGGAATGCCCAGCTCATCCTCCGCTTTTTTTGCATAAAGAATAACGCTGATTGCTTTGTAGAGGGCGAGCAGCGGACCAGTCATGAACCCTGCCTGCTGTCCGCCGACAACGGCCAACCCTTTCGGATGTTTTATTTTTTCAATGGAACGTGCCGTATGCTCAGTATAAAAAAATCGTTTGTTAAAACGTTCAAAATAAGACGCCAACGGCTCTCTCGGATAGGTAAGTGCATGAAGTTCATCCATCCTGTTTTTCAAGGTATCTCTGCTTTTGTAATCATAATCAAAAAATGATGTGGCTATAGGATCATCTGCAAGGTATGCAGCTGTAAAGTGCTGTTTTTCTGGAATGTTCAATTCCTGGATTTTCATTTGCCGGGACTCCCTTTCTCTATGTAACCGTGCGATAAGAGTATAGCAGAGAACCAAGCCTCACAGAAAATAATCTGCTTTCACACCGTGTTGATGCGGTCTATTATGCCATACACAATCAAGCAGGCATAAGCAGCGGAAAGGATTAAAAACTGGAGCCTCCAGTTAATTTTCAGAAGTTTCCAAGCTGTAATTTCCTTCTCCATCTTCCACAAAACGATGCTTACTCCTATACACCCGATCAAAAAAGCGAGCAGCATCCCCCAAACGAACGGTTTATGAAAGATTTCTACATTTAAACGGTAAACCGACAAAAACAGTACAAATGTCGTAGCGTCACGTGCTGCAACAGCTGGTCTTCTATGTTTTTTCGTCCTTCTCTTCATAAAAGCATGAACGATCATGTACAGCAAAAATGGAGCTGCTGCAAAAATGCCGAGCACTCCTCCTGCAAATGTGGCCACGATGAAATCAGCCCTCCCATTCCATTCCTTTTATCCCCTCAAATACCATCACTGTAGCAGGTGTTTGAATTCCTTCTTGTCTAGCTATTTCTATTATGTAACCGCTGATGCTTTCAATCTCTGACTTTCGCTTTGATTCAATATCTCGAAGCATAGAAGATCGATTATCACTTGTATTTCGGCAAATTCTATATAAATCCTCTAAAAGCCTCTCTTTATGCTCCACCATCCCGAGCACGCAAACGGCCTCTTTAAACAATTCTTTCATGATCCATCTAAAATGCGGGTTCTCCAAGAGCTTGCCGTTTCTTACTCTAAAGAGTGCCGTGACAGGATTAATAGAAGCGTTAATGATCAGTTTCTCTGAGAGCATAGGTAAATAATCATCCAATATCTCGATTATGGATTTCCCCCCAAATAATTCTCGCCATGGATTATCACCTTTCAATGATACAGGAGCTAGCCTTAACCGCCCTACACCGGTATGACGTACCGTTCTTTCCCCTTCTTTCCATACACCGTGTTCTGCGACACCAGCCCATACTGTGCGTCCAGCATCCGCCAGCTGGTTCATCATTCGAACATGTGACATGCCATTTTGAAGAAATAAAAACGTTTTTCCTTTAGTTCTTTGATCGAAGAACATATCTTGAAGCGCGTGCAATGATGGCTGCTTGACACACACCATCATTACGTCTTCGGTATACTTCATCTCAGAAATGGGCAGCGCTTTAAGCGATATGGTTTCGGTTACCTCTTTTCTATATAACAGCCCTTTTTCTCTTAATAAAGCGGCCTGCTGCACGGTACGGCAATACACGACAGAAGCTATCCCGTTTTTGCTGAGAAGACTAGCAGTTAGAAGCCCGATAGCCCCTCCCCCAATAATCGCCACTTTCATGGTACTATTTCTCCTTCCTCAAACCTTTAATTATATTATAGGGTTATTTTCTCGTTAGGAAAACTTGGCTGACGTCATGATGTTAAGTCAGCCTTAGTTGCTCTTATACTTCATTCCTAAACTTTTTGACTGCGTCGACTTCCTCCTCTGATAAAAAGTTATACTTTCCTGAAGTGTTAGGAAAACTTGGCTGACGTCATGATTTTAAGTCAGCCTTAGTTGCTCTTATACTTCATTCCTAAACTTTTTGACTGCGTCGACTTCCTCCTCTGATAAAAAGTTATACTTTCGTGAAGTGTTAGGAAAACTTGGCTGACGTCATGATTTTAAGTCAGCCTTATGGATGTTTTATTATCCTTTAGCAGAAGACAAATCAGAAGCGAAAACAAGGGAACTCTCATGACAAAACATGTGAGTTCCCTTGCCTATAAATGGTTTAGCAATCATAATGCTGTTTTTCATATGTTTGAATGGCAACGGTTTACACCGGATAGACAGGATGCTTTCTTTCGCTGAATACCATATCCTTCGATTCATACAGTGATAGACGGCCGATTAATGCGTCTCTTAAAGAAGAGGCCTGGACGATATCATCGATGATCATTTCTGATGCTAACTTGTAAATATCAATATGTTCTTTATATTCTTGGTGTTTTTGCTGGACAAACTGTAATCGTTCTTTCGGATCCTCAATTTCATTAATCTTATTCGAGTAAACCGCATTCACAGCCGCTTCTGGTCCCATTACAGCAATCTGCGCTGTCGGCAACGCGATACAGCAATCGGGTTCAAAAGCTGGACCTGCCATCGCATACAGTCCCGCACCATAGGCTTTACGGACTATAACCGAAATTTTCGGAACCGTTACATCACTCATTGCCGCAATCAGCTTGGCACCATGCCGGATGATGCCGGCGCGTTCCACTTTCGTTCCAATCATGAAGCCAGGTACATCTGCCAAGAAGATGACAGGAATCGAGAATGCATCGCAAAGTGTGATAAATCGAGCTGCTTTGTCTGCTGAATCAACGAACAGCACGCCCCCCTTCACTTTCGGCTGGTTAGCGATCAGGCCGACAACTCTGCCGCTGATGCGCGCGAAGCCTGTCACGATTTCTTGCGCAAATAGCTTCTTCATCTCGAAGAAACTGTCTTCATCCACTAGCCTGTCAATGAATTCATACATATCAAAAGGAACGTTCTGGTTTTCCGGTACGATTGCTTCTAAATCTCGGCCCTCTATTGGCTCCCGGCTTTCAACGACTTTCGGCTTCTCTTTATAGTTAGCTGGGAAATAGCTTAAATACTTCCGAGCCTCTTGGATTGCTTTTTCCTCTGAGAGTGCGAGCACATCTCCGCAGCCGCTGACAGAACAATGCATGCGGGCTCCGCCCATCTCCTCGAGCGTCACCTTTTCGCCAATCACCTTCTCCGCCATGCGAGGTGAGCCAAGATACATGGAAGCGTTCTGATCAACCATGATCACATTATCACAGAATGCCGGAATATAAGCCCCGCCAGCCGCTGATGGTCCGAACAGAATGCACACCTGCGGAATCATTCCGGACATCTTTACTTGATTGTAAAAGATTTTCCCAGCGCCTCTTCTATTCGGAAACATATCAATTTGATCGGTGATCCGGGCACCCGCAGAATCAACAAGATACAGCATAGGAACCTTCAGCTTTTGTGCTGTTTCCTGAATACGGATGATTTTCTCAACGGTCCTTGCGCCCCAGCTCCCTGCTTTTACCGTTGAATCGTTCGCCATCACACATACCGTCTGTCCATTCACTTTTCCGACCGCTGTCACAACACCATCTGCCGGCAGGCCATCTGCTTGGTTATTGGCGAACAATGCATCCTCAGCGCTGTATTCCCCTGAATCAAATAATCGTTCCAGTCGTTCTCTAACGAACAGTTTATTTTGAGCCGCGTTCTTTTCATGATACTTAGCCGCTCCGCCAGCGGTAATGGTTTCCAGCTTCTCTTTCAGACGTTCATCCAGCTTCACAGTCATGATAACCCTCCGTCTAGTAAATTGAGCGCCCGCTCAGAATACAGGCATTTCTTGATGACTCGCCCTCCGTAAGGCTGCGCACGCAAATCACAGTCTTATGATAAAACAGCCAGCACGTCTCCTTCGTTTACGAAATCACCAGGAGCCACCTTTAATTCTGCCACGGTACCCGCATCAGGGGCTTCCATCGGGATCTCCATTTTCATAGACTCCAAAATGATAACACTTTGACCTGCTTCTACCGTGTCACCTTCTGCCACTAATACTTGCCAAACTGTTCCTGCCATAGATGCTGTAATTTCTTTCATGATATTCTCTCCTCTTTTTCTACTGTTTCGAAGGCTGTTTCGCCAAAAACGATGTTGTATAGTTCCCTTCACAGAAATTCTCATCACTCAGAATACGCTGAAACAAAGGGGCGTTTGTTTTAAGGCCTTCAATGGTCAGCTCATTAAAGAAGGTACGCGCTTCTTTAATGACAGATTCCCTATTGGAATCGCTTACAATTATTTTCGCAATCATCGGATCATAGAAAGGAGTGACCGCATTCCCCTCTTTGTAGCCGCTGTCAATTCGCACGTTATTGGCAGAAGGTATGTTTAAAATAGTGATCTTCCCTGGTGATGGCATGAAGGTAACAGGATCTTCCGCATACAGCCTGAACTCCATCGAGTGTCCAGTTGACACGATTTCATCCTGAACCAATGATAATGGCTTCCCGTCTGCTACATCCAGCTGCCAGGCGACGAGGTCAATTCCGGTAATCATCTCCGTTACCGGATGCTCGACCTGCAGTCTCGTGTTCATTTCAAGGAAAAAGAAATCCCCGTTCTCGCTCACAACAAATTCAACTGTTCCTGCATTCGTATAATTCACTGCTTTAGCAGCAAGTACAGCAGCCTCAGTTATCTTCTTTCTTAGCTCAGCGGTTAAGAACGGTGAAGGTGTTTCTTCAATTACTTTTTGGTTGCGCCTTTGTACACTGCAGTCACGCTCATACAAATGCACAACGTTTCCATGAACATCTCCAAAAATTTGGACTTCAATATGACGAGCGTTCTCAATGTATTTCTCGATGAACATGGCGCCATTCCCAAAATAAGATAGCGCTCTCTGCTGGCTGGAAGCAAAATGCTGAAGAAGCATCTTTTCGTTATCGCATTTGATCATTCCGATGCCGCCACCGCCTCCGCTCGCTTTCAGCATGACCGGATATCCGATCGATGCGGCAATTTTCACGCCTTCTTCCACGTCTGCTACCGGATCAATCGTTCCGGGCACAACCGGAACCCCTGCCTCGAGCATGGTTTTGCGTGCGACGATCTTATCACCCATTTTCTCGACGGTTCTCCAGTCGGGACCAATAAACTTAATGCCCGCTTCTTCTATCTTTCTAGCAAACTCTGCGTTTTCAGAAAGAAGCCCATAACCTGGATGTACAGCGTCCGCACCTTCATTTATCGCGATTTCAATCAACTTATCACTGTTTAAATAAGACTTTGCGACAGGCGGTTCACCAATTCTGAAGGCTCGATCTGCCTCGCTTACAAATGGAAGCTCTGCATCTGCATCCGAGTAGACGGCAATCGTTTCAATCCCGCGTTCTTTACAAGTTTTAATAATTCTTGAAGCGATTTCACCGCGATTAGCAATCAATACTCTTTTCATCCTATCTCCTCCTCCCTGCTGTTCCCTATCCGTTTTTCGACAACCGCTGCAACGATTCCTTTTTTTCTGACGCGAAATGAAATGAATATTTCATTTTTAAAGAATTTTTCGCCTTTTTATTATATACTATTGTTATAGATACGAGAACATTTAACAGGGGGGCACAACAGATGCAGTACGAAGTGAAAAGACTGGTCGTGAATTATAAAACCCTTGAGGAGTTTAAACAGTTCAAGGAATATGGCATACAAGAACTGTCCATGCTAGAGGATCTTCAAGATAACATTATCGAAAATGACAGCGAATCCCCGTTTTACGGAATATATTATGGTGACAGACTGGCAGCGAGAATGAGCTTATATAAGATTGAATCCGCTTACGACAAATTTTTTGAACCTAGCAAAGGATATCTTGAATTATGGAAACTTGAAGTTCTTCCTCAGTACAAAGGTAAAGGTATGGGGCGTGCACTCGTTGAGTATGCGAAGAGCTTGGATTTGCCAGTAAAAACGAACGGACGCCAGCAATCGAGCGGTTTTTGGGAAAAGATGGGGTTCGAACCCGCTTCTTACGTGGAAGAAAGAGACAGAGGCGAGAATCCTTATGTCTGGTATCCAAAAGGCGTAAGCGAACAGCGCTTGGCGTGAACCTTATCAATGACAAAGCAGGATGGCAATTGCCATCCTGCTCTTATTTTGGCTGACTCGCCTCAAGCTCTTGCGGCCTCGCGCGCTGTCTTGCTCTGTCCATGATTCCGATCAGCGCTTTATAATCTTCACAGACGATGGTGTATTCTTTATTTAATCGTTCAAGGCTCTCTTTTAATTCAACATGGCGGCTTTCAAGCTCAAGGAGCTGCTTTCTGAGAGAACGGTTTTCTTCCTCTAAAGGTTCTCCGCTTTTATTCTTCTCTTTTAAATCTCGAAGAAATAAGATGACTTTATCAATAAATGCACTATCATTTTCTTCATATACATCTTCACCGCCGCCATGCTGGACATCTCGGTCAAGCACTTGCCATTTCTCTTTTCTTGCCGCTTTTCCTCTGTTTCTTTCTTTTCTCTGCTGCTTCGCAAGCAAGATGGCCGATTCATGCTGTTTCCTTATTAGTGAGTTCCACCTGAATCCACAGGCAGCAGGCGTTCTTGTCAGCTTTTCCCCGACTTCCTCGAATGCCGAAAGCTGTGTGCTGCTTTCTCGAATATGCCTGAGCGTCACCTCTGCAAGCAGAAGATCTTCATCCTGAGTCCACGCATCCTGGCGCATAATCGTCAATCTTATCCCTCCTAATTTCAGTCATATACTATACGTATGCGTTTACTAGAAGAGATAGACGTTCCTATTATCTGCTTTTTCAAAGGAAACTCTTACTATTTTGGCTATTTGCCCAAAAAGCGCCGAACTCGCTCATGATGCTCGTCAGATTCCCATAAATAGCTGCACCTCTTTATTTCCTCAGCCACCCTTCCTTCTAGGGTTCCCCGGTCCACTCTATCGAGAAAAAGCTGTTTATACGACTGAATTACCCCTAGCGGCTGAGCTGTGTAGCGCTTTAAATAAGCTGCCGCAGCACCTTTCAAATCATTATCTTTAAACACATATTGCAGGAACTTTTTTTCATACGCTTGCTTGGCAGTAAACAACGAAGCACTGCAAAGCATGTCCAGCGCTTCAGAAGCAGGCATTCTTTCAAGCAAGTAGCTTCCTCCCCCCCAGCCCGTGGAAATGCCGAGAGATCCTTGAATAAAGCCTACCTTTACCCCTCCCGCACTAAGCCTTATATCACAAGCACTAGCCATCTCGCATCCGCCGCCAACAGCTGCTCCATTCAGCAGCGCTGCTGAAAGTTTCGGAAAATAAAAGAGAGCCTTGAGCACAGACCCCATCTCTGAGAGCATCACATGAGCTTCAGCGGCACTGTTCAATGAGTGAAAGGCTGAAAGGTCGCCTCCTGAGCAAAATGCTTTTGCACCTGAACCTGTTACGACTAAAATTTTGACATTGGCTGCCTCTGCCGCCTGTTTGATATACTGCTTCATCAATGCCATGACCTCAAAGTTTACAGCATTTCTAATTTGAGGGCGGTTAATAGTAAGCCATGCGATTTCGTCTTTTACTTCGTATAATACAGAAGGCATACTGCCCCTCCTTTTATTAAGACTCTTTTCGTAAAGATTGTTGCTTTTGAGAAACTTATTACTGCTGGACTACATCTGTGTAAATTACTCCATTTTGTATTCCACACATTATCTAAAGGACTGCTTGCACCTGTAACGGAGATCAACCACTTCTTAGACTATTTGAAGCAACAATGTTTGCGAAAACAACCTTTATTAAAGCGCTTTCTTATTTATGTATATGAAAAAACAGGAAGCGATACGCTTCCTGCTTACGTTGCAATTACTTGCTTACTACTTCTTTTCCTTTGTAGCTGCCACACTCACGGCAAACACGGTGAGATAGTTTGTATTCACCACAGTTTGAACATTTTACCATTCCTGGCATAGAAAGCTTGTAGTGTGTACGGCGCTTAGCTTGGCGAGTTTGGGAAGTTCTGCGAAAAGGTACTGCCATTTGTTCCACCTCCTTAAAAGACTGGAGAAAAACGGGGGTTCCCGGATTCCTTATTTGTTTTCATTTTGATCAAAAAATTTAGCAAGTCCAGCTAATCTCGGATCAACGCGGTTGTTTCGGTCTTCCTCAGTAATGCGCTGCCAGCCTTTGCCTGTTGTAGGCGCCGGACCTTCATCCACTCCGACAGCAGTAATCTTCAGCGGTTTTTCCAGCAAAATGTGCTCTTCTATAATCGGGATAAGATCCACATAATGTCCGTCAACCTTATGAAGGTTATCTTCATCGCCTACAGCCGGATAGTCCGGATTAAGCATAAAGATTTCTGTCGTTTTTACTGAGAAAGGGAATTCCACATCGGCGAGGGTATTCGCACAAGGCAATACCATCTTACCTTCTATAGTCATATAGAACGTAGCTTTCTGCTGGTTCACATCCGCATGGCCTTTTACATGTACAGGTGAAATGCTTCTGATTTCGGGATCTTTTTCAAGAACACCTGAAGCATCAGCCTGTTCTTCAAAGTTCAGCGGCTTGCGATAGAAATTTTTCAATTCCTGTAGTGACCATTTCATTAAAAATCACCTCAAGGCAACAGTAGTAATTATATCGGTCCAAATATAAAATGTCAATATGATATCTTTACACCGCACTTTTGATTTTACGCTTTTTTCGAGTAAAATAAAAGGGATAAATTCTATTTTCTGAAAGGAAATCAAATGAATGCTTGCGGAGTAGTGGTTGAACACAATCCTTTTCATAACGGACATTATTATCATTTACAAGAAGCGAGAAAACAAACCGGCGCTGACTGCATCATTGCCTGTATGAGCGGCAACTTTCTTCAGCGTGGAGAACCGGCCATCCTATCCAAATGGATCAGGACAGAAATGGCCCTTCTAGGAGGCGCGGATCTCGTTATAGAGCTACCTTATCCATTTGCCACATCACACGCAGAAAGGTTTGCTTTTGGCAGCATTTCGCTGCTAGAGGCGGCAGGAGCAGAAACCTTTTGTTTCGGAAGCGAATCTGGAAAGCTGGATGACTTTCTTTCAACAATGAAGGAGTTCGAGCGCAGCCATAATCAGCTTGATTCGAAAATTTCATCCTACATGAATAAAGGCTTCTCTTATCCGAAATCAAACGCCATGGCATTGACAGAGACCATGGTAAATAGCAGCCTGGATATGAGTGCACCCAATAATATACTGGGATTTGAATACGTAAAGGCGGCCAGGCTGCACGGATTGGCCATCAAGCCACACACGATAAAGAGGATAAACGCCAATTACCATGATACGGACCTTGGTGCCGGAAATATCGCAAGTGCCACCGCCATCCGAAAAGCTCTTTTCACGGCCAAAGACACTATTCGTGCTTACATTCCAGAAACAACGGCTTCTTTAATGGATAGATCAGCTGTGGAATGGCACAGCATGAGCTGGGAGCGGCTTTACCCCTATTTCAAATATAAAGTGCTCACTGCAACGAAGGAAAAACTCTGCTCCTTTTATCAAGTGGAAGAAGGCCTTGAGAATCGAATCATGAATTGTGTAAAAAAAGCCGAAACGTTTGAAGAATATATGACCCTCCTAAAAACGAAGCGTTATACATGGACTAGACTTCAGCGCGCTTCCCTGCACATTTTCGCTGATGCTGGCAAAGAACAGATGAAAAGCCTATTACGTTCACCACCCCCTTATTTAAGGGTGCTTGGGATGAGTGAGACCGGAAGAAAATACATCTCTCATCATAAAAAACTTTCACCGCTACCCATCATCACCACATTATCGAAATATAGCCATAAAATGCTCGACTTAGAGGTCCGGACTTCTTCTGCCTATTATCATATCGCGCAGAAAAATCGTTCCTCTTCCTTTAATGAATACGCACAGCATCCTGTATTTACGTAAAAAGCTCAAACGCTTTTCTGCTGGCATAAGAAAAGCACACGGACCGAAGTCTGTGTGCTTTTTTCACTTCTTCTCTTTCAAACCCTCTAAATATTTTAATGCATCATCGAGTTTTTTCACCGGCACGATTTTCATCTTTGTGTCAATGCTCTTGCCCGCCTTTACTGCATCTTTGTAATTATTTGCAGCGACTGGGGCAAAGAAAATCTCGGCGCCCGATTCATCCGCCGCAACAATTTTTTGGCTGATTCCGCCGATCGGTCCAACTTCTTCATTTAGATTCATGGTACCGGTACCCGCGATTTTGCGGCCTTTTGCCAGGTCCTTATCTTGAAGCTGATTCATAATCTCAAGCGTAAACATTAACCCCGCTGATGGTCCGCCTATTTCTGAAGCGTTGATGTTTAGCGGCGGATCCGTTTTAATGCTAATATCCGTTACAGGGTAAGTGATTCCAAGCCCTGCTTTAGATTTCCCGCTGCTCTCGAGTTCTTTAGGAAAGGGCGCCAAGGGGAGGGTGACCGATTGTTGCTTTCCTCCCCTTTTATAAACCACTTTGACTTTGTCTCCTTCTTTCTTTGATGCCACATAATCGAGGAGCTGCATGGTTTCATTCACTTTTTGGCTGTCCATCTTAACGATAATATCTCCGGGTTTTAGAACCCCTTCAGCTGGCATGCCTTCAATGATTCCGGTAACATAGACACCATGATAAGAGATGTCCACCTTTTCTCCTGACTTCTTGAACGCGACGACAGTAGCTGCGTGCTGCGAGTCTTCCATCATTTGAAGCTGACGCTGATTGTATTCTTCATCGCTCTCATCTTTCTGGCGCACTTCTTCAGCCGGAATAATTTCCTTAAAATCTGAGGCTTTTGCCCATATGTATTGTGGGATGTTCGCTTTTCCGATCCGGACTGTCGTCAGCATAAAGACTCCTTTATCATCATCTCCGCCCTCTACTTTGATGATGGGATCGAGCACCTTTGCGTCTCCTGGAGACGTAATGTAATAGGGAAGTGGATAAAGGGCGATGACAGCCGCTCCAAGCAATACGAGTATTAATTTTCTAGCAGAAGAGAAAAATGGGGCCCGGCTTTTTTTCGATTCGTTCTCTGTCATGAATGAGACTCCTTCCATTTCTGTATCTTTTCCTTGATATGCGGGATTTGTTTACGGCCGGCTTCTTCTCCGATCGCGATGATTTCATTCACATCTTTAAAAGCTGTAGAACTGTATTGCTCAACCATCGGCCGGATCATCACATCGGCTGAGATTTCGTGCCATCGCACCATTTCACGCTGCATGATATCGATGCTTTGAATAATCACATCAAATATAGAGGAAATAGACGGCTCTGCCTTAAAATGCGAGATATCAACGGCAAGGACGATATCTGCTCCCATCTCCCGTACAACACTGACTGGCACTCTCTCGATCACTCCGCCGTCAACAAGCAGCCTGCCGCCAATTTTTTCAGGCACAAGTATGCCTGGGATAGAAATACTAGCTCTTACAGCTTCCGAAATCGGCCCTTCGCTGAATACTACTTTATTTCCTTGTATCAAATCTGTTGCCACAATGGATAAAGGAATCTGTGTATCTTCGATGTTCTTGTTATGTGTGAGCAGCCGGATTAACTCTTTTATTTTCTTCCCAGATATAAAGCCCATTTTTGGCACCGTATAATCCATATAATACTTTCGCTTGAAAAGATTGGCCATTTTTTTCATGCTTTCATCTGGCTGACCGATAGCAACGAGCGCGCCGACGAGTGCGCCCATGCTGCTGCCTGAAATCAGATCGATTGGAATGCCGGCTTCCCGTAAAGCGGAAATCACACCTACGTGCGCAAAGCCGCGCGCTCCACCAGAACCGAGCGCGAGCCCGACTTTTGGCTCTTTCATTCCAATCCCTCCTTTTAGTTTATCCTTTTTTAACATATGGTCTAAACTTTCTGCCTATACGTATTATTATAGAAGTCAGGACAAGTATCTCTTAAGGGGAGTGGCAAGATGCGGGGCAGCGTTATCAAAACACTCGGGTTAGGTATCGGCGGAAGCGTGCTTGCCGCTTCGGTTATGATCTATCCCAAAACGGCCTTTCAAGCCTCCTTGAACGGGCTGAATTTATGGTGGGATGTTGTGTTCCCATCACTTCTTCCTTTTTTTATCATGTCCGAGCTCCTTATCGGGTTTGGAGTCGTCCATTTTATCGGTGTTTTATTCGAGCCGCTTATGCGACCGCTTTTTAAAGTTCCTGGAGCTGGCGGTTTTGTCTGGGCGATGGGATTGTCTTCAGGCTTTCCTGCAGGCGCGAAATTAACAGCGAGACTTTGGCAGCAACAGCAGCTGACAACGACAGAAGCTGAAAGACTCGTCAGTTTCACGAACTGTTCAAATCCCCTCTTTATCTTTGGAGCCATTGCGGTCGGATTCTTTCAAAATCCCGCTGTAGGCATTGTTCTTGCCGTCTGTCATTATGGAGGAAACATTCTTGTCGGTTTTTCGATGCGTTTTTATAAAGGGACAGAAAAGGCTTCCTCTGAAACGAAGCAGGGCAGAAAAAGCGGATTGTTCACCGCATTTCAAAAAATGCATGAATCGAGGCTCAATGACGGCAGGCCGATCGGAAAGCTGCTTGGAGATGCGGTACAGAGCTCTGTTCAGACTCTTCTCATGATTGGTGGATTTCTTATCTTGTTCTCTGTACTAAGCAGCATACTTGAACGCCTGCATGTAACAAGAGGCATCTCTTATGCCTTGGATCAGATGCTGAACCTGCTCTCCATACCAAATGAAATTTCATTTCCATTGATGACGGGTATATTTGAAATTACCCTCGGAAGCAAGCTTTCAAGCATGGCAGATGTTTCGCTGCTCGTTCAATGCACAGCGGTAAGCTTTATATTAGCATTTAGCGGCTTATCGGTCCAAGCACAGGTGGCAAGCATCTTATCGGAAACCGACATAAGATTCAAGCCTTTCCTTACAGCAAGATTTCTGCATGCTGTCTATGCCAGCATCCTCTGTGTGTTCCTTTTCCCCTACTTGTATTCACCAAACAGCTCGGCAGCAAAAGAAACGATGGGCTCTGCTGGAATAGAGGGACTTCCATTGAGCGGGTTATGGGACTCTTTTCTCGCAGCCAGCTCTTATATCACTCTATTCACTTTATTAAGCTATATCTTTATCATGCACATAAGGTACAGTGACGAAACAAGCCGCCGTTTCTAACGGCGGCTTGAAAATTTTTGTTTTAGGGCTTCTTCTACTGCTACTGGAACAAGATCACTGACCGAAGCATGGTACTTCGCCGCTTCTTTCACGATGCTCGAGCTTAAGAAAGAATATTGGTTGCTCGTCATCATAAAGAAGGTTTCAACCTGGTCGTCTAATTTTTTATTAATGGAAGCAATTTTCATTTCATATTCAAAATCAGAAACAGCCCGCAAACCCCTTAACACGACGTTTGCACCAATTCTTTGTACATAATCAATGAGCAGGCCGTTAAATGAATCGACTTTTACATTGGGTATGTCCTTCGTCACTTCTTTTAATAGAGCGATCCGCTCTTCTACCGTGAATAAAGGATTCTTACTTTGGTTGTTGGCCACGACAACGATTACTTCATCAAATACTTTCGCGCCGCGCTTGATGATATCTAAATGGCCAAGCGTTACTGGATCAAAGCTTCCTGGACAAACAGCTGTAGCTGGCATACCTTGTCACCTCATATTACAATTTATTTATATTTATAGAATGATACAGCTGTTGCCGTTCCGTATTTATCATACTTAAACCGGATCAACCGCTCTGTTTCCTCAGGCAGCGTTACTTGAGGATCATGTTCGGCAATAATTATGCCATCTTCTGCAAGCATGCTGTATTCATCCACCTTTAGAAGGTCTTTTTTAAGCATCTGTTTGGCATAAGGAGGATCCAGAAAAATAAGATCAAACACGGCCTCACGCTTGTAAAGCGCTTTCAAAGCCCTCTGTGCATCGTTTCGATAAACTTCCGACTGCGCACTATATCCGCAGCTTTCGAGGTTTAATTTAATCGTTTCAATTGCCTTTTGTTCTCTGTCCACAAAGACGGCCTTTTCTATTCCTCGGCTCAGCGCCTCTATTCCAAGTCCCCCGCTTCCGCCATAGAGGTCCAGTGCCAGCCCTCCGTTAAAATACGGGCCAATAATATTAAAGATAGATTCCTTAATTTTATCGGTTGTCGGCCTTGTCGTCGTGCCTGGCACTGCCTTTAACGGCCTGCCCTTGCAACTACCTGATATTACTCTCAAATTTCTCACCTATAGTCGTTTAGTCTTTTACCAATCCTTATCCTATCATATATCCCATTTAAAATGAAATCACTCTTCTTTTCCATTGATTCGTATAGATTTCCAATAAAAGGAGATACTACTGCATAACAGCATCCAAAGATGTTGTTGCCAACCGCGGAGAAGACTTACATCCCCATAAGTCTTCCTCCGGTTTCTCCTCTCCCATCGCCTTGGGTAGCATGCTATCTGTAAGGCAGCCTGCAGAAATTCTGCAGGCTTTTTTCATGCTCCGGCTTCATTCAGCTTTTGTCTTCCCTCTATGCTGGTGCTGTGCTAAATTGAAAAGGGAAAGGGGATATCACATGATACAGAAATTTATTGAACTCGGAGAAGGATATTCTGACTTGTATGAGCTCATTGAACTAGGAAGAACGAGCAAGCACAGAATCTCAACACTTCTTTGTCTGCACACCAAAAAAGAAGAGAGAGAATACGCATCGGTCATCATAACCCTTCACCCTGCGTCTGAAGGTAAATTCCTACCTCTGTACATATGCCGGGAGGGGATACCGGTCGGATCGAAGCGCTACAGCCTTTTCATGGATTTTGCTGCAGAAATAGAGCAGGACCCAATCGTTTTCGATGTGAAGCATTCTTCTGAGTTTGCTGAAAAAGAATTATATTTTCATTACTTAACTGGAATCCTTCGCCTTAACTACCTGCTCCCGCCGCTGCAATAATGAACGAATGCGGGAAGCCGGGCTGATCAAGTAAAGTTACCGATAATACAAAAAAGCTGTTTTCGTAAGCTATGTTGCTTTTAAAATTCTGAGAAGTGGTTGATCTCCGTTACAGGTGCACGCTTATCGCAGGACAAGGTACGCTAAGGCAGCAACACATCAAACGCAAGAAAAAGTGAAGTTTTTTTTCGAGGAGTCGGCACCTTGCACTGCGTTCAACCTTCTCACCGTAGCATTCAAAGTAGTTGTTCAAGATATAAAAGTGTGTAAAAGCCGTTGTTTGTTAGGATTTAAGCAATCCTGATACAGGGAGTTAGAGCAGAAAGTATAGTAGAAATCCATCAGATTTATTGCAAAATCAGACTGTCTAAACCAACAATCTCATCCAAATGAGCCTGCAAAAGAAAAGACCCTGCCGATTCACCAAATTCGGTAACGACAGGGTCACTCTTTTAAATTCCCATTTTATAATCATATTCTTTAGCTTTATCTGGCACTTTGTTTTCATACTCTGTTTTAAGTTCATGCTTGAAAGACTTTCTTACGTCCTTCACAAAATGCAGAGATTTCAACTTATCAGCGATTTCATCCGCTTTAAGGCCGTCACAATAAATGACTGCATACTTCATTTTTTTTGATACGTAATGGACGTTCCCAAAGCGCCTTAGCTGTTTCGAAAACTTTAAAGAGTGCAGGTAAACCGATAACCCGGCACGGTTGCCTATCATCCAAGTTCCCTCATTTCTATCGTATGGATTTTTAACGTGTTATCCAGCAAACCCCTTTTAGCCTTCCAACCAATTCGTAAAAGAGGCGTTAACATGGAACTAGACTTAGTATGGGAAAGATTCCTCGAGCAGCTCAATCACAGTGAAACGGGCTTGTCAGCTTATAAAAAAGAAGTGACGGGTATTCCTTTTTTGTATGTGTCTCTCCTTGCAAGCACTATCGGCCGCGAACAAGCGGAGCATACCATTAAAGTATGTGCGGCACAGTCAATAAAAGGAAAAAGACTTTCGCTGCTGATGGAATATGTAAGAGAAGATAGCCACCTTCTCGTGTACCGCTTTCGTTTTCTTGTACCGCAGGAAAAAATGTTCTGCTGCGGCAATCTTTGCCCTGACTGCATCAGGTTCAAGCATTCGCGCTATTAACCGCAGCCGCAGCTTCCGCCAGACCCGCAGCCGCCGCTGCAAGACTTGCTGTCTAAAAACGGATTTCCAGTAGGCACTTTTATGGACGGCGATACACTTTCCGCGATGATTTGGCTGCATTCGATCAGCAGCTTATCCAGTTCCTTCTCCGCTTTCTTAAAAGCAGAGATCGTGCTGTGAAAATCAAGATCACGCTTCATCTCCCTTACGCTTTTATTAACGGCTGCATAATCAGGATGATATTTGCCGAAGCGCTGGACTTCTTCGAACTGTTCTTTCATGTATTGAAATCGCTTGATCAGCGATTGTGCTTCTGAATCGGACTCTAGTTCATTTTTCCAGTACCGGTAAGCAGATGCCGCTTCTGACTGAGCAACCATGGAAGCCAATCCGCTTGTCTCTTCTAATATGGATAATTGAGATACGGTCTCTCTCATAACCGGTAACCTCCTTCTGCATTAACCTGTTTATTATTATAACGGATGTAGCTCATGGTGAAAAGCAGGGAGGTCCGATTAATCATTCTCATAATCCATAAAACAAGAAAGAAAAGTACTTAAGATACAGACTTCACGATCCCGGATTGTTGTTCTTGTCTCCACCGGCTTCTCCAAGCAGTTCCATTAACAGCCCGATGCTTTTGAGCTGCTGATGAAACCGGTCTACTCTTTGACCGAATGTTTTCCCGAAAAATACCTTTGCCTGCTCTTCAAGCTCCTGCATGGATCCAGGGTTTCGACTAAGGGTACGGTACCATTCAGGCCGTTCCCGAATAAAAAACTTCAAATCTGGCCTTGTATTCAAGTAATGTAGAATTTCTTGTCTCATCATCTCTCATCCCTTTAGTCTTTATAGGTTTGAAACGTCTGGAAACTGGCTGCTTTTTCACGCTCTGCGGCTGTCGGCACTTGAGGGTTGCTCTGAAAATGCTGAATAAGCTGCTGTATGCCTTCAACCGCACCGCCAAATTGAGAGATATACTGCTGTAGGTCACTGACATTTATCTTGCCAAGCATCGAGACGATCTCCCCTACTGTCAGTTCCTTTCTTTTCTTTTCTTGATCTGTCTTTTTCTCACTCTTCTGTTTAGCGCTAGATTTTGCTTGATCATTCTTTTTATTCTCTTCCTTCATGCCCCGCTGCCATATTTCATGGTCTTCTCCAAGTGTGGCCCAATCCTTATACACTTCTTTCCACGTTTTTTGATGATCTCTTACTTCTTTAATGATGGCAGGATGCTTTACAATAAATTTTTTGAACTCTTCCACCTTGCTTTTTCCCACTGTTCTCACCTCCGGCTGTCCCACAGGTAACATTCTTCTAATACATGATACATATCTGCCTATAAAAAGGTGCGCCCATTTTTATGATTTCTTCTGTTATCAGTTGCCGAGATAGAAGAAATAAAAGTAAACTAAGATGAAACTAGATGATTGGAGTAGTGGTCATGACGGATTTGAACAATAAACTGAGGTCTACTTTAAATGAATGGATCGAAAAAGCTACAGCTGCGGATAAAGAGCTTTTACTGCAGGTTATGAAAGGGACAGAAACAAAAAACAGTGAAAAAATGCATACATACATTTCTGCTGTCATGCAAATGAACAAGCTTGAAACAACAGACGGTTCGGTGAAAATTGAAATACCGAACACGCCATTCTTAAGCAATTCACTCGGCATCATGCATGGAGGCCTCACATCCACTCTTCTTGATTCCGCAATGGGCACCGCAGCCAATTTAAACCTTGAAAAAAACGAAGGAGCTGTCACGTTAGATCTAAACATACGTTTTCTGTCACCTGGGATCGGTGAGAGCTTTATTTGTGAAGCAAGCGTAAAAAAATCAGGCAGGCAGATTATTGTAACAGAAGGCACTGTCAAAAACGAAAAAGAGCAAGAAATCGCAATCGCCACAGGCACCTTTTTCAAAGTCAACAGATAGTGAAAGGCAGACGCTTCTAAAACGCGTCTGCCTTTATTTATGGTGTTACAAAGTTTTGCGTATAATGCTTTTTATAAACCCCTACACCGAGGTGTGTGTAATCTTTGTTCAGCATCGCCCTTCGGTGTCCCTCACTGTTCAGCCAGCCCTCGACGGCTGCAGCGCCATCTGTATAATTTGCCGCAATGTTTTCGCCAGCAGCACGATACTCGACGTTGCCCTTCATTAACCGGTCTGATAATTCACCCGTTGTCGGTGATGTATGGGAGAAGTACTCGTTTTCGGCCATATCTTTACTGTGAAGGTAGGCAACCTCGGATGCTCCTCGGTGCAGGATCAAAGCCCGGAGGCCATGCCGTTCTCTTATTACATTTGTCATATCAAGAACCTGCTTTTCATTTGCCTCTTCCACCAGCTGCTGCTCCTTGGGTGTCAATTTAGGCTGTTCAGGCGCTTTTCCTTGAAACACGACCGAGTAAGGCTGCTGGCTGATTAGGACACTCTTGGCTATATATCTCACACTTGAAAGTTTCTGTGTGTACTGATCCATATAAAGCTGAGCATATACATCCTCATTAATGGCGATCAGCGGCCTTATATTAAGATCCGTTTCAGAAAGTTCAAAACGGTATAGCCCATTCTGATCATCCACGTTTACCGAAGATTTAGGCGAGGCTTTCTTTAATACACTTTCCGATGACTCCCCGATCTTAAATGGTTCTACATTCACCCTGTCGCCTAGGGCATATACAGTGACAACCTTTCCGTCTTTCACACCCGCCTGAATGTAAGCTGTTCTATCTTTCGCATATACATACCATTCATAACCATAAGCAGATGATTCAACTCGGTCTGGCTTGCCCCACTTTTTCACCCATTCCTTCTCTGTACGGCCCAAATAGCTTACAGCCGATTCTCTTGGGATGACGAGCTTCTCCTGTTTTTGAATAGCGGGACTAACTTCCTTATCCTGCAGAGTGAACGGCTTATTAGGAGCATCTTTTAAATACAGCAAGTAAAATATCACAGCTGAAAGCATTAAAATGAGAAGTATCCGCACCATGCACCGCCTTTCCATTAGTCATTTCTATTAGCTGTTCTTTATAGACGCTAGAGAAGTGTGGGTATATTTTCATATATGAGGCATAGTCTGTTCGAATGACATCCATCAAGCGCAGCTTTAAACGTTCCCTAAATTTAATGTACTTGAGTGAAAGCTGGATGTCCATTTTACTGCATAAAGAATACTTCGCTGACGATAGGCTTGAATACAGCCTATGTCATTTTTCTTTTAAAACGCTATGCTTTCTTAAAATATGAAAAAACACTGCCGTTATTGGCAGTGCCCAGGACATTTAATGAATGTGGCCACGATTTTCAGAAATATCGGTCAGGGCGCGGCCAGCTGCCATATCTGACTGACGGTGAAGTGACAAGTCACCAATTGAAACGATTCCAACAAGCTTTCCAGACTCAACGACCGGCAGCCTCCGAATTTGTTCAGAGCTCATCAATGCTGCAGCCTCTTCAAGATCCATGTCCGGGCTTGCCGTTACCAGATCCTTAGTCATGACATCTGTCACTTTCGTAGAACCGGGCCGCTTCTCTGCTATACACCGGACAGCGAGGTCACGATCCGTGATGACACCCATCAATTCACCGTTTCTGCAAACCGGGATGGCACCTACGTTATCATTCTTCATTTTAACTGCGGCTTCATACACATTATCGTCTGGATGACAGACGTCTACGTTTCGGCTCATGATTTCATTTAGCTTTTTCATAATGTACCTGCTTTCATAATTTTTCTCTTCCCTATTCTTTGCCAATCACACTAGATTATCCATTCGATTTCATTTCCAACGATTGCATCTTTAGCGCTTTCATACTATCATTAAGAAGTGATTGATCGATACTGTAGGAGGTAAAGGCATGATTTTTGAAAATACTGGTTTGGAAGAAAAGGTTGTTCAATTCTCACTACTAGAACATACGATGGAACAGCATGGAATCATCCGTGCAGGACAGTGGGATTATGAAAGAATTACATACGATTATAAATTCGAAGATATGACAAACGGAGATGTCTATTACTTCCGCATCCCTTGCCACGTAGTCGAAGGCGAAACAGAAACACCGCATGCTAAAATAGAAATCGATAAGCCGTATTTGGGCAAGCATTATTATCCGCATGGAGTAGAGTACGATGAAGAGTTCCCAAAGCATATCATCGCACACTGCAACAAGCTGATCGATGCGCTGAAAGCTGAACTGCACGTTTAATCAACCGTTGGCATTGCTTTTTGACTGCGCCGAAGTTCTACTCTGTTAAAAAATTATGCTTTCTTAACGTGCTAAAAAGGACAAAAACTCCCGCAAACCGCGGGAGTTTTTGTCCTTTAGATTACCTGTTTTCCATGGCTGTTCGATGAAAACCCCTCAAACAGCCTGCCCCCATAAGGAGAAAGAACTTGGTCAGCAAACGTTATGACTGACTCTTTGTCTCGGTCTGTATAATATTGATCAAACACACTGCAGAACGAATCGGCAAATTTAGGATCGAATTCCCTTAGTGCTCTTACGATCCATTTTCCTTCTCCGATCCAGTGGCTGTTTACACGCAGCACAAATTCATGGATAAGATAAGCTAATTTCGAAACGATGAACAAGTCTTCCACACCGTTCTCAGATCCTGACAAGTCTTCTAGCAAATCGGTGATCGTATATCGCGCGATGTCAATTTCTGTTGCCTTCCAGGGCGCAGGACCTGCTTTTAAAAGCTGGAGCGCTTCATTTTTTATTTGTGAAGCATGGCCATTGTCTTTCAGAATAATACCTTCTGCACACATCTGCGGAAGTGAGGGTCTGGCACGATCAACATTTTCTAAGAAATAGCGCTGATACGAACTTTTGTTATGAACGAAGACCTCTATCGGCCAGCCATATTCAAAATAAGACTGTCTGTATGAATCCGCAGCACATTCATCAAAAATCACGAGATCCAGATCAGAGCTTTGTGTTTCCTCTCCTCTCACCACGCTCCCAGCAAGAAGGGCAATCTCACATTCAGGAAAAAAAGCATCAATAAATTTTCGGGCGGTTAACCTTGCGCTGTCTCTCATAGCTGTCTCTCCTTTTATTGTCATTTCATACCTTACTTCTCTTAATCAACGAAAAAAACCTGCCGCATTTGGCAAGTTTTTTTTCGCTTTATTATTTGATCGTGTGCTGCGGTGCAAGGGCACTTTGCTTGATGCTCTCTAGGTCTTCTTTGTCTTTGATCCTCTCTTTTTTAACCCAGCGGTAAAAGATTAAACCTAAAACAAAGGCATAAACTACTTCCTGAATAATCTTCATGATCACTCCGCCAACATGCTGATCTTCATGTGGAGGCATGTATGAAAATAACTGCGGCACCCCTTCGTATGCAGCATATAGCTGAGTGTCTGCAAACATGATAAGAGCACAGGCTGGGGTCATTAAAACGCCGTTTGCAAAGATATACCCCACTTTCTTAATATCAGACAGCTGATCATTTGTTTCCACAGGAGTCATGACTGGCCACCACATCGTAAAGGCCGTAATGAGCAAAATACTGTGATACACGTAATGAAGAACAGCAGCGTTGGACACGGTATCAAAAATAAGGGGCAAGTGATACAAAGAGAACAAAGCGTTAAACAAAATAATCGCGATCAGCGGCTTCGTAAGAAATGTGAATAGATGATGCCACACTGTCTTGCCTTGCAGCATCTGCTGCCAATAACGCTCCGGAATGCCATATAAAACGAGCGGCGGAATCATTAAATAGAGAATGGCCATCTGGACCATATGTACACTGAATAAATAATGATGACCGATGATGCTTAATGGGCTCCCTTTCACAACATACACCAATGCCAAGGCAGCCATCATGCTTACCTTTTGCAGAAGAGTGGCACCTGTTCCCGTTTTTCTAAAATACAGATACATAGCAGCCAGAACAAGCAGCAAAATTTCAGGTTGGTACAACTCGAAAAAACTATAATGTGATAAATCAGCTTTAGCATGATGATGATTCAACAGTGTTCAACTCCTTGACATAACAAGTTCTTCCTTAAGACTAACGTGTTTGTATACTGCTGTAAAGTGTCCATCGGATGAACGAATCGCAGAAAAACATACTAATGGGAAGATGACCAAAATAAAAAGAGCTGCACGCAGCATGCAGCTCTTAAGACTTAAGAAGTCCAGATCATTCCCATAAGTGAAGCAACCGTGATGGCTGCGATCAAGATGCCGCTCGCCATGCCCCAGATTGGAAATTCATGGCCTTTATGGCTCAAGTGCATCCAGATATAGAGCTGGAAAAACACCTGTACAACGGCTAAGACCAGGATAAACATGACAGCGAAAGAATCGCCGATTTTGTCACTAGAAATCGCATAAAACGCAACAAGAGTCAGAAGGATCATCATAACAAAGGAAACATTATGATGCTTGCGCTCTTCTTTCAATGCAAGTTTCTTCTGCAGCGCTTCATGGCGGTGAATGGTTTTATCAGACTTGCTGTGAAGATCTGCCATGGATTACCCCACCTTCCCCATCAAATAAACGACTGTAAAGATAAATACCCATACAACGTCAACAAAGTGCCAGTAAAGGGCAAACAAATAATACTTAGGCGCGTTTACGAGTGTTAAACCGCGGTTCCAGTTTCTTACTAGCAATGTCGTAAGCCATAAACATCCGAACAGTACGTGTCCGCCGTGGAAGCCGACAAGCGTATAGAACGCGGAACCGAATGCAGAGCTAGTGAACGTATGCCCTTCGTGGACATATTCCACGAACTCATAAATCTCAAGTCCAAGGAAAGCAAGACCGAGAATGAGTGTAACGATAAACCATCCCTGCATTGCTTTCACTCGATTTTGTTTCATCGCAAGCACAGAGTAAACACTCGTCAGCGAGCTCGTTAAAAGAAGCATTGTTGCGACGAATACCATCGGAAGCTTGAAAATTTCTTCGCCGGATGGTCCATCCATGTGCATGTTTCTAAGACCTAAATAGGTTCCAAAAAGGGTTGCGAACAGCACCGTCTCTCCGCCAAGAAAAAGCCAGAAGCCCAAAAACTTATTTTTGCCTTCAAGGGTAGCTTTCTCCGGATGATCAGGAAAATTCGCGTCCGTCAATCTTTCATCGGCATGCATTAAGCTCTACCCCCTTTAATATCTGCTTCAACTTCTTCTTTATGAACGTGGTAGCCGTGATCGTCAATAACAGAACGAAGGAACATCGTAATCAATACAATTCCCATTCCGCCGCCTGCTGCATACCAGTTGGCATAGATGAAGCCAAACCCCGCAATAAACATTCCCAGAGACATGATAAACGGCAAGATTGATCCGTTTGGCATATGAATGTCTCCAACTGGCTCAGCTGGTGTCATCTTGCCGTTTCCAGCTGTTTTCTCCACATAAAGTGCATCAAGACCGCGAACAAGGGGAGTCTGTGCAAAGTTATATTCTGGAGTTGGTACAGGCATCGCCCACTCAAGTGTACGTCCATCCCATGGATCAGCTGATGCAATATTTTTCTTTGATGCGGAAACAATAATGTTAATAAACAATACTACTGTACCTGCTCCCATCAACAATGCGCCGATTGTAGAAACAAAGTTTGATGAATCTAATTGCTGTCCGCTCATGTATGTAAATACGCGGCGCGGCATTCCCATTAATCCTAGCCAGTGCTGAGGGAAGAATGTCAGGTGGAAGCCGATAAAGAACAGCCAGAAATTCCATTTTCCTAACGTATCGTTCAACACACGGTTAAACATTCTCGGGTACCAGTAGTATAATCCGGCAAATAATCCGAGAACCAAACCGCCAACAATTACATAGTGGAAGTGAGCGACGACGAAATAGCTGTCATGATACTGATAGTCAGCTGCTGGAACAGAAAGCATAACCCCAGTTACCCCGCCCATTACGAATGTTGGAATAAATCCGACAGCGAAAAGCATCGGTGTCGTGAAGCTGATTTTTCCGCCCCACATTGTGAAAATCCAGTTAAAGATCTTAACACCCGTTGGTATCGCGATCGCCATTGTTGCAACAGCGAAGATCGAGTTGGCGACAGGGCCAAGTCCAACTGTAAACATGTGGTGAACCCAAACCATGAATCCTAAGAATCCAATCAGAACAGTCGCGAATACCATCGCACTGTAACCAAAAAGACGCTTCTTAGAGAATGTTGAAACGATTTCAGAAATGATTCCGAAAGCTGGAAGAATGAGAATATATACTTCAGGGTGACCGAAGATCCAGAAAATGTGCTCCCAGATTAGAACGTTTCCGCCCATATCCGCATTAAAGAAATGAGTTCCGAAAACTCGCTCGAACATCAGCAAGAAAAATCCTACTGTTAAAGCAGGGAAAGCGAAAAGAATAAGTCCAGATGTTACGAATGATGCCCATGTGAACAACGGCATACGCATAAACGTCATTCCTGGTGCTCTCATGTTAATGATCGTCACGAGGAAGTTAATTCCTCCTGCCAGTGTACCTGCACCAGCGATCTGAAGACCTAATACGTAAAAATCAACGCCGTGGCCTTCTGAGGATGTGGATAGCGGGGCATAAGCCGTCCATCCAGCATCTGGCGCTCCGCCAAGGAACCAGCTTAAGTTTAAAAGCACGCCCCCGAAGAAGAAAAGCCAGAATCCTACTGCGTTCACGTATGGAAACGCAACATCTCGCGCCCCGATTTGCAGCGGAACGATCGCATTCATAAACGCGAATATAATCGGCATCGCGGCAAGGAAGATCATCGTCGTTCCGTGCATCGTTAACAGCTGGTTGAACATTTCAGCAGAAACAAAATCATTTTCCGGTTTGATCAGCTGGATACGCATCAAAATTGCTTCTAATCCCCCGATAAGGAAGAAGAACCCGCCGGATAGCAAATATAAAATACCGATTTTCTTATGGTCGACTGTCGTGAGCCAGTCCATCAGCCCACTTTTCTTTGTGTGACTTGCGTGAGTAGACAGTGGTATTACCTCCTTTAACTTGCCAAATACGGTACTATTGTAGTTTCAATTCCATCAAATAATCCGAAACGGCATCGATTTCTTCATCACTTAAATTCAGCTTAGGCATCTCATTGCCAGGCTTCACTTCTTGAGGATCTTTGATCCATTTTTTAAGGTTTTCTTTATCATGATCGATGAAACCAGCGATTTTTTCTTTGTCGCCAAATCCTGTCAGATTAGGACCTGTTGCTCCGCCTTTATCACCGACAGCGTGGCAAGATAAACAGTTCTTTTCGAACACTTTCTGGCCATCAGCATTGCCTGTTGAAGCATCAGCACTCTTGAATCCTTCAACCCAAGCTTTGTACTCTTCCTGAGAGACTACTTTAACTTTAAAGTCCATCAAAGCATGAGAAGCACCGCAAAGCTCTGCACATTTCCCTTTATAGACAGCTTCCTTGCTTCCTGTATCAAACCACATGTAGTTCTTGCTTCCATCCCCTGGGTTCGTATCTGTCTTTCCTGCAAGAGAAGGAATCCAGAAGGAGTGAATGACATCTGCTGTAGATAATTCAACGTGAACCTTCGTGTTAACTGGAAGTACTAGCTCCTGTGACGTGATCAGCTCTTCTTTTGGATATTCAAATTCCCACCAGTACTGATGGCCGGTTACCTTCAGGCTCAGTTCATCCTTAGATGGTTTTGCATCTGCTGCAAACTCAAATGTTCGCATTACTGTTGGAACAGCAAGGATGATAAGCAATAGGATTGGAATAGCCGTCCAAAGAATTTCAAGCAAGTGATTTCCTTCAACTTGTTCAGGGATGGAATCATCGCCTTCTTTTTTACGGAACTTGATAAGAACAAAGAAATAAAGAACAAATACTACTACAAGAACCAAGATCATTATGCTGATCGAAATGAGCATAAGCTGGAACTGTTTGTCCGCCACATCTCCCTGAGGAATAAGTGTTGACAATGTCGGATCACCACAGCCAGTCAGCAGAATCGCTAACATGGCAATCAGGGAAAACATTCGTCCCTTTTGAAGCCATTTTTTCATCACTTCATAAAACCCCACTTTCTCGTTGTTATTACTGATAAAAATGTATCTATTCAATCCGGTTCAATGCCGGACAAAAATAGCGCAGCCAAAATGTAAGCCCTTTTATGTAAAGGCAATGCAGAACAGCACTGAAAAGTGCTGTTCTGCCAGAATGATTATTTTATGTTAACGAGAATCATCGCGACGAACATAATCGTCAAGTAGTTCAGAGAATAAACGAACATCATTCTTGCCCATTTAATATCGTCTTTCGCACGCAATCCTGATATGGCCAGCACGAGCCAGCCTGTACCCAGCAGCGCTGTAAGGATGACATAGACGGTTCCGAAATCATACAAATAAAGCGATACAGGAAGCAGCGCAGCTGTATACCAAATCATCTGCCTTTTTGTCATCTCAAAACCTGAGACAACCGGAAGCATTGGAATTCCTGCGTTGCGATATTCTTCACAGCGTTTCATGGCAAGTGCCAAGAAATGCGGAGGCTGCCAAAGAAACATGATCAAGAACAAAATCCACGCGATCGGATGCAGGTTCGCATCTACAGCCGCCCAGCCGATAAGCGGAGGAACGGCGCCAGAAATGCCGCCTACAACCGTGTTAATAGAATGCGTCCTTTTCAGCCACATCGTGTATACGACGACATATACAAATAGTCCAATAAGGCCAAGGACTGCCGCCGTTAAAGTCGTGAGCGCCAAAAGAAGCGTACCGACAGCGGATGTTACAATTCCGACCCAAAGGACTTGATTGGCATTAATTCTGCCGGTTACGGTCGGACGCTCGAGCGTTCTTTCCATCAACTGGTCGATGTCTCTGTCGATATAATTGTTCAAACAGCAGCCGCCCGCAATGACAAGCGCGGCTCCTAATAAACAGAGTACCATCGGAACAAGCTGCTCAGTGAAGTTTAAGTTCGTATACTTAACGGCTAAGAAAAAGCCTGCAAACGTCGTAATCAGGTTGCTCATCACGATGCCGAGCTTCGCGATCGTTAAAAAGTCTTTCCAAGTGCCTGTTGGATTGGCTTCTGATAAAGGTCCGGGTTCCATAACCTTATTGGCTGCTTCGAAAGTTGTTTCTGTTTTACCCACTGATAACACCTCCTTTACCTAATAAAACACTTGCAAAATAATAACTAAGCTGAAAAGGGAATTGCCTCCTTAACAGCAAAATGTCCATATCTGTTCACAATCGCGGCCTCATCATCAAGGTACGGTGTGATAGGATAGACTTGTCAAGGAAATGTCCTATAACATTATAAAACAAATCCCGGACTTTGTATACTTTGACTAAAATCGACATTAACCTATATTATATGTACTATCCTGCCCTTTTTTATACTAGATTTATTTTTTACAAATTTGTGAAATTATCCATATTTATAAGAAACAGGTGATGGTTATATGAAAAGAGCTTTTCAGTGGTACAGCCTATTTACCACTTTTGGAATGTTGTTGGTTTTGCTCATGGGATCAATTGTAACAAAGACAGGGTCTGGCGATGGCTGCGGTAATTCATGGCCACTATGCTATGGCCAAGTCCTTCCATCCGCCCCTAAGCTTGAAACGATGATTGAATACAGCCACCGAATCGTTTCAGGCTGGCTTGGCATACTTGTCATCATACTCGCAGTCTGGGCATGGAAAAAGTACGGTCACATTAAAGGAATGAAATTTTTAGCATGCGTTGCCGTTTTCTTTATTGTACTTCAAGGTCTGCTTGGTGCAGCGGCTGTTATATGGAGTCAATCTTCCGCCGTTCTCGCCCTTCATTTCGGCTTTTCATTGATTTCATTTGCCAGCGTGCTCTTGATCGCCGTACTATCTTTTGAGAAGCAAGACAACCCGTTTGTGATGAACGTTTCATCCGGGTTTAAAAAGAACATTTACTTGCTCTTCATTTATTTGTATCTTGTCGTCTATACAGGAGCACTCGTCCGCCATACCGAATCGAGCCTTGGATGCACAGGCTTTCCGCTTTGCAATGGAGAATGGCTCCCGGAGCTTGGGGGTGCGGCTGGCATTCAGTTCCTTCATAGAATTGCCGCTTTCATCCTGTTTATCTGGATTCTTCTTTCAGCAGCTTATGCGCATAAGCATTACCGCGAAGACCGCAATGCCAAGATCGGATTTATTCTCGCTTCACTTTTCATTACCCTGCAAGCAGCAAGCGGAGCTATCGTCGTTCTGTCCAACTTGAATCTTTTTGCTGCCTTATCTCATGGTGTCATCATATCATGTTTGTTCGGTACGTTAAGCTTTCTTGTTATGGCCGCCTATCGAAAAACATAATAAGCAAAAGGCCGTCCTTCTCCCTGTTAAACAACAGCAAGAAGGACGGTCTTTATTTTGCAGCAGAGAGGGATGCCCGACAAAGCACCTCTCTGTCCTGTTATTTCGTTAGTTCCAGCAGCAGGTCGCCCGGAGAAATCGCATCGCTACCTGCAACAAAAATCTCTTTAACCGTTCCATCAAACGGCGCTTGTACAGTCGTTTCCATTTTCATCGCTTCTGTGATCATCAAATGGTCGCCTTTTTTCACTTTCTCGCCCTTTTCAACCAATACTTTTACAACCGTTCCCGGCATACCAGCACCGATCTGTTCAGGACTAGAAGGGTCAGCTTTTTTCCTAACCGCTTCTGTAACCTTGGCGCTTTCATCGATGACAACGATCTCTCGCGGCTGTCCATTCAATTCAAAATAAACCACTCGCGAGCCATCCTTTTGAGGTTCTCCGATCGAAACTAATTTTACGATCAGCGTTTTACCTTGTTCGATTTCAATGTTGATTTCTTCTCCAAGCCGCATGCCGTAGAAGAAGGTTGGCGTATCTAAAACAGAGACATCTCCGAAGAGGTTGAAGACCTTTTCTCTGTCTAAGAATACCTTAGGATAAAGCGCGTATGACAAAGCATCAAACATGGTTACTTGGCGTCCGAGCTTATGGAAGAGCGTTTCCTTTATATCCATAAAGTCAGCTGCCTCCAGCTGCTCACCTGGTCTTACCGTAAGGGGTTCTCTCCCTTTTAACACAATCCTTTGAAGCTCCTGCGGGAATCCCTGATAGGGCTGTCCAAGATAGCCCTGGAAGAACTCGACTACGGAGTCAGGAAAATCTAAGGTGTCTCCTCTTTCATACACATCATCTTCTGATAAGCTGTTTTGGACCATATATAGTGCCATGTCTCCGACAACCTTTGATGATGGCGTTACCTTGACCACGTCGCCGAACATATCGTTCACTCTTCTGTACATTTGTTTCACTTCATCCCAGCGGTTTCCAAGCCCTACTGCTTTTGCTTGCTGCTGCAGGTTCGAGAACTGCCCGCCTGGCATCTCATGTTCGTAAACTTCTGGATCGGGAGCTGCCATCCCGCTTTCAAACCCTTGATAATATTTACGCACATCTTCCCAGTAGGCTGACATTTGTTTTACATTTTGTATGCTAAGATCTGGCTGCCTTGAGTTGCCTGCCAGAGCATAGTATAGAGAATCCGCGCTCGGCTGCGATGTCTGACCGGCCATGGAGCTTACTGCTACATCGACAATGTCAACACCTGCCTCCACCGCCTTCGCATACGTGAAGATCCCGTTTCCACTCGTATCATGTGTATGAAGATGGATAGGAAGGCTCGTCTCCGTTTTCAAGGCACTGACTAAGTCATACGCTGCTTGCGGCTTTAAAAGGCCAGCCATATCTTTAATTCCCAGAATATGTGCACCTTCCTGTTCCAATTGCTTTGCCATGCTGACATAATACGCAAGGTCATATTTGGAACGGGAAGGGTCAAGGATATCACCTGTATAGCAGATTGAAGCTTCCGCTATTTTCCCTGCATCTCGTACAGCGTGGATAGCAGTCTTCATCCCTTCCACCCAGTTCAAGCTGTCAAAGATTCTGAATACATCGATTCCAGCCTGTGAGGAATGCTTGACAAACTCTGTGATTACGTTATCTGGATAGTTCTTATAGCCGACAGCGTTCGATGCACGAAGCAGCATTTGAAACAATACATTCGGTACACGCTCTCTCAGCTTGAGCAGTCTTTCCCATGGATCTTCATTTAAGAACCGGTAAGCCACATCAAATGTCGCACCGCCCCACATTTCAAGTGAAAACAGCTCTGGCCATAGCTTTGACACAGGATCCGCCGCTTTAAGGAGATCGTGTGTGCGAACACGTGTCGCTAGCAATGACTGATGGCCGTCGCGGAAAGTGGTGTCGGTTAGAAGGACTTTCTTTTGGTCCTTCACCCATGAAGCCAGTCCTTCAGGCCCTCTTTCATCGAGAATCTGCTTCGTTCCTGGGCGAGCATCATCCGAATATTTAACTGCAGGAATACGCGTTTCACTGTATAAAGGCTTCTCGATCTTTTCAAGACCTGGAAATCCGTTGATGGTCGTGCTGCCGATGTACGAGAGCATTTTTGTTCCCCGGTCTTTTCTTTTCGGGAACACGAATAGCTCGTTCGTGGAGTCAATGAATGATGTGTCGTATTGTCCGGATAAAAAGTTTTTGTGTTTGACTACATTCTCGAGAAATTCGATGTTTGTTTTAATTCCTCGAATACGGAACTCTTTTAAATTCCGCAGCATTTTAGACGCGGCATTCTCGAATGTCAGGGCCCAAGTAGACAGCTTAACAAGAAGGGAGTCATAATGCGGTGTGATGACCGCTCCTTGAAATCCATTTCCTGCATCCAGGCGTACTCCAAAGCCCCCGCCCGAACGATAAGCCATAATCTTGCCGGTATCCGGCATGAACTGATTGGCAGGATCCTCTGTTGTTACACGGCATTGAATGGCATAACCGTGGCAGGCGATCTCCTCTTGTTTTGGAATAGCAACTTCCCTGCTGTGGAGGGAATGGCCGCCAGCAATCAAAATCTGTGATTGAACGATATCAATCCCTGTAACCATTTCTGTAATCGTATGTTCAACCTGAACGCGAGGGTTCACTTCAATAAAATAAAAATCCTCGCTGCTCGTAACTAAGTATTCTACGGTTCCTGCGTTGTAGTAGCCGACATGCTTCATCAGCCTGAGGGCTGACTCACAAATGTCTTGCCTGCACTTCTCACTGAGTGAAACACTCGGAGCGACCTCGACAACTTTCTGATGCCTTCTTTGAACGGAGCAGTCTCTTTCATAAAGGTGGACAATATTACCATCATGATCCCCGATGATCTGAACTTCAATATGCTTTGGCTTTTCTATAAACCTTTCTACATACACATCATCTTTTCCAAACGACGCTTTCGCTTCAGATTTTGCCCGGTCATAACTTTCAGCGAGTGAGTTTTCACTGCGAACGATCCTCATCCCTCTGCCGCCTCCGCCGAGCGCCGCTTTAATAATAATTGGGTATCCGTGCTCTGAAGCAAAAGACCGCACTTCCTCCAGGCTGGTTACTGGTCCGCCGCTGCCCGGTATAACTGGAATATCAGCTTCCACAGCAGCAGCACGGGCTTTCACTTTATCTCCGAATATATTTAAGTGTTCTTCTTTAGGTCCGACAAAAATAATGCCTTCTTCACGGCATCGCCTTGCAAAGTCAGCGTTTTCTGATAAGAACCCGTAGCCTGGGTGGATAGCATCCACATCGTTCGCTTTAGCGATATCAATGATTCCTTCAATATCTAAATACGCATCAATCGGCTTTTTCCCTGCTCCCACTAAATAGGCTTCATCTGCCTTGTATCTGTGATAGGAACCTGAATCTTCTTTAGAATAAACCGCAACGGTCCGGATATTGAGCTCGGTACACGCCCTGAATATACGGATGGCGATTTCACCGCGGTTGGCAACGAGTATTTTTTTGATGGTTTTTTCCATGAGGTTCCTCTCCTTTTCCATGCTATAACGCTTTTACATGACTTTCTCTTACAGCCGGTGCTGAAACAGGCTGATTTTGTTTGTAATGAACGTGTGCGGAAATATTGATCAAGATGCCTGCTGAAGCCATAAACAAAATGAGCGATGAGCCTCCATATGAAACAAACGGCAGCGGTACGCCTGTGATCGGGAGGACTCCAACCGCTGCCCCGAGATTCACGACCGATTGAACACCTATCATGCCTGAGATGCCGAAAGCAAGCAGGCTGCCGTATGTATCCTTCCCTATCACTCCTATGTAGAAACCTTTTAAAACAATAAACGCAAGCAGCAGCAACACCACTGCAATTCCCAGAAACCCAAGCTCTTCACCGATTATGGCAATGATGAAATCAGTATGAGGCTCTGGAAGAAAACCGTATTTCTGCACAGATTCACCGAGCCCTGATCCTGTTAGCCCTCCTGCCGCCATGGCAACATAAGCATTGATGAGCTGGTAGCCATCCTGCTCGGGGTCAGAAAACGGATCGTATGCAGCATCAAAACGCGACATCTGCTCTCCGGAAAATAGAAACGAAAACAAGCTGAGTGCGGCCAGGCAAGAACCAATCAAAAGGAAAAGATGTTTCCGGCGCATTCCAGAACAAAAGATGACGATACCTGCCACGCTTGCTACGATCATTGCTGTACCAAAATCCGGCTGTTTGATGATCAGCAGCAAAATGATAACGATGATGGATAGAGGGGGGATGACACTTGTGCTGAATTGGTCCAGTTTCTCCTGCTTTTTAGAAAAGATTCCTGCAAGATAGATGGCCAGCCCGAGCTTTACAAATTCGGCAGGCTGAAGACCGAATCCCCCGATCATAATCCAGCTTTTGGCGTTATTGACGGTTTTACCGAAAAGAAAAACCGCAGCAAGCATAGCGATAGAGCCAAATACAATCGGAACCATCAATTTTTTGTACGTTTGATAGGGCAGCACGAGAGTAAAGGCGAAAATGATGAGGCCAACAAAAAAGAAAGCTAGCTGCCGTACAAAAAAATGGCTTGGACTGTACTCATATTTCGTGATTGAAACACCGATGCTCGCACTATAGATCATCACTAATCCGATGCCGCATAACAAAAAAACGGCAATCAAAAGATAATAATCAACATGCTGAAAAAATTTTTTCAAAACCCTCACCTTTTCCTCATACTTTCTACATATAAAACAATTCGGTTAATCAGGCGAAATTCCTGTCGTAATTTAGCTAAAAAATCAAAGAGCAGCTAATTTTAGCTCATAGCGATAAGTCAAATATTCTTCAATCAATAAAAAGGAATACAAAAAACCCAGACTGATTGTTCACCGTCTGGGTTAGTATCATTTCCTCATGGATGCCTCATGCAGCGCGCTCAGCTGCTTTTCAAGCGTTCCAAGCAGCTCCTTGCCGGCCTCCGCATCTATTAATTGAAGACGAACAGCAAAGTCAATTTCACGGGATAAGCCGAACATCTGCGTATCCAGAACTTCCTCATAGAGGGGACATTGCGGCATCGTCAAGTTGCCCATTTGGACTTCGATCAGCTTTAATATTTTCTGGGCATCGGCTTTAAGTAATTCCAGCGCCCTTTCGTGGTGTCCTGTTACCATCTCAGCTGCCAAAGATCATCCCTCCGTTCCTGCACCTATCTAACTTTAAATATAAAGCTTTCATCACAAAAAATCAACATATTACAGTAATCGGGGAATCGTGCTATGCTTTAGATGCTCATTTAAGCAACCAGGAGGTTAATATGGAATTCATCTTATATTTAAAAGGAAATGTCGCCCATCCTCTCACAATCGATCCAAGCGTATGGATTTTTGATGAACGGAAAATTCTCGTCTCGGATATCGGGAGACTGAACGGCCTAGAAGACGCTGACACGTTGTATTTAAAAGACGTCTCTTCCCATTGGGACCGTGAGATTACAAAAGGGGCCGAGCTTCCTTCAGATAAAGCGAAAGAAAGTGGCATGACGAAAAAAGAGTACTTGCTGCAAAATTCATTTGCGATGCCGCTCGCTCCGTTTATAAAAAACGCAGAGCCCGCAGAGAGAGCCCGCGCTGTCATCATCCAAGGAAAAGATCAGACAGAAACGATTTCACTAGACGATGCCGCACGGTGTTATCTGGCATTTTCTGAAAATGGAAAACCATTGAAAGAAGATGGGCCTATACATGTTTATTTTCCAGACAGCAGCAAGCCACCAATGAAACACATCATTGGCTTTGAAATTGTGTAAGCAGGAGGGTGTCCAGATAAAGCAATGGACACCCTCATCTGTTAAAGCCTTACAATAAATCTGCTGCCAAGAGGGCAAGGCTGGACCGTTCCCCTTTTTCAAGCTTCACATGCCCGCTGATCTTTTGATCTTTAAACTTTTCCACAACATATGTGAGACCATTCGTGAACTCATCCAAATACGGGTGGTCTATCTGATTGGGATCGCCAAGGAGCACGATTTTACTGCCTTCCCCTACACGTGTCAGGATGGTTTTTATTTCGTGCTTGGTCAGGTTCTGCGCCTCATCAATGATAATGAACTGATCGGGCAGGCTTCTTCCTCTTATATACGTGAGTGCTTCAACATGAATGGATCCGATGCCGGCCAAGATCTTATCAAGTTCTCCAGGCTTTTTCGTATTAAACAAATATTCCAGATTATCATAGATCGGCTGCATCCACGGCTTCAGCTTTTCTTCTTTTTCTCCTGGCAAATAGCCGATATCTTTTCCAACAGGAACGATAGGCCGCGCGATAAAGAGTTTAATGTAGCTTTTCAAGTCTTCGGTTTGCATAAGCCCTGCAGCAAGCGTTAGCAGCGTTTTCCCCGTCCCGGCTTTTCCGATCATCGTCACAAGAGGAATGTCCTTTCTCATGAGCAGTTCAAACGCCATTTTCTGCTGAGCGTTGCGAGCTCGTATTCCCCATATCTGTTCATTATCAAACACGAGCGGTTTGATTTTTTTCCCAGATTCGTCCACCTTTGCCAGTGCAGATGATGAGCTTCTGTACAGGTCTTTTAAAATAATAAATTGATGCGGATAAAACACGTGTCCGGCAAGCTCTTCGATTGCGAGTTCCTGGCTTTCGTAATAAGCAGCAAGCACTTCACTTGCGACATACACTTCCTTATAGCCGCTGTAAGTCTGGTCATCACGGTCTACTACCCGGTCACTGAGAAAATCTTCTGCCTCTAGCCCGAGGGCATCAGCCTTTACCCTGACAAGGACATCTTTTGACACGAGTATGACTTTTCTTCCATCCAGCCTCTTTTTTTCTTCAGCGGCCAGGTTGGAAGCAACAGCCAAGATGCGGTTATCGTTAGAAGCTTCAATAAATGTATCCTGTAAGCGCTGAAAAGAGCGATTGTTCAGTTCAACTCGCAATGTTCCGCCTTGTTCGAGCGGTACACCTTCATGAAGTTTTCCATTTTGCCTAAGCTTATCAATCAGCCGTGAAAACTCGCGTGCGTTCCTTCCAATCTCGTCCATATATCGTTTTTTCGAATCCAATTCATCTAGAACTACCGCAGGTATTACGATATCATGGCCATCAAAAGAAAAAATAGAATACGGATCCTGAAGCAAAACATTCGTATCAAGGACGTATAATTTATCCAACATGCGGCCTCCTGTCTTCTGCATTAAAAATGGCATCTTATTCTGTGTGTAGTTCAATGTATGAAGAAATAGACGAAGTTAGAAGAGAGCTTTACTTTTTCAGGAGGCCGAATTGGCTCACAGCGTTCCGCTCAAGTTGCGGTACAACTTGGCTGCGTGTGTGCTATACTTAATTTTAAGAAAAATTGAGGTGACCGATATGCGCGTAAAATGCGTTCTATGTGACAAAATTGATGTAATTGAAGATCATTGCTCACTCGCTAAAAAACTGAGAAACCGCCCCATCCATACGTACATGTGCCCTAACTGCAAAGACAGGATAACAGACAAGACCGAACGCCGTGCTGCAACTGGCAACTTTTCATTATACAGAAGTCCTCAAAAAGAAAATGACTGGTAAAGAGTTGAAAGGCATTGTCTACAGCGGACTTTATTCGGGCATTTGGCTTGGCCTTCTATTTTATGCGATACAAAAACTATCAAACAGAAGGCTTCTGGATTTTCTCTTAAACGTTGATTTTCTCCCATTGCCTAAAGATATTACTCATAATGTTTTTTTGCAATGGACGCTTCACTTAGCCATCTCTCTGCTGCTGGCGTTCGCCCTTTACAGAGCAGCAAAGGCTAGACCGTCTCTGCTCCTTCCACTTTCTCTAGCCATTAACTTGATTGTTTCAATCTCGTTCTTCCCGCTTGAGGGGATTTCGGTAGAAAAAATCCTTCAGCCTTCCTTAGTGAATGTTAGCATTTGGACTGCGGGGCATGTTTTATACGCTTGGATTCTGGCTTCCTCGCTTAAAAGAACCGTTTTTAAACAATATAATGAAAAACCGCGCTGATCTTCAGCGCGGTTTTTCATTATATTTCGGTTCTGATGCAATAGAACGATAGAGTGCATCAATGTACTCTTTGGAGAAGGTGAGCGTTTCGTGTTTATCATCTTTTTCATATGAGATGATGTAGGCATCTTCTGATCCGCTCACTGCAATGTTCGAGACATGATGGTCTTCCATCAAGATCTCGTGAAAGAACTGCAGCGTATCAGCTGCGGCTTGATCTTCAGGTCTGTGCTCGGCCACTGTCTTGATGCTCAGCCAGTTATAGAAGACATCTTGAAGGTTCACGCTTGCGCTTCCTTCTTTTTGCTTTTATAGAGCCTGTAACGGTAAGCACCAAGAAAAATGGCAGAAACGATCAGTCCTTCTGCAACAGGAAGGCCGATTCCAAGAATGGCAAGCGGAAAACAGCCCACTAGTAGAAGGATATAAATAAACAATGATTTTAAGACTGGCAGTTTTTTTGCAAAACCTAATTTATAGACGATGATGCAAAGGAGAACAATCAAAGCGTATAACAGCCAAAACCCTGTAGTTGGATCTTTATCGATCCCAAGTAAAAGAGCAATGGAGGAGGAATTCTCCCCCGTAGCTTTCATGATTTGATCTTCTTTCACCTTTACCACTCCCCGATGGCAAAACTGCGTTTATTTATTTAATTTATTCTTTTTCGTCACACGTTCACGTTCGTTCTTATCTAGAATCTTCTTACGTAAACGGATGCTCTCAGGTGTCACTTCACAATATTCATCATCGTTCAAATACTCAAGTGATTCTTCAAGTGACATGACGCGAGGCTTCTTCATTGTAACCGTCTGGTCTTTGTTCGCTGAACGCATGTTTGTCATCTGTTTCACTTTCACGATGTTTACCGTGATGTCGTTCTCACGCGTGTGCTCTCCAACGATCATGCCTTCATAGACTTCTGTACCCGGTTCAACGAACAACGTACCGCGGTCTTCCACACCCATCATGCCGTACTGAGAAGCCTTTCCGTTTTCCATGGATACAAGCACACCTTGACGGCGTCCTCCGACGTTGCCGGCAGCCATAGGCTTGTAGCTGTCAAACGTATGGTTCAAGATTCCGTAGCCGCGCGTCTGTGTCAGGAATTCAGTTCCATATCCGATCAATCCGCGTGCAGGCACGAGGAACTCAAGGCGGACTTGTCCAGATCCGTTGTTAATCATGTTCAGCATCTCGCCTTTACGATCTCCAAGTGATTCCATGATCGAGCCAGTGTATTCTTCAGGAATGTCGATTTGTACACGCTCAACAGGCTCGCATTTCTTGCCATCGATCTCGCGTACGATAACTTCAGGCTTTGAAACTTGCAATTCATAGCCTTCACGACGCAAGTTCTCGATCAGGATAGACAAGTGAAGCTCTCCGCGTCCTGAAACCGTCCAAACATCCGGAGAATCTGTGTTTTCAACACGCAAGCTGACATCTGTCTGAAGCTCCGATTTCAAACGCTCTTCAATTTTACGGCTCGTTACATACTTTCCTTCACGTCCTGCGAAAGGAGAGTTGTTAACAAGGAACGTCATCTTCAGTGTAGGCTCATCGATGCGGAGGATCGGAAGTGCTTCTTCCTGACCTTCAGGACAAACTGTTTCACCTACGTTGATTTCTTCCATTCCTGAAACCGCGATAAGGTCGCCGGCTTTTGCTTCTTCGATCTCAATGCGCTTAAGTCCAAGGAAACCGAACAGCTTCGTTACACGGAACTTCTTTACTGTGCCGTCAAGCTTCATAAGCGAAACCTGCTGACCTACTTTGATCGTTCCGCGGAAGACGCGTCCGATTCCGATACGGCCAAGGTAATCGTTGTAATCAAGCATCGTCACCTGATACTGAAGCGGCTCATCACTGTTGTCTACAGGTGCTGGAATTGTTTCAAGAATCGTATCTAGGAGTGCAGACATATCTTCATCTTGCTTTTCAGGGTCCAGGCTTGCTGTCCCGTTAAGAGCTGATGCAAATACAACTGGGAACTCAAGCTGATCTTCTTCTGCTCCAAGATCAATAAAGAGGTCGATCACTTCATCAATTACTTCAAGCGGGCGTGCAAAATCACGGTCGATTTTGTTAACTACAACGATTGGCGTCAACTTTTGCTCTAATGCTTTCTTCAATACGAAACGTGTCTGCGGCATGCAGCCTTCGTATGCGTCAACTACGAGAAGAACACCATCTACCATTTTCATGATACGTTCTACTTCTCCGCCAAAGTCTGCGTGTCCAGGTGTATCCATGATGTTAATGCGCTTTTCTTTATAGTTGATTGCTGTATTTTTAGCAAGGATAGTGATTCCGCGCTCTCTTTCTAAATCGTTGGAATCCATCGCTCTTTCGCTTACTTGCTCGTTTGAGCGAAATGTTCCAGATTGATGAAGCAGCTTGTCAACCAGTGTTGTTTTGCCGTGGTCAACGTGGGCAATAATGGCTATATTTCTTAAGTCTTCTCGACGATTCAATAGAATTCTCTCCTTATTTAACCTTTTACAGGTGTTCATTATTAGTGTCTATTTTTGCTCAACTTTTGTATTATACCATACTTTTGAAAACATACTTTTTCTTTTTATGTATTTTCGGTAAACTAGGGGTAAAGCTCGTCCCAACACAGAAAGGAGCTCGCCAACATGAAACCTAACTTTCTTTTTTTCCTTCTTGCTCTTTGCACGGCAATGTCAATCGGCGGTATTGGAGTGGCTGTAAGTGAACAGAGCATCTTGATCGCTGCCGTTTCAATCTTTTGTGTCATTGTTTTAATGGGTGCAGGTTTTACATTAAAAAAGAAACTTCGGGAACAAAACCAAGAATAAATGAGAAATAAACAAGGAAGAAGGGCCTCCCCTTCTTCCTTGTTTATTTCTGCCCCGAAAGAAGTTCCTTCATAACTTGTTCATGCAATCCCGGTTTTCCGCAGAATACACTGTTTTGTTCGAGCAGGGAAATCTCGTCGCCATAAACGGTCGTCACGATTCCTCCGGCTTCTTCAATTAATATTTTTCCTGCCGCAAAGTCCCATGGCGACAGCCTCATCGTCAAGTACGCGTCAAGCCTGCCTGCAGCTACATATGCCATTTCAAGTGCAGCGGATCCATAAGACCGAGTGCCTCTAGACCTTTTAACAACCGGAAGAAGAAGGGTATGATCGAAGCGTCTGTTAGGCGTCAGCCATGTTGCATTGATGCCAAAGACACATTCTTCAAGCACCGTTTTCTGTAGCATTGGCAGTTTTTGCCCATTTAAATAGACGCCGTTATTTTTTTCTGCGGTAAACAATTCATCCTTTGCCACATCATAGATAAACCCTAGCATACCAATACCGTTAAAATAAATGCCTATTGAAACAGCAAAGTTGCATTGCTGATGAATGAAATTGGTCGTTCCGTCAATCGGATCAATGATCCATAGAACCCCGCTGGCATCCGTGATATTGTCACCGTAGCCTTCTTCGCCGAGCACGCGGTGATCGGGGAACTCATGGTTAATATGGCGGATAAAATACCGCTCGATGCTCTTATCCATTTCTGTCACAAGATCAGCAGCGTGTGATTTGTATGTAATCGTCCTCTCGCGGTCAAACGAGTCCTTGATCATGTTTCCGGCTTCCTTTATCCAAGCCTCTGCCCTCTGTTTAATCTGGTTATAATCCATGGTTTCCATTGCGACACTCCCTGTGAGCTTTCCTCCATTATATGATATCCTTCTTATGTTCACAAAAAAACGAACCACCGAAGTAAAGATGGGTCCGTTTTTTATTATCCGGTTTCACTCTCGATCATGCCTCTAATCTCACGAGTTCCTGCCGCATCCGCTCCAGCTTTCGCTTGCATTCATTCACAGCTTTCTGGTCTTTCGCTTTCAAGGCATCCGACAGTGTCGACAATTCATAATCGATTTCAAGCTTCAATACAGGAATTCTTCTTTCCGCATCCGTTTTTTTCAGCGTTTGTATCACTTGTTTCATTCTTTCCACTTCCTTTCAGTATTTTTCTTACGTTATTTTATGAATGTGCCATTCATATG
Source organism: Fictibacillus iocasae (assembly GCF_042665465.1). Lineage (NCBI taxonomy): Bacteria > Bacillati > Bacillota > Bacilli > Caryophanales > Fictibacillaceae > Fictibacillus > Fictibacillus iocasae. The sequence goes on along the minus strand of NZ_JBHTCP010000016.1, from coordinate 23,616 downwards.
GTACCCTCTGCACCGCCTTTTTTCTGGCTTCTCATGTATGGTAGAATCAATGGGTACTATAATGAGATGGAGGACTGCACCATGTTCAAAGGTTTTAACAACCGCGATTTTGATGTGTTTAAAATAGATGGGCTACAAGAGCGTATGGAGAAGCTGATTGAAAGAATCCGCCCTAAACTTGAAGACCTAGGCAAAGAGTATGCAGGCGAACTTTCTGCTCTATCCGGAACGGAGATGCACTACCACGTTGCTAAGCACGCGCGTAGGACAGTCAATCCGCCAAAGGATACGTGGGTCGCTTTTGCACCAAATAAGAGGGGCTATAAGATGCTTCCACATTTCCAGATCGGTCTTTTTGAGTCTCACGTCTTTATCTGGTATGCCGTTATATATGAAGCTCCTATGAAAGTTGAGATCTCAAAAAAAATGCTAAAAAACGTGATGTCCATCAAGCAACAAATACCTGATACGTTTGTTTGGTCTCCGGATCATATGAAACCGGAAGCTGTCTCTCATAAGGAATTAAAGGATAACGGCTTAGAAGATCTCATATCACGGCTCGGCACGGTAAAAAAAGCGGAGCTGTTGTGTGGTGTTCATGTTGCAAGAGAAAAGGCCACAAGCATGACCGCGGAAGAATGGCATTCCCTACTTTCAAGTACGTTCCGGCAGCTGATGCCTCTATATGAAATGCATATCGTCAGTTCTAGTTGATTGTCTGCGTGCACCTGTAACGGAGATTAACATCTCCTCGAAAACTAAAAGCAACAATGTTTACAAAAACAGCCTTTTATAAAGTAAAACAAAAAATAGTGGCAAGAGTCGGCTTAGCCCGCTTCTTACCACTATTATATTGTTCTTGACTAAATATGTTTGGGTAAATACCCGCCTAATAGAAAGTTATCGTTTGATGCGCTGCTGCAACTCAGAAAGTACCTTTATCGCTTCACTTTCCAATCTTCGAAGAATTTCACTTGCCGATAATACCTCTTTTATGCCGCCCATACCTTGGCCGGCCCACCCAAAGCCTTCCTTTTCTCTGCCCTCATGAATATATTTCCTGTTTGCCTCACCACTAATGTAATCCTTTAACTCCTCAAATCCGTGGCTTTCTTTTTCCATCTCCAGAATTTTTTCAATAAACGGTGTGTAGACGGCCCTTCCTGGCGCACCTAGTGACCGCTTGATCACAACCGTATCCTCTTCACTGCCATCTAGAATGGCCTGTTTATAAGCAGGGTGGGCATGTTCACACTCACTTGCCGCAATAAACCTCGTTCCCATCTCAATGCCTTCTGCTCCTAATGATAAGGCTGCAGCGAGCCCCTTTCCATCCACGATTCCTCCTGAAGCTATAACGGGTAATGAAACAGCCTCAACAACCCTTGGTATGAGGGCGATCGTTCCAGTATCCGCTCTGCCGATGTGCCCTCCGCCTTCTTGTCCGACCGCCATAATAAAATCAGCGCCGCTCTCTTCAGCTTTTTGAGCCTGCCTGACGCTCGAAACGAGGACGAGAGTTTTTATTCCCGTCTTGTCCAGTTTTTTAATAAAAGGAGCGGGGTTGCCTCCCGTGATGCTGATCACCTTCACACCTTCTTCTATTGCCGCTTCTAGCATATGTTCATAAGGCCGCCCATGCTGCCCGATCGCAAAGTTAACACCGAATGGCCGGCTAGACAGGCTTTTAACAGCCTTAATCTCTAGTTGCAGCGCCTTTTCATCCGGTAGTGACATGGCTGTAATCTGTCCAAGACCTCCTGCATTGGAAACAGCAGCTGCAAGCTTTGAATAGGCGAGATAGGCAAGGCCGCCTTGGATGACCGGGATCTGGATTCCGAGCCCTTCCGTTACCTTCGTATGTATTCTCATAATAACTCTCCTTTTTTGCATATTTACTTACATAATCGTTTGTTTTTTGATATACTTCATTTTGTTTTATAAGTTCAAAGATAGGATAATTTGATTATAGATGAGGTGTGCGAATTTTGTCTCAACAAGAAACCCCGCTGTTTACCGGACTGCGTGAGCATGCAAAAAAAAACCCGCTGCAGTTTCATATTCCCGGCCATAAAAAGGGGCGCGGAATGGACGAAGAATTTCGTGATTTTATTGGTGAAAATGCTTTATCCATCGATTTGATCAACATTGCTCCACTGGATGACCTGCATCATCCTAAAGGGATGATTAAAAAAGCACAGCAGCTTGCAGCTCAGGCTTTTGGTGCTGACCATACGTATTTCAGTGTACAAGGGACAAGCGGGGCGATCATGACGATGATCATGAGTGTCGTAGGGCCTGGTGAAAAAATCATTGTGCCGAGAAATGTGCATAAGTCCATCATGACGGCCATTGTTTTTTCAGGCGCGACACCCATATTTATTCACCCAGAACTTGATATTGATTTAGGAATCTCACATGGCATCAGCCCTGAAGCAGTAAAAAAAGCTCTAGAACAGCATCCTGATGCAAAAGCCGTTCTGGTCATTAATCCAACATACTTTGGAGTGGCAGCTGATCTGAAAGAAATTGTCGATATTGCTCATTCTAAAAATGTTCCGGTTGTCGTGGACGAAGCGCACGGTGTCCTGATCCACTTCCACGATCATATGCCACTATCTGCGATGCAGGCTGGTGCGGATATGGCCGCGACAAGTGTTCATAAGCTTGGCGGTTCATTAACCGGAAGCTCCATCCTGAATGTGAGAAATGGTCTTGTTTCTCCGGATCGCGTGCAGACAATCCTAAGCATGCTTACGACGACGTCCACGTCGTATATTTTGTTAGCCTCTCTAGATGCAGCGCGACGCCGCTTAGCAACAGAAGGGTATACCTTGATCGAAAAAGCCATTAAACTCGCAAACGACACCCGCGAGAAGGTGAACGAAATCGACGGGTTGTATTGCGTCGGTGAAGAAATTTTAAATACAAAGGCTACATTTGATTACGATCCGACTAAGCTGCTCATATCCGTTCAAGAGCTTGGGATTACAGGGTATGAAGCCGAGACGTGGCTTCGAGAAAAACACCAGATTGAAGTCGAACTGTCTGACTTGTATAATATTCTTTGCTTGATCACGACAGCAGACAAAGAGAAAGACACGATGGTGCTTGTGGATGCACTAAAAGAGATGGCTCAAGTGCTCCGCCAGACGAAATCAGAAGAGACCGCCACACTTCCTGTGCATGTGCCTGACATCCCGGTTCTTGCGCTCTCTCCAAGAGATGCCTTTTACGCTGAAACAGAATCTGTGCTCTTTGAAGAATCTGCAGGCAGGATTATCGCCGAATTTATTATGGTCTATCCTCCAGGCATCCCGATCTTTATACCTGGTGAGATTATCACAGAGGAGAACCTGGCTTACATTAAAGAAAATCTTGAAGCGGGTCTCCCTGTACAAGGTCCGGAAGACGGCACATTGAAAAGATTAAAAGTTATAAAAGAGCATATAGCGATTAGATAAAAACGCAAAAAAACCTCCACAGACTGTGGAGGTTTTTTTGCGTTTTCTTACATTTCCTGAATGACAACATCTTTACAATGCGGGCACTGCTTTGTATAGAGAGTCGTTACTTTTTCATCTTCAAAATGCTCTACCGTTGCTTCACACGTCTGACATACAATGATTCCCATAAAGAAACTCTCCCTTCCGTTTGAAAGCGCTTTTATTTGCTAACCTAATAATAATATGTCACATTAAAGATGTCAAGGGTAAATTAGTATAACACTTTTGCAGATATCATTCATACTGATGTACAAAATAGTGTTTCGGTACATACTCTTCCACGATGGCAGCCAGGTGTTCGGCTTCACTTAAGCTAGGAAGATGAAAGGCTTTCCTTAAGTACTCTACATTTTTTACATCCTCCGAATCTAATAAAGCCGATCTTCCTGTCTGCATACATATTACGAGCGGCTTCCCAAAAAACATATTCGTGAATACCAGACCAAAATCAAATCGAGATGTTTCTGTGGCATAACCTACAAATCTTACTTTTACGTGTTCGGTTTCGTCATATAATTTTTCAAGCCATTCCATAGTCCACCCTCCTCACCAATTAACCGGGCTGCCATGTTCACTGCTTTATCTAAATACTATTCAATCATACTAAATATATTCCGCACCCAATTTCTTCCCTTTTCCCTCTCTTACTTAAAAGTAAACTTAAGTTTTCATAATCTTCTTACAAATGGTAAACTACATGTACCTTGACGATCAGGAGGTAATATATGTCTAATCAAGCTTCCATCACATTAACCTCATCCTCTTTACAGAAGAGGATCAGCTTGTCAGAAGTAAAAGATCTGCTTCACTATTATAAAGACATTACGGAAAAAACAGGGAATCAGTTAAATTGGCAGTACAGCGAAGCAGCCTTTCCTTATGTCATAATGGAAAACAGCAGCAAACCGAATCATATGATTTGTTTAAAAGGAGATGGAAACAAGCTGTACAATTATTTATTACTAGGAGTGGAAACAGCATTATCTAACGAAGAGACCGATGACTTCAGTACTATTCATATCGGGCTCACTGAAATATCTACGCATGGGGATAAAGCGAAGGCGAACGAAATGGGCAAGTTTTTAGCTAGCAAGCTTAAAGGGAAACTGACCCTTTTTAATGGCAGGGTCATGCACTATGATCTGAAAAAATAAGTGCCTGAATGCCTCCCTCTCAAGCATTGCCCCCACCTTTTCTCGAAAACCGCCGAATATACTTAACTTAGAAGCTCACTGCAGAGCTTCTTTTTTGATGACATCATAGCTTCTGCGTTTCGTGGCAATGATAATAACTAAACACGAGAAAGGGTGTATGTATGAACAAGAGGTCTCATACGGTATTTATTGTTTCCTTGGCCATATCCTTGGTCTTTATCATCGCTGGAATCCTTGTACCTGAACAGTTCTACAAAAAAGCAACGATGATCCAAAATTTTCTACAGGATAAATTCGGGTGGTTTTATCTTTTATCCGCCACTATTTTTTTAGTATTTGTCCTATTTTTAGCGTTCAGTAAATTTGGAAGGATCAGGCTTGGTGAAGCTAGGGAGAAGCCTGAATACAGTACGATAACTTGGTTTGCCATGCTGTTCAGTGCAGGCATGGGAATAGGTTTGGTCTTTTGGGGAGTAGCAGAGCCAATCAGCCATTTTTATGCCCCTCCGGCCGGAGAAGCATCAACCCCAGAAGCAGCACAGCTAGCTTTGAGATACAGCTTTTTCCATTGGGGGCTTCATCCTTGGGCAATCTATACTCTGATAGGCTTGGCATTGGCTTATTTCAAGTTCAAAAGAAATTCACCAGGTTTGATCAGTGCCATTTTCAGTCCGATTCTTGGAGAAAGAACGGAGGGTCCGATTGGTAAAGCGATTGATGTTATCGCTGTCATTGCTACCGTTTTTGGAGTTGCTACATCACTTGGTCTTGGCGCTGTCCAGATTAGCGGTGGTATATCGTACATAAGCAATATCCCGAACACATTTTTGACACAGCTCATCATTATTGCCATTGTCACCATTTTGTTTATCTTATCAGCTCAGACCGGTCTGAATAAAGGCATAAAATACCTGAGCAACCTAAACATCGTTCTCGCCGTCGCGCTTATGCTCTTTCTGCTGTTTGTCTCTCAGACAAACTTCATTATGGATGTGTTCGTGCAATCGATCGGCAATTACTTGCAATACCTTCCTGGCATGAGTCTTAGGCTTAGCCCATTTAAGCCGTCTCAATCCGGCTGGATACAAGGCTGGACTGTTTTTTACTGGGCATGGTGGATTGCTTGGGCGCCATTTGTCGGCACTTTCATTGCACGTGTTTCTAAAGGCCGTACGATCAGAGAGTTCATCCTCGGCGTCCTGCTTGTCCCGACTCTTTTTGGCGCGCTATGGTTTTCGGTGTTTGGGGGAGCCGCCCTGCACCTCGAGTTGTTCAGCCAGCTAGGTTTGAATAAAGTGATTGAATCAAAAGGAACAGAGATCGCCCTTTTTGCTCTTTTTGATCAGCTCCCACTCAGCTCATTCATGTCAGTGTTAGCGATTTTTTTAATCAGCACTTTCTTCATTACATCCGCTGATTCTGCCACCTTTGTTCTAGGAATGCAGACATCCGGAGGGAGTCTAAACCCTTCTGGGAGGGTGAAATTTATATGGGGAGTTATTATCTCTGCATCAGCAGCCATTTTATTATGGTCAGGAGGGCTTGAAGCCTTACAGACGGCATCCATTATCGTGGCATTTCCTTTTGCATTTGTCATGCTGTTTATCATGGTTTCCCTTTATAAAGCTCTTTCTACCGAGGAAGCGGTCAAGAAGCAATAGGCATCCTCTAAACCGGCAAATGGAGCCAGCTTAGAGCCGCCCACTTGCCCACCATGTATAGCAGTGTGCTAGACAATGTAATCCGGAAAGAGAGTGTTTTATCCTTGATCGACTGCAGCGTGACTAAATAGCCAAAATAGGAGAACAAAAGCAGCAGCAGCGTTTCAAATAATTTATGATCATGCCTCGACAAAAGGAGCACCGTGCTGTACAAAATCCAAAGAGCTGTATGAATAAAACCTATCACTATGGCAGGCATATCGTTCCCTCCTTTGTGAATACTGTAAATAATATGCGCGGTCTCTTCGTAACATTCAAAAGCGTTCCTTCCTGTTTAAGAACGCTGTACAAATAAAAAAAGCTTTCCGCCGGATGCGGAAAGCTTTTTTATTTGTATTTACTTTACAACGTGTACAGGAAGGCCAATCGCTACTTCTGCAGCTTCCATCGCAATCTCACCGAATGTTGGGTGAGCATGAATCGTCATAGCGATGTCTTCTGCTGTCATGCCTGCTTCAATCGCAAGACCAAGCTCAGCGATCATATCAGAAGCGTTTCCACCTGCAATTTGGGCACCGATGATCAAACCGTCTTCTTTGCGCGTGATCAGCTTCATGAAGCCATCTGTCTCGTTCATAGAAAGCGCACGGCCGTTTGCAGCAAACGGGAACTTAGAAGCTTTTACATCGAATCCAGCTTCTTTCGCGCTCTTTTCATCATAACCCACAGTCGCTAGCTCAGGATCTGTGAACACGACAGCAGGAATCGCCATATAGTCGATTTCAGCCGCATGTCCGCTGATCACTTCAGCTGCCACTTTGCCTTCATACGATGCTTTGTGAGCAAGTGCAGGACCTTCTACAACATCACCGATCGCATAAATGCCGCTGACACTTGTCTGGCATTGCTTGTTGATCTTGATGAGTCCGCGCTCTGTCATTTCCACGCCAACCTGCTCAAGGCCAAGCTCTTCTGTGTTCGGACGGCGTCCTACCGTTACGAGGACGTAATCCGCTTCGAATGTTTTTTCTTCACCTTTTACTTCAACCGTCACTTTGACGCCGTCTTTCGTTTCTTCAACGCCTTTAGCCATCGCTTCAGTGAATACTTCCACGTTGCCTTTTTTCTTCAAGCGCTTAGAAACGACCTGGCTCATCTGCTTTTCAAAGCCTGGAAGGATCTGCTTTCCGCCTTCAAGAACGGTAATTTCCGTTCCGAAGTTGGCGAAAGCAGTTCCAAGCTCCATTCCGATGTAGCCGCCGCCGATGACAACCATTTTCTTCGGAACTTCCTGAAGTGCAAGCGCACCAGTCGAAGAAATGATTCTCTCACTCCATTTAAATCCTGGAATTTCAATAGGACGGGAACCAGTCGCGATAATGCAGTTTTTGAATGTGTAGGTTTGTGAAGCTTTGTCGTCCATGATGCGAACCGTATTTTCATTTACGAAGTACGCTTCTCCACGGATGATCTCTACCTTGTTTCCTTTTAGAAGACCTTCAACACCGCCAGTCAGCTTCTTAACGATGCCGCCTTTCCATTCTTGGACTTTTGAAAAATCAACGGTTACGTTATCAACCGTGATTCCCATGTCGTCAGAATGCTTCGCGTGTTCAACACGGTGACCCGCATTGATCAGTGCTTTAGAAGGGATACAGCCGACATTCAGACAAACGCCGCCCATTTCAGCCTTTTCCGCTACTGCTACTTTTTGTCCAAGCTGTGCCGCACGAATCGCCGCTACATATCCCCCAGGGCCTGAACCAATAATCAGTGTGTCTAATTCAATCGGAAAATCTCCTACTACCATCTTTTTTACGCCTCCATTACTAATAGTTGTGGATCGTTTAACAAGCGTTTAATGTGGTTGAGTGCGTTTTGAGCCGTCGCGCCATCGATCAGACGGTGGTCGAAGCTTAGAGAAAGTGCCAGAACTGGAGCAACGACGACTTCTCCGTTTTTCACGACCGCTTTTTCAGCAATGCGCCCGATTCCAAGAATCGCTACTTCAGGGTGGTTGATGACCGGTGTGAACCACTGACCGCCTGCAGAACCGATGTTCGTGATCGTGCACGTTCCGCCCTTCATCTCTTCACCGGACAGCTTTCCGTCGCGGGCTTTTGTAGCCAGTTCATTGATCTCAGAAGAAATCTTGAAGATCGATTTACGGTCTGCTTCTTTAACAACAGGAACCATTAATCCGTTGTCAGTGTCAGCTGCGATACCGATGTTGAAGTAGTGCTTGTACACGATTTCTTCATTCGAATCATCAATTGAAGCATTAAGCACAGGGTACTCACGAAGAGCAGATGTAAGTGCCTTAACTACGTAAGGTAAATAAGTAAGCTTAATACCTTTGTCAGCTGCTACAGACTTGAATTTCTTGCGGTGTGCAACAAGATCTGTCACGTCCACTTCATCCATGAGTGTTACGTGTGGGGCAGTATGCTTAGAGTTAACCATCGCTTTCGAGATCGCTTTGCGGATGCCTTTGATCTTCTCGCGTGTTTCCTGCTCACCTGCTGGAATGGCTTTTGGCGCTTCTTTCTTAGTTTCAGCCGCTTTCGGCGCGTCCTCTGTACCTTTTGCTTCTGCTGCAGGTGCAGGTGCTTCTCCGCCTCCGCTCACGAACTTGTCTACATCTTCCTTCAGTACACGCCCGTTGTCTCCGGAACCTTGAACTTTACGAATATCGATGCCTTTTTCGCGGGCATATTTACGTACAGACGGCATAGCAATCACACGCTTTGTTTCATCTACTGGCTCTTCTTTCACTTCTTCTTGAGCCGGCGTGTCTGTTTTAGCCGCTTCTGGGGCCTTTTCTTCCGCTTTAGGCTGTTCAGGAGCTTTCTCTTCCTCTTCATGACCGTGTGCAGAAGCCGGCGCTTCGCCGTCAAAGTCGATGGTAACAAGAACGTCGCCTACTACAGCTACTGTCCCTTCATCAACTTTCACTTCTAAAATTTTACCGTCAACCGGCGATGGAATCTCAACGACTGCTTTATCATTTTGAACTTCAAGAAGAATGTCATCTTCCTTTACTTCGTCTCCTGGCTTAACAAACCATTTAACGATTTCACCTTCATGGATTCCTTCTCCAATGTCGGGAAGCTTGAATTCAAATGCCACAAATAACGCCTCCTAATAATCAAGTTTAACATATTTCCTCATTTTAAAAGGCTGAAAAAGAAATCGGTTTCCGTCATTCTCTTTCAGCATTACATGTTGTTATTTAGAAGTTATAGACTTGCTTCGCTTTTTCCACGATATCTTTGTGGTCAGGCAGCCATGCATCTTCTGCTGATGCAAACGGGAACACCGTGTCTGGCGCTGTTACACGAAGAACAGGTGCCTCTAGGCTAAGGATCGCGCGGTCGTTGATTTCAGCAACAACAAATGCTGCAATCCCTGCTTGCTTTTGAGCTTCCTGAACGACAATCGCGCGGCCCGTTTTCTCAACCGAAGCAATGATCGTATCAATATCAAGCGGGCTGATGGTACGAAGGTCGATCACTTCAGCAGAGATGCCTTCCTTCTCAAGCTCTTCAGCTGCTTTAAGAGAAGCGTGAACCATGGCGCCGTATGTGATGATGGAAACATCTTTACCTTCACGCTTGATGTCTGCTTTACCGATTTCAATTGTGTACTCTTCCTCAGGAACTTCGCCGCGGAATGAACGGTAAAGCTTCATGTGCTCAAGGAAAACAACCGGATCGTTGTCACGGATTGCTGAAATCAATAGTCCTTTTGCATCATAAGGAGTAGAAGGAATGATTACCTTCACACCTGGAGACTGGTACATTAATCCTTCGAGTGAATCAGCATGCAGTTCAGGCGTTTTAACCCCTCCTCCAAAAGGAGAACGGATCGTTACAGGAGAGTTGTACACTCCGCCTGAACGGTAGCGCATACGCGCCATCTGGGCAACAACAGAATCCATTACTTCGAATAAGAATCCGAAGAACTGAATTTCCATTACTGGGCGGAATCCTGTCATGCCAAGACCTAGCGCAAGGCCGCCGATTCCAGATTCGGCAAGCGGCGTGTCAAACACACGGTCCTCGCCGAATTCTTTTTGAAGGCCTTCCGTGGCACGGAATACGCCTCCGTTTTGACCAACGTCTTCACCGAAAACAAGAACGTTCTCGTTATTTTTAAGTTCAGTGCGCATCGCATCCGTGATGGCCTGGATCATGGTCATTTGAGCCATATTATTTCGACTCCTTTGCTTTGTATTCTTCCATTTGCTCTTTCAGGTTGTAAGGAAGTTCTTCAAACATGAAGCCGATCAAGTCTGTAACTTTTTGTTTAGCAGCGCCGTCAGCCTTCTTGATCGCTTCTTTAATATCTTCTTTCGCTTGATCTACCACTTTGTTTTCTTGCTCTTCAGACCAAAGTTTCTTACTTTCAAGGAACTTGCGGAAACGGACTAATGGATCTTTCTTCGTCCACTCGTCATCAAGCTCTTTCGTTCTGTAGCGCGTAGGATCATCGCCCGCCATCGTATGCGGTCCGTATCGATACGTAAGTGTTTCGATAAGCGTAGGTCCTTCGCCATTCACTGCACGTTCACGCGCCTGCTGTGTTGCAGCATAAACCGCAAGAACGTCCATTCCGTCTACTTGGATGCCTTCAATTCCAGCAGCAACAGCTTTTTGTGCGATTGTTTTCGCAGCAGACTGCTTTTCAACAGGAACAGAAATCGCGAAACGGTTGTTTTGAACGACAAAAATAGCGTTTGCTTTGTAAGCGCCTGCGAAATTTAGACCTTCGTAGAAATCACCCTGTGAAGCTCCGCCATCACCTGTGTAAGTGATCGCAACGTTTTTCTTGCCTTTCTTTTTCAAGCCAAGCCCGAATCCTGCAGCCTGAATGATCTGCGCGCCGATGATAATCTGCGGCATTAAAACATTCACACCTTCAGGAATCTGTCCGCCTTCAAAATGTCCGCGGGAATACAAAAACGCTTTATATAGTGGCAAACCGTGAAAAACGATTTGCGGGATATCACGGTAGCCTGGAAGAATCCAGTCCTCTTTATCAAGCGCGAACTGTGTCCCGAGCATAGAAGCTTCTTGTCCTGCAACTGGTGCATAAAAGCCAAGGCGTCCTTGTCTGTTAAGTGAGATTGCACGCTGATCCCAAATACGCGTATAAACCATTCTGCGCATTAATTCTTGAAGCTGCTCGTCTGATAGCTCAGGCATTGCGGCTTCATTTACAACTTCTCCGTCTTCTGAGAGAATTTGAAACGTTTCAAATTGATCTTGAACGGCATCAATTGTGTTCGTTTTCATGTACTTCACCTCTTCCTTTCTTATACCCTCATAAATTCTGCCAAAAAAGCAAACACATTCTTTATGTTGTCCAAAAAACGTGCAGCAGATGACAAAGGACAGCAAATGTTTCACGGATATTTTCAGACCGGAACATACACACTTTGTTTTCCCTGTTAATGAAGGATGAAACAGAGTGGCTGTCCATAACTGCAACTGTAACTGTACTACTTATATACTACACCAATAGTAATACACTAACAGCATTCACGAATATAAGTGTACATCACCTTAAAAATGCAGTCAATCTCTTTACCACTCTATGTTTCGAATAAAATCTTTCTCATTCCTAACGGGATACTTCAGCAGCGCAATTAAACTGTATCAATGAAATATAACACCTGTTTCATTCTCCCATTATTTCTTTGCGCGTAATAATAAGCCTGGTATTCACCTCGATTGGAGACCATGACTAAATATCCGTTCTTTTTTTTAATTCTGCCTGTATGCTAGAATAATACAGGTTATGAATCGATATTGTGTTCGGGAGGATTAATATGCTCACAATGAAGGACATCGTTAGAGAGGGGCATCCCGCTCTGAGAGAAAAATCCGCTGAGGTGGAGATCCCTATTAGGGAAGAAGATAAGACAACAGCACTTGCATTGCTTGAATATGTTAAGAACAGCCAGGACCCAGATATTGGACCAAAATTCGGCCTCCGTCCTGGCATCGGGTTAGCTGCTCCACAAATAGGCGTCACAAAACGCATGATTGCTGTGCATGTTGAAGGAGAAGACGGAGAGTTATACAGCTGTGCTGTGATCAATCCGAAAATAACCAGTCACTCCGTGCAAATGACGTATTTAGAAAGCGGAGAAGGATGCTTATCGGTAGACCGGGATGTCCCTGGCTATGTACCGCGATATGCAAAATTGACAGTCAAGGGATACAGCCCAGATGGCGAACCGGTTGAATTCAAATTAAAGGGCATGCCGGCTATCGTGTTCCAGCATGAGATCGACCACCTCGATGGCATCATGTTTTATGACCGCATCAATAAAGAGAACCCGTTTCAGCCGCCTGCCGCGGTTCCGTTTGGAAGATAGCGAAAGAAAACTAAGCTGATGTCAGGATTTTTTGTCAGCCTACCCTAATCTCTGTACGTTAACTTTTTGACTGCGTCGAATTTCTCTTCTTTAAATTTTCATTTAAAACGCAAAAAATCTGCGGATATCCGCAGATTTTTTTGTTTCCTTTACCTTCTAGCCGTTCAAGCTGGAAAATTTCGGTCCTTCTCTTCCTTCCTCTTATTTTTCGCAGATAAAAAAATTCCCGCCAGAACAAAAATCATTCCTGCAGCTGCGTGAAGAGTAAACAGCTCATTAAGCAAAACAGTTCCCCAAATAACTGCCGTAACCGGGACCAAATAAGTGACAAGTGTGGCTAATTCAGCCGATCCTTTTTGAATTAAATAATAATAAAGCAAATATGCGACGCCTCCTCCAAAGGATCCGAGGCCTATTAGCGAGAGAACGGACAGCCAAGAGATGGATGCTGCTACACTGCCTGTCGCTGCACTTCCTGCAAGACCCGTAAAGAAACTTGCCAATAAGGTTGAAACAGAGATAACCCAAACTCCCGCCTCTTGAAGATGTTTTTTCGCTAAATGGGAGCTGAACCCATAACAGCAAGTGGCACAAAGCATAAGGACAACACCCGTCACGACCGTTAATTTCCCTTCTTCTGAAGAATCCACTCCCGACAAAAGCAGGATTCCGAAAAACCCGGCCAAAATTCCAATGTATTGGCGTTTCGCAAGCTTTGAACCAAAAAAAAGAACGCCGATCACGGTTGCCCATAGCGGAGTCGTTGCATTTAAGATAGCTGCTAGACTGCTCGGTAGAACCTTCTCACTTAGTGCGATCAGCCCCCATGGAATGCCAGCGTTTAAGATCCCTACAATGAAAAGCATTGGATAAGGCTGTTCTCTCCAATTTATGGTTAATTGTTTTGCGAAATAAATGATGGCCAAGGCAGCAAGGCCGAACACACTCCGGTATAGAACAATCTGCCAAGGACTCAGTTCTAGGAGAAGAATCTTGATGAACATGAAAGACATTCCCCAAATCACACTCAAGCTCACCAATGCTGCTGCAAGTCTAATCATTGCCACACTCCTGTCATTTTAAGTTCCATTAATTACCTGTTCCTTTTTCTGTAAGAAGCACATCCTAAGAAAAAACGTACGGTGGTGTTAAGATGAAAAGAAGAAAACGGTGGCTCCAGAGATTAAGAAAAATGCTTTTTCCCCAAGCTCCACTGAAATCCGCACTAAAATAATATGATCTAAATTGGGCAGTATGGGTCCGGAAGAATTTAGGGTAAGATGAAATATAATGAAAAACGTTACTGTTTCATTTATAATAGAACGAAGATTATATAAATACTAGCACGGCGAGGAGATTATAAGATGATTTATAAAGTATTTTTTCAAATTCATGCGAACGAAGTACCGGTTAGAGAAAACACAAAGACAATTTATGTAGAAGCGGGTTCTATCGCAGAGGTGCGCAACAAACTGAAGGACCGTTCTTACAATATTGAATTCATTCAAGAAATTAAAGGTGAATTCCTTGATTACGAACAATCCTTCGAGTCTTATGTATTGGAGAATGTATAATTTATGAAATTCGTAAAAAACCATCAGACGGCTGTCTTTGCTCTTGGCGGTCTCGGTGAAATCGGAAAGAACACGTACGGAATTCAATTTCAGGATGAAATTATTCTGGTAGACGCCGGAATCAAGTTCCCTGAAGATGAACTCCTTGGCATCGATTATGTTATTCCTGATTACACATACCTTGTTAAGAACGAAGATAAAATTAAAGGTCTCTTTATCACACACGGTCATGAAGACCATATTGGAGGCATTCCTTACCTGCTTCGTCAGGTGAATGTACCGATATACGGCGGAAAGCTGGCCATTTCCTTGATCAAAAACAAACTGGATGAACATGGACTTTTGCGCCGTGCCAAACTGAATATTATCGGTGAAGAGGATATCATCAAATTCCGGAAAACATCGGTCTCTTTTTTCCGTACGACTCACAGCATTCCCGAATCACTTGGTGTTGTGGTGAAAACACCTCCAGGAAATATCGTACATACTGGAGACTTTAAATTTGATTTTACTCCGGTGGGAGAGCCTGCGAACTTAACCAAAATGGCTGAAATCGGGAAAGAAGGCGTACTTTGCCTTCTATCTGACAGCACGAATAGCGAAGTGCCAGGATTCACGCTATCTGAAAGAAGAGTCGGAGAAAGCATTCATGATATCTTCCGAAAAGTGGACGGACGTATTATTTTCGCTACATTCGCTTCCAACATTCACAGACTGCAGCAAGTCGTAGAAGCATCGGTTCAAAACAATCGAAAAATCGCTGTTTTCGGACGAAGCATGGATTCTGCCATAACCATTGGACAAGAGCTCGGGTTCATTAAAGCACCCAAAAACACGTTCATAGATTCCAATCAGATCAACCGTTTTCCAGATAACGAGATAACGATCCTTTGTACGGGAAGCCAAGGTGAACCGATGGCCGCTCTTTCTAGAATCGCGAATGGAACACACCGCCAGATTCAGATTATTCCCGGTGACACCGTCATATTCTCATCTTCTCCGATTCCCGGAAACGCGCTCAGTGTTTCTAAGACGATCAACCAATTGTACCGGGCAGGCGCTGAAGTCATTCACGGTTCTCTCAATGATATTCACACATCCGGACATGGAGGACAGCAGGAACAAAAGCTTATGCTTCGCCTTATGAAGCCAAAGTACTTCCTCCCGATTCACGGAGAGTATAGAATGCTGAAAATGCATACAAAGCTTGCTGTAGATTGTGATGTTGCTCCAGAGAATTGCTTTATCATGGACAATGGGGAAGTTCTCGCTCTTTCTGGAACAGAAGCGTCAATCGCAGGAAAAATTCCGTCAGGCTCTGTATATGTCGACGGCAGCGGGATCGGGGACATCGGGAATATCGTGCTCCGCGACCGCAAAATATTATCTGAGGAAGGCCTTGTTGTAGTCGTTGTGAGCATGAACATGAAAGAGTTCAGAATCGAGGCTGGACCAGACATCATTTCTCGCGGATTTGTCTATATGCGGGAATCAGGGGATCTTATCAACGATGCTCAAGACTTGCTTTCCAAGCACCTTGAAACCATCATGGGCGAAAAGCGTACAACTCAGTGGTCTGAAATCAAAAACGAAATCACGGATACACTTGCTCCTTTCCTTTATGAAAAGACAAAACGCCGTCCTATGATCCTCCCGATTATTATGGAAATCTAATAAAAACAGCAGCCGCTCATCATGATGAGCGGCTGCTGTTTTTTGACTGCTATCTATTATGTACGAAGCACGAGAAGTAAGTATGCTTCCGTCAATCCTGTGCGAGCTGATTTTCCAGCCTGTTAATGCTTTTGTCACCGCCAATGACGATAAGGATATCTTCACCAGTAATCGGTTCGCCCGCTGGAGGAGACACAATGATCTCTTCTCCTCTTTTAATGGCAACGACATTGCACCCATAGCGCGCCCGGACATCAAGCTGTGCCAACGTTCTTCCGATCATCGCATCAGAAGCACTCAATTCCACTATGCTATGTTCTTCTGAAAGCTCCAGATAGTCAATCACACTGTTGGAAACAATCTGATGGGCAATCCTTACGCCCATATCCCGTTCTGGATGAATGATTCGGTCAGCTCCGATTTTCCGAAGAACTTTTTCATGATAATCGTTCTGGGCTTTCACCGTGATCTTATTCACGCCTAGCTCTTTTAAAATAAGAGTGGTCAGGATGCTCGATTGAATGTTATCACCAATCGCCACAATGACATGCTCGAAGTTTCGTATCCCAAGACTTTTGAGTACTCCTTCATCCGTCGTATCAGCAGTGACCGAATGCGCCGCAATCGATGAATACTCGTTCACCCGCTCTTCATCAAGATCAATAGCTAATACATCCATTCCTTGGTTAGTTAACGCTCGGCACATATTGCCGCCAAATCGGCCAAGTCCAATGACTGCGAACTGTTTTTTCATATCCTTACCTCCTCTTACATCTATTCCCTATATGGTAATCAATTATTTCTGAAAACGCAAAAAAGGAATCCTGTATGACCAGGATTCCTTTATTCATTCATTTTAAAGTGTATTAAAGAGTCTTCTGACCAGGCTTCCAGTTCGCTGGGCATAGTCCGCCCGTTTGAAGGGCCTGCAGGACACGAAGCGTCTCATCAACATCACGGCCGATGTTGTTATGGTTGACTACAGAATACATCAGCTCGCCTTCAGGAGAAATGATGAATAATCCGCGAAGAGCGATGCCTTCTTCCTCAATAAGCACACCATAATCACGTGCTACAGAATGGTTTGTATCAGCTGCCAGCGCATATCGAAGTTCACCAAGGCCGTTCATATCGCGCGGAGTGTTGATCCAAGCTTTATGTGTGTGGATGGTATCCGTAGATACTCCAATAACTTCAGCATCAAGATCTTCAAACTCGTCGTAACGATCGCTTAAAGATGTAATTTCTGTAGGGCAGACAAATGTGAAGTCCATTGGATAAAAATAAAGAACTGTCCATTTGTCGTTTTTCATGTTTTCCTCTAAGCTTACTTTGCCAAATTCTTTATTCGGCAATACCGCGTCCATCTCAAAGCGAGGCGCTTGTTTTGCTACCATGCGTTCTGCCATTCTAAAAAACCTCCACTGCTATATTATTTACAGGCTTCATTATAATACAAAGGCTTATTTTTAGTCAATATTAAATGATAATTAATTTAAATAAGCCCCATTTAATGACCCTGTTATAACATCTCCCTAATGATAACAAGATAACCGAAGAATGTGAAATGATGCGCTTGTTTTATAAATAAAGCGATCGGGAAAACCTCTTAAAAGGAGGAATTATATGCCTTACAAAAAGTTAAGTGAACTGCCCGAACCCGTAAAGAAACATTTGCCACATCATGCTCAGGAGATATACAAGGAAGCGTTTAACTCCGCATTAAGTGAGTATGATGCCGAAGAAACCGCCCATAAAGTAGCTTGGGGCGCGGTCAAGCATAAATATGAAAAGAGAAAAAATGGAGACTGGACAGAAAAAGACACCTGAATCTACTCATCAGGTGTCTTCTTCTTATCATATCCATTGCGATGGATTTCAATTTTCTTCACTTGATGTCCCTCTAAGTCCAGCACTTTAAATGTATACCCTTGGTAGTTAACCGCGCTTCCAACCTCTAGATCCATTTCCTTCGTCAACATCCATCCCCCGATTGTATCAAGGTCTGAATCATCAATATCTAACGACAGCAGCGAATTAATTTCAGAAATCAGCACTTTGCCTTCTACATGAATGTCTTCTGCGGAAATACGCTGTACTTCAGGCTCTTCATCCTCGTCAAACTCATCCCTGATCTCACCAACGATTTCCTCTAAAATGTCTTCTACCGTAACGATTCCCGCTGTACCGCCATATTCATCTACGAGTACGGCCATATGGGTACGGTCTTTCTGCATTTTCACAAGAAGCTTCTGAATGGGAATGGTTTCATGAACCGTAATAATAGGACGGATATAATCTTCTAAGTTTCCATCTTCCCTGTCTACAAATTCGTTAAAAAATTCTTTAATGTTCACCAGCCCGATGATATGATCTTTATCAAATTGCGCGACCGGATAACGTGTGAATTTTTCATCTCTCATAATTTCCATATTCTCAGAAAAAGTCTTTTCTTTAAACAAGCAGACAATCTCCGTTCTTGGCACCATGATCTCTTTGGCAACGCGGTCATCGAACTCAAATATTCTATTCACGTAACGGTATTCCGACTGGTTAATCTCACCGCCTTGAAGGCTTTCCGATAAGATGAGGCGCAGCTCTTCTTCTGTATGCACCATCTCATGCTCACCGGCAGGCTTTAGTCCAAACAATTGTGTGAGCAGCCTGGCTGAGCCATTCAAGATAAAAATGAAAGGATACATCAGCTTATAAAAAAATATAAGCGGCCTTGCTGTCGCTAAACTGATTGCTTCGGCTTTCTGAATCGCTACCGTTTTCGGTGCAAGCTCTCCGAGCACAACGTGCAAGAATGTGATGAGGATAAACGAAATAGCGAACGAAATGGTATGTGCCAGCGCATTCGATATATCCATCCTTTCAAAAACGGGCAGCAGGAGTTTCACTACAGTCGGCTCTCCGAGAAAACCCAAACCTAACGCGGTTATTGTAATGCCCAGCTGGCATGCTGATAAATAGCCATCAAGATTGCTGATGACTTTCTTAGCCGCAATCGCCCGCTTATTTCCTTCTGCAGCTAAATGATCGATCCGTGTCTTTCTGATTTTAACGATCGCAAATTCAGATGCAACGAAAAAAGCAGTCAAAACAATCAAAATGACGATTAAAAAGAGATAAAGGATTGTCATTAGAAAACCACCTGTCTGTATAGAGTGCATGTAAGCCGGATGGATGGCAAGCCAGCACGCTTTCATTTGTTGACTAAATACTTCCCTATCGAATGACGAAATAAACTGCACGTACGTACAAATTAGGATAAGAGCGTTATGTACCTCATTTTTTATCTTTTCATCATGCTAAGAGGACGATCACAGATGAAAAGTGATGCTTTGTTAACGTAAAAAAACTTGGCTGACACCATGCTTTTATGTCAGCACTGCTGCCCTTAACTTTTTAATGCGCCGAATTTCTATTCTGTTAAAAAGGTAAAGTGTAAAAAAGGACAGCCGCAGCTGCCCTACTGATTTAACTTGCTTTCAACCTGTGAGCATACTTCTTCTGCCGTCATGCCATGTGCGTTTAATACCGAACCTTGCACGGCCGCGTTCTGTATTCCCATTACATTTTGGTCTTGTCCAGAAATGACACAGCAGTCACAGCCGTTAGCATCGCTTTCCTGCTTCAGTTCCACAACATCGTGGCCCTTTGCTCTGAGTGCCTCTGAAACAGCAGACAGCGATTGTTCTACACCGATTTTCGCCATATGTAACACCTCCTTACCCGATTAATGTTGCCTGGTGTCCTTCTTTCTATTCCAGATGGCATCAAAAAAAGCAGGGTGCCAATAATAGGCATCCTGCTTCACACATGTCTCAAAAATTTTATAAGCAGATCAACAGCCAAAGGAATCGCCTTTTCATTAGGCTGAAGCTTAGCATGATGAAGACCATAAGGCGTTTCCACCCCAAGCCAGAACATGAAACCAGGGACAGCTTCTAAAAAGTATCCGTAATCTTCTCCTGTCATCGCTTCCTTACAGCGGATGACCTGAACATCTCCTGTCTGCTCCGCAAACGATATAAACCGTTCGGTAAGCTCGGGATCGTTATCGACCATCCTGTAGTTCGCACCATAATCAATCACTGCCTCACATTCAAAGGAAGCAGCAATGCCCTCTGCTAACTTTTCTATACGGTGCTTCACTTTAAGCATGGAAGAAGAGGATAGTGTACGGATTGTCCCTTCAATACGAGCTTTCTCTGCAATGATGTTCTGTTTCGTACCGCCTGTTATCTTCCCTACCGTAATGACAGCAGAATCAAGAGGGTCTATGTTTCGGGCTACTATCGTTTGCAGCTGAGTAACAAAATGGCTCGCAGCTACAACCATATCATTAGCATGGTGAGGGTAGGCAGCATGTCCGCCTTTGCCTTTCAGATCAATAAAAAGTTCTGACGTATTGGCAAACAGCAGGCCAGGTTTTGTAGCAATCGTACCGACAGGGTACTCCGGAGCAATATGGAGTGCAACCATGATATCCGGCTTGCTTCGGAGAAACGGCTCGCTCTCTCTCATCGTAAACGCCCCGCCAGGCCCTTCTTCAGCAGGCTGGAAAATAAAGAGCACATGGTCATCAAGCGGCTCACTCGCAAAATGCCGCAGGATGCCAAGAGCGATCGTCATGTGAAAGTCATGGCCGCACGCATGCATATGCCCTTCATGATGAGATGCGAAATCGTATCCTGTTTCCTCTTTTATTGGAAGGCCGTCCATATCTGCTCGGTAACCGATCGTTTTCTTGCCAGAGCGGCCACGGACTTTAACAAAGATACCGGTTTTCCATGTTTCCACTTCCAGATGCTCCTGAGGCAGGCTGTTAATCACATTTAACAGAAGGGACTGTGTCTTGAACTCTTGAAAACCTGGTTCGGGTATTTGGTGCAGCTTCCTGCGAATGTCAATAAGCCAATTCATCAAAACGTCTCCTTAAAAGGAAAATCAGTCGTTTAACTGGCGAAGCTCTTGTTTGATCTCTGTTTTTGATTTTGTTTTTTCGTCGATCTCTTTGATGACACGTGCTGGTGTACCAGCCACAACAGTATAAGGAGGTACATCTTCAATAACAATCGCACCAGCGGCTACTACGGCCCCTTTTCCTACTGTCACACCCTCAAGAACGACTGCGTTCGCACCGATCACTACATCGTCTTCCACCACAACTGGCTTAGCTGAAGGTGGTTCGATAACGCCTGCTAATACGGATCCTGCCCCAATATGGCAGTTCTTCCCAACTGTAGCGCGTCCACCTAATACGACGTTCATATCGATCATCGTGCCTTCGCCAATAACAGCACCGATGTTGATCGATGCTCCCATCATAATGACAGCATTATTGCCGATTTCCACTTGGTCGCGGATGATGGCACCTGGCTCAATGCGTGCGTGAATATTTTTCATATCGAGCAGAGGAATCGCAGAGTTTCTGCGGTCGTTTTCGATGACAAAATCCTCGATTTTTCCTTCGTTCGCTTTCAGAGCAGCATCAATTTCCTTCCACTCTCCAAAAAGAACTCCCGTTGGTCCGTTTAAAAATGCTTTTGTATCTTTGCCAAAATCAATACCCTCAAGGTCACCTTTCACATACACCTTAACCGGCGTCGATTTCGTGCTGTTTTGAATGAACGAGATAATTTCATTTGCATCCATCATTTTCATAAAAATACATCCTCCTTAATACCAATCTGTCTTGTATTAAACCACTAAATGCCGCAACTTTCAAACCTTATTCACAGGAAATTGGTTCACAATCTCTAAAAACGCGCGTACTTGATTCAGCTCTGCAGCAGTATTGTGATGAATGATCCACGTATCACGCTGCATATCGCTGTCGGTTTTTGTAGAGAGCGGGATTTTATAGAATTCATCCTCAGGACGCAAGCTGACTGAAGGCAATATCGCATAGCCGATCCCGTTGAGCGCCATTTGTTTGCACGTTTCAATTTGATCGACGATGATTGTTTTCTTTGGTGCGGATTTGAAATGCTCATGCCACCAATCCTGAATTTCCTGATAATACGTTGAATGGCTTTTAAATTGAATAAAAGGCTTATTCGTCTCGCCCACTTCCTCGATTGAAGACAATGTGGTGTCAACTAAATATAAGCGATCGCTAAACAAGTGCTTTTTCTCCCCGCGCCATTCCGGATTTCCTCTAACAATACCTACATGGATGCTTTCTTCATATAAATGCTTGATAATTTCACTTGTCCATCCTGTGATCAAGGAGATGTTCACATTAGGGTATAATGTAACGTATTTTTTCAGTACGTTAGGAAGCCAATATTGGCCGATAATAGAAGCAACCGCGAGCTTTAATGTCCCATGCACCTCGTGAGAAAGAGATCGGATCTCTTCTTTAACCCTCTCTTCTCTTTGTAATGTTTCATTGACATAATGAATAATCTTTTCTCCTGCCGGTGTTAAAGTAAGACCCTTTTGTGACCGGATAAAAATTCTTGTGCCCCATTGGCTTTCAATCGTCTGCAGCCGTTGGCTTAATGCAGGCTGTGAGACGAATAGCCGTTCGGCAGCTTTTCGCATATTCAGTTCGAGTGCCAGTACGTGCAGGATCTCCAACTCTGACAATTGCATTGACGCCAATCCCTTCATAAGTATTCCTTATGTACATTTACTAGTATATACGAATTTCAATTATGACTCATCCATCATAAAATAAATAACGAAACGTATGGAATGAGGTGAAGCCTTGTGACGACTCTATTATTTTTGATTGGCATCTGCGCAACATTTTTAGGCACTTTAGCCGGAGGCGGAGGAATTTTAAGCTTTCCAGCGATGCTTTTATTAGGCGTGCCGCCACATATTGCCATTGCCTCGAATAAATTCTCCAACACCTTCAGTTCCTTTTCCAGTTTTTATGTACTGCTGCGGAAAAAGGAAGTGACACTTCGTACACTTGTCGTTCCTGGTTTCTTCAGCCTTGCTGGAGGAATCGCAGGAAGTCAGCTGTCTGTGGCAATCCCTTCACATGTTATGAACGTACTGGCCCTATTTTTGCTTGTGGCAGCCTTTATGCTGACATACTTGAAACGGCCGGATGAAACTATCGATTTCAAAGGCCCCATCCCCTCTTCTACTTACCCTCTATTATTTGGCATCGGGGCATATGACGGCATGTTCGGACCTGGGCAAGGTACACTGCAGATGAATGTATTTTTGAATAAAGGATTTTCTGTCATACGAGCCATCGCTTTCACCCGCTTCAACACTTTTTTGAGCTGCATCGGTGCGGCTGTCTCTTATATCGCGTCTGGCTTCTTCCTCGCCGAAGTCGCGATCCCTTTAGCAGCAGGCAGCCTCATCGGAGCACAGCTTGCCGTCCGCTCAGCCAAAAAGCTGTCAAAAAAGCACATCCTCATGATGGTAAGAGCCCTTACTCTGCTGCTCATCCTCCAGCTTGCCCTGCAGATGTAAAAGTAACCAAGCCCGGGGTCCGGTACAATTTTTTACGATCCCGCTAACGGCTTCCTATGCAAGGGTAGGGTACCGGACCCCAATAAACCAATAAACCAATAAAGCAATAAAAACTATCATGAGCGGTCCTCTCCCAACCCCCGCATGAAAATGGGAATGCGGTGACTATACTGAAGATGACACAAACAGTTCCAGTACGTGGCTTTTTAT
>NZ_JBHTCP010000015.1:0-153430 GCF_042665465.1 Fictibacillus iocasae | reverse complement strand
GCCAGTTTTTGTGACAGCATGGAAAAGCACCTCCTTCAATGAGATACTTCTATCGTACCGGAGGTGCCATACAAGTTATATGCGTTGTTTGAATACGGGCTTACAGAAAAAAGAAATAAAATCGATTTTAAAAATTATGTTGATTGGAAAGCACAGATTAGAAAACATATTTATCTAAATTCAAGCGATGCTGATATATTTAGAGGTACTGTTGGTGATGAAAGGGATATTTTTTATTCGGTAGAGGGGAAAGGAAAAGGAATTTGGGGATTGCGTAGTGCAGCTAACAAACAAAAGGATACCTAAAAATAGATTTAACAACAAAATGAAAGATGTCTGCCGCAAGCCATAAGGGTGAAGCAGACATCTATATTTATGAATTTATTTTGAATTACCTCACCGGATACTTCCTCCCATTCTTCTCAATCTTCTCTTCAATAATCTCTTTCACATCTAGCCCAAGTTCCGAGCACAGTGTAAGGGAATAGATCAGAATATCCGCAATCTCCTCTTTAATGTTTTCTTCATTTTCCTTAAGTGCGGTCTCGTTGTTGACCCATTGAAAATCTTCTAACAGCTCGGCTGCTTCGATGGAGATGGAGATGGCGAGGTCTTTTGGGTTGTGATGCGGTCTCCAGTTTCGTGCATCTCTGAATTCATCGATTTTGTTCATTAAATGTTGAATGTCGCTCATGATTGTTGTCCCCTTTTTAGCTGCAACAGCCTATTTCTCAGCTTAGAATCTGTCGCATAGATATATAGTCCGTGAATGCCCCGTTTCATCAGGACATTGATAGAGTTTAAGATGATTTCTTCTTTTATGTTCTGATTTTCCTCTGGTGAGAGGTCGTTTCGTGAGGTGAAAGCACCTGTATCTTTGTATTTGGATGGATAGATTTTCAGTTCGTCTTTGCCTTCATCATAACTAACGGAAGGACCGAGAACCACGCCGACATAGTTAAGATCGAAGCCTTGAACGGTATAGATGGAACCGACCTCTTTAATGGATGCTGGGTTTTCGGCCCATGTCACGTTATTTTGTGTGATGTTCCACGGCATGTTGATTCCCTTTTCATCCACGATATACGTCTTCTTATCCTTTTTGTGCAGATAGTCAAAGGTTGAGACAATGCGGGAGAGGCCATGTTCTCTGTTCTTCGCTTGAATCGCAGCCTTAAACGTTTCAGCCTCTTCAAAAATATTGAGCTCGAAGGAAGATTCTTCTTTAGGCGGCAGCGGTTGAATGTTCTTAGCGACAAAACTGTCAATCCACTCCATCGTTTTCTGCCCAGCGTGCATCCTCATCTGGTCTGTCAGCTTGACCGTCTTCGCATGGTATTGGTTCGTTATTTCTTGCAGCAGCCCGTCGTTCCAATAGCTTTTGATCTTCAGCACTTGTTTCACATCAAAGATGACAATAGCGAGCTTGCTGCGCTTAATGATTTCATCCAGCTGGTTTTTGTAATGAAAGTTATTGTACGCGTCTTCCTTTGTCAGAAGCAAATGTGCCTCATCTATCAAGACAATATCCGCTGTTTTTCCCGCCTTTGTCATCTCATTAATAAACGGTGTGGGCTTCATCAAGTTCTTCTTCTTTAAGTTCGGCAAGCTGTTGGCGATGCCTTTATACGTTTTCAGCATCTCGCTATGGTTTACGAGCAGATAGTTATCTGTCCCGTGTAAAGAAGAGCTGTCATCCTTAGCTAGATCTTGAATGGTGTTAAAGAGAGAGCTTAACAGGACGCTCTTGCCTGTGCCAGCATCGCCTTCAATGGCAATTACGTGATTCCCCTCGGTTTGAATGTGTTCTCTGCAAAAATCCAGCACTTCATTTTTGATCTCCAGCTGCTGAAGCGAGAGTTCTTTATAAGGCGACAGCTTGTAAATGTCTTTGTTGCGAAGGTTCTCAATGGTGTCGCTCACAATATTTTCTTCTCTAAGCTTCTCCCAGATCATTGGGAAGAGTTCTTCGTTATAAAAGGGTTTGTCATAATAATTATGCATAACCCTGGATCTCGTCTGGCTTACGTTTTGCAGCTGATATTGGTTATCGGCAATAAAGTAGTTAATAAGATTCGACTCGATATTGTATGTAGCGGATTGGTTGAATCTTTCATGTCCGATAAGAAGGGAGCGGTTCAAGTCCTTCCGTCTCTTATCCTCAATATGATGCTTTAAACGCCGCGAAGCCTGAACCGTCTGGCCGATATAAGCAGAGGGGCGCTTCTTATCGTTATAGAGGAGATACACGATCGGATAGCTGTTCACATGCAGTGATTTTACAGTATGTACGTATTCAGAAGTAAATTCACTCTTTTCAAAAACCAGTTCATTCATAACAACCTCTATAGTTTTCATTTTATGTAATCGTATCATATTTTTCGTCTGTTTCTAATAATTGGTTTGTTAGTTCCCTTTAGCAATCGGGTTAATCGTTATATCAAGAAAGTGAAATCAAAATAATTGACCTCTCAACCATAGGGGTTTAGTATCATGGTTGTATTTCATTTGACGTTGTCAGTGTTATGCTTCTCCAATCTGTTGACTCGTCTTGCAATAGAGGCCGTTTTCTTGACATCTCTATCTCCCTATACTATATTCATTGATGCATCAATAATTGACCGGTCAAGTGTTAGGGGGTAATGCTTTTGCTGAAGGATTGTTCTGAAGAAGGAAAGATTATAGGTAAGCTGAATGACATTTATCGGTTAATGAGCCCGAAGTTCGAGCGCTGTACGGGGATCAGTCAGTCTCGGCTGGAGCTGCTTCACAAATTGTTTGAGGTGGATGAGATCAGTCAAACGCAGCTGCAAAAAGTGGTGTGCATTGATGGGGCCGCCGTCACGAGGCATCTGAAGCAGCTGGAAACACAAGGGATCGTCTCGCGCAGGAAAAATCCTGCCGATAACCGGGTTACCTTTGTCCGTCTGACGAAAGAGGGAAGAGAAAGAATACAATCGTTCAAACGGGAAAAAGAACAGTTCATCACTCAAGTATTTGACGGGATTTCTGAGGAGGAGCGGAAGGCGTTGTATTCCAGCCTTTCCCGCATCCTAGACAACGTTAATAACATATCCGTATTAAGAAAAGGAGCAATAACACATGAACACCATGAGAAATAATGACTTCAAAGATATTATTACAGGACGCCGTTCCATTCGGAGCTACGATAAAGGTGTAAAAATCAGCAAAGAGGAAATGACAGAGATTCTGACAGAAGCGACACTCGCGCCATCTTCTGTTAACCTTCAGCCGTGGCGTTTTCTTGTGATCGATAGTGAAGAAGGCAAAGCGACGCTTGCACCGCTTGCGAAGTTCAACCAAACACAAGTCGAAACATCTGCTGCTGTCATCGCTGTATTTGCGGACATGAACAGCCTGGATTATACAGAACGAATTTATAATGAAGCGGTTGAAAAAGGCTTGATGCCAGCTGAAGTCCGAGATCGCCAAGTTCCAGGCATTATCGGCGCGCTGAGCCAATTCTCTGAACGAGAGATGCGCGAAATGAACCTCATTGATGCGGGCCTTGTATCCATGCAGCTTATGCTCGCTGCGCGCCACCACGGCTATGACACGAACCCAATCGGCGGGTACGAAAAAGATCAGATTGCAGAAGCGTTTGGAATGGACAAAGAACGTTATTACCCGGTTATGCTCATTTCAATCGGAAAAGCAGCGGATGCAGGCTACCAATCTGTACGCCTGCCGATCGAAGAAATCGCGGAATGGAAATAAACCATCGCAAAGGGGAGAAGAGTCATGATCATCATACACGCTGAACTGCAGGTGAACATAGCAAAAGAAGAAGCCTTCTTACATGAGGTGCAAGATCTGATTGCTGCCTCACAGCAAGAAGAAGGAAACGTGAGCTATTCTCTAAAGCGCGATGTGGAGAATCCCAGCCACTTCACCATGGTTGAGGTCTGGAAGGACATCGAAGCTGTTCAATTCCACAATAGCACCGATCACTTTAAGGCATTTAACGGAAAAGCGACACAGTACCTCGCCGCACCACCTGCTATAAAACTGTATGACGGACAAGAATTGCAGCTAAACGCATAGGAAGATACGTAAAGGATAGAGAACGTACAACTAGCTGCGTTTTCTATCCTTATTATTCACCTATCCTTTACTAAATCCAGTAAGCATCCTGAGGTGTCGATTGCGGCTTATTAAGCGCAGACCTGTGAGCGATTTCTCTTTTTGGAGGGAATTGTCATGCTGTTCATTTAAAAGTTTTCATACAGGGTATTCTTCAGGATCTTATCAGCTAGTCTAATGTTTTCCTTTAAAAATGCAGGTGAATCTGCGTGTGCTAGAATTTCAGCAGTAGTCATCCAAAGAACATCATCTACCTCGTCCCTGCTTTTCGCATAAGGTTCACCATATTTATGGTGACAAAGAAAAACGATATCAATGACATTTATGCCTGAATCAGTAACAAAGGAAGAACTATTCACATATTTGAGATCTGCCACTTCGCTACCTACTTCTTCAAGAATTTCTCTTTTTAACGTTCTTTCAAGAATATCAGAAGAAAACCCCTCAATTTCACACTTTCCACCGACTAGTGAAAGACATCCACCAGCGTGCTCTTCCTTCTCACTTCTAACAATGAAAAGCCATTGACCATTTCGATGAATAGCTCCTTCTACATTTACTACGAACATAAAGTAATCTCTTTGAAATAGAATGTCGAACTCTACTACCCTTCCTTTACTTCAATAAAAGAGAGCATATTCCTTTCTAAAAGAAGTGCACGATAGTGGAACAACTTTAACGATAGTGTTCTCTGAAAATCAATTTGAATCTAGGCTTTAAAGTGATTTCAATGATGTTTTCATATCTATCCGATTCACCGTGAAACAAACGTATTTGGGAGTTATCCTTCTTGTCTTTTACAACTTCAATTTTATTAACAGAAAATAATTCGAGACGTGACAATACCTCGTCTGTTTTCTTTTCCTTCACACTTATAGAAAACTCGTGATAAAAAGGAGAAAGGATGATCTCGTATACTTCATTAACGGTTTTAAATAGAAAGGTTGATTGGTCGTAATAGAAAAGATCTGTTTCATCTTTCCTTTTAGGTATTGATTCAAAAACTGAAATTAGGTCTATTTCATCTGGAATGTCCATCCCCATCGTTATCTCTCCCACTCCGTGTTATGTAGGTTTTTTTACACTTTAATCCACAATCCTGCTCGTTTATTTTATAAGTTCAGCATTTTTTTACTTTATAATCAATTCGATTTTGCCGTCATTTAATCCTTTCTCACCATAATGGAGTGAGTACGCATACCCATTCAATCAAGAAATAACCGCAACGAATTATGCTGCGGTTTGGTCCTATCTGTACAGATTACGCATAAAGAGGGAAAGGTTGTTTGGGGGCAGTATGTAAAGTGATTGTTAACATTTTACTTATTTGTACGTTATATAAGTAGGGGGTCAACATGGATGAGCAAATAATACAGGATTATCTTAATAAAGAGCTAAAGTTTGTGTTCAATTATTTAATCACAATGGGCGTTACTAAAGAAGATGCTGAGGATATTATTCAGGAGACTGCGTTCAAGTTTGTCACATACATGGATGGCATTGACCTAAAGAAAGCGAAAAGCTGGTTGTTTAGGGTCGCTATTAACCACTTTTATGATTTGAAAAGAAAAAATAAGAACGTTGTTCATGTATACGACCATCTAGAAACCATATCAGATCAGATTCTGACAGATGAGGTTGTCTTAAAGCGAGAGAAGAATAACGAAGTACATAAAGCATTAGCCAATATGAAGCCTTTGTATCGGCATCTACTCATCATGAAATACGGTATGGACTTATCTTATCACGAGATTGCTGCAAGATTGGACTTAAACACAGGCACGTTAAAAACGTACTTATACCGAGCTCGGCAGCAATTAATCATTGAATATGGGAGGATTGAGAATGGAAGATAGAGACTTGGATTTCACATTTGAAACGGCACTAACCAAGGCTAAACGCAAAAGTTTAATAAGAAATATTGTTGTCTCATTGATGGTTACTATCCTTCTTTTTACGGCCATATATTTCGGAGGCTACATAATAATGTCCGATAAAATGGATAAGCATGTATTAACAGATCATAACCGATTTGCCGTGTCGGGCGGTAACCTTGAAGTGGCTGTTACAAGCTATACATATGGACTATTCTCAGCCACAGGGAAAACGGATGTACTGAAACGTGTTGGCGGAAGACCCATGTTGTGGATGCAGTTTGAAAAAGAATACACAAAATTCGGCACTGTAACGGACAACAGCAAAATGTATCTTCAAGAAGCCTTCGATTCTCTTTTAAATAAAAAAGTATTGTTTAACTCGCAGAATGGCGAGCGGTCTTTCATGTTCTATCCCCCTGGCTCGCCGTCAACAAGCAATGATTTATCACGAGTGTTAAATGCTGATACGAATAAATACTATGAAATGGCCCTTTCGTTTGATAAGACGTATTCATACTCTTTTATAAAAGCCAACGTGCCATCTGATCACTTGGACTGGGTGTGGATATCAATTGATCAACAAAAGGGAGCAATTTCTGCTATAGAAGCATACGGCTTTCACTTTACGAAACATAATCCTTCAAAAGGCATAAACAACTTTTTGCAAACCTTGAAAAGTTGGAATGATGAAAAAGGTGGATTTGCCAAAGAAGTACAAAACGTAACAAAAGAATTAAAAAGAAAAAATCAGTTTTCTCCCAACAAATTACCCGTTAATGGCGTAATCATAAGCGGCACGCCTGAACAATTACGAAAATACAAAGATTTACCCTTCGTTAAAGCGACGTCACTAGGAGCGACTGTGGACGTTTATTAATTGCTCGAGAGGAAAGAAGGATGGAGTGTTCTTTTAAAGAAAAAAATTGTTAAAGAATACGGCGCAGACCTCCATCTGCGCTTTTTCTTGTTTAAACCGGCATAACGGTAACAATCTGCTGTATCCGCACAAAGAAAATGGAGTCTCCTCCTGCAGTGAGGACGATGTGATCCGGCTGTACCTCCGTCAGGGTACCTCTAATCGTATCCTTTGTCGTTTCGACCACTAAATCTTTCCCAATCACAGACTGCAGCCGCTGGACAACGAACGGATCGACTAAGGTCATGTACTGAGGGTTAGCGTTTGGATTGCGATGTTGCTCATATGGATGATAGTACACAAGTATTCCTCCTCTATGGGTATTGGTACAGATTATGCGTAGACAGGAAAAGCGTGTTAGGGGGAGAATGTATGTTAAATGGTGACTTTTTCGGCGTGTTAGGGATTAATGAGCATACATATCATTGGAGGAATATAAAATGAAAATTATTGTGAACAGTATCTTTGTTTCAGACCAAGACAAGGCACTGAACTTTTACACAGAAACGCTCGGGTTTGTTAAAAAGCACGACGTTCCGACTGGGAAATATCGTTGGATCTCGCTTGTATCAGTTGATGACCAAAGCGGTACAGAGCTTGTACTCGAACCGAATGCCCATCCCGCAGCGAAAGAGTATCAAGAGAAGCTGTATGCTGAAGGAATTCCAGTGACCATGTTCGGCGTTTCCAATCTTGACGCAGAGTACGAACGATTAGTGGAGAAAGGCGTGACGTTCACTATGGAGCCTACGAAAATGGGTGACGTCACAATCGCTATATTCGACGATACATGCGGCAACCATATTCAGATCATCGAGCAGCCATCTTAGTACCCGTTGGACTATCTGAAACGGAATAAGTATTGTAAAATAATTCTAATAAGATATAAAAAGAGGTGCAACGTGCAACGTAGATGGTATCGAATGATCATATTGCTTGCTCTGCTTAGTATGAGTACTAGCTGTGGACAGCAGAATACAACAGAAGTCAGTCAAAAGAAAGCAGCCGTTGAAGAAGCGGAAAAATCGAGTGGTGAAACCGGCAGTACGAGCGTTTCTGAGGCGAGTATTGAAACTGTACAGAGTGTTGCGGGCGATTTTGACTATAGTGAATATGAACTTCTTGAAGTAGATGGCGGAGATACGTCAGGGTATCGAGAGCCGAATGTCCGAGTGGATGTTGGGTTTGGCGATAGGGAATATTGGGCGTATACGAATGAATACGGCCAGCTCGTTCGTGTGGAGGCAAAGAAGATCATTCTCCAAAATCCGAATACCGAACAGGTGACATCGTCAGGCAGATATTATTCTGATGAAGCGAAGGTACCGGGTACAGAGCATCCCGATTTTGATGAAGGCCATATGATTGCGGACTCCCTTGGGGGCGTGTCGAACGCCTATAACATTACACCGCAAGATAGCATTCTGAATCGCCACGGCGATCAGGCGTATATGGAAAAAGTGATTCGCGATGCAGGAGGCTGTACCGATTTCGTCGCGGTCATTACGTATCCAAATAATAAGACGCAAATTCCTAACCATTATACCTTCACATACAAACTTCAGGGCCGAACCATCACCGATGATTTTGACAACGTAAACCCTGATGAAGTGAACAATAAGCTAGTGGAGACGCCAAGTGAGAGCAGTACGCCGCCAGCAAGCGAAACGCCAAGCAGCACGGAAGATGTGAGTAAGGTGGATACGAATCGCAATGGACAGGTGACGATCGCGGAAGCCAAAGCAGCTGGATTTAAAATGCCGATTACGCGCGAGTCGTGGCTCTATCCATACATGGACGATCGCGATGGTGATGGGTTGGTGGGGGAGTAGGTAGAGCAATTGGACTGCTAAACAATAGAGGTGTACGAAATGAATCAAAGTACAGGAACAATTGTCCTCCTGCTCAATTTAATAGCCATCATTATCATTTATAAAAGAGGTAAAGACAGTCAAGCTAAATTCACGATAAAAAGCTTTCTGATCGGCCTCTTTTTAGCCATTTTATGTATAAATGTGATGATGTTTATAATTCTTTAAGAGGAGCACCACACACTTCAACAGGTACTCTGTTTAATTTGTAAGTTAGGAAGCGGGAGAACCGCGCCTTTGCTAATAAAAGCCGGTATCCCTGGGGATTGCCGGCTTCTTATAAATATTTGGAGCTACATATAGGCCTGGTTAACTGCATGAATCTTACGGTTATGCTGCAAAGTAGTCTTTTTAAATGTAATTAGACTGTACCAATAGGATCGATGCCTTTGTTTTCCATCATCAACACGACAGCCTTGCCTTCAGGTACTATAGGTCTGTGCATGGTCCCTTTTGGCACGCATACGCCTTCATATTGTCCTAGTTCAAAGTTGCCGTTTTCTGTTTCCAAAACGATGGCACCTTCCAGTACAAAGAAGACTTCATCATCATGTTCATGTTTGTGCATATGGTATTCACCCTCAAAGATTCCAAGACGCAAAACGGATGAATTGACTTCACATAGTGTTTGATTGAACCATTTGTCCGTGTTATCCCGCACAATATCCTTGATCGTGATTTTTTCTAGATAATCAAACTTAATGTCCATTTGTTGATTGTAGTTGTAATTTTTTTGATTTTCCATACATATCTCCTTCTCGCATCTTTTAACGAATGCCTTTTATAGAATGAAAAACGTTTATCCTATTGTACGAAAACCATTAAAATGTACATTCAGTATAAAGCATGTGCTCACACGGTAAAAGAGATAAATAACCATGTTTTCTATATCAGCACAAAACGAAGAAAACAGACAGTATAATAGAGTTTTATTTGGATTTGTTTTAAGCGGTATACAACGGTATACTTTGAGAATATTGTCCGGATAGCGTTTCATATATAAATGAGGAAGCAGGATAACCGTTCTCTGGCATTTAAAAGAAAAAAGTAGGTGAACATAATGGGGAAATATCAACTGGATCACAAAGCTCAGGTAGCGGTGACAAAGTTTCATGAAAAACAGTCGCCAGCCCAATTTGATAAAAGGAAGCACCTTGAAAAATTACGTGCGGAGTTTCTGAAAAAGAAGCAGCAGGCAGATAAATAGTGTAGAGGAGAACATAGGGAGACGAAAATCTTTCTATGTTTTTTTAAACGGTGCGTGATTCTATCGCTTAGATTATGGATCATATTGTCTACGTTAATATCAAGCAGGAACAGCGTCTGTTAGCATCTAAATTAATGAGAAACTCCAATGCACTTAGGATGATTAGATAGGGGATGTCCAGTTGTTAGTATTGTTACTTCATATTTTAATAAGTTTCATGGTGTTAGGAATAACATTTGTTCCAGGTCATCTTGTAGAATTTAAAAGAAGTGCTCTAAATAATATTGTAGCGATAACTGGATTATCAGGGATTTTTTTAGTTGGTATAGGTATTTATATTGTAATAGGAGAGTCTTTACATGCCTATTTCTATATAACGATTATCATACAGTTCATTATTATTTGTCTTTTCTTTTTAAACTATCGTCATTTTAAAAAGGTGGGTCATTCAAATTTCATAAACATCTCTTCTGTCATCCTGGTTATGATTAGTTATGGAACGTATATATACTATATTATCGCTAGTTTTATGTATTAAAATATGCGCCTATATGAAGTTACAACATGCAGGGTTCAAGAGAATAAACAAAGCAGCTTCTGTACGTAATAACGTAGGTTAATCTGGTTAAACAAAACCAAATCAGAGCTACAATACGAAAGAAGCTGCTTATCATAAAGATTGCCCATAAATACGCAGGTTTAAACGTGTCCCCAAAAATAGCACGCGCAATCGCTGTATAAAGAAGAAGAAGCATGAGAACGATGATCAGGAAGGGCAGCGATGAAATCTATTCTAATAGTGTTCATTATCTTAACGGGGATGTATGGTCTTGCTTCTATCTCGTTTCGTTGAATCGTACTTATCACACCAAGTCTTTAGCACCTCTTTGTTGTCAAGAATGGTAGGATGGCGGTTAGGGCACCTGTTTCTGCATGTATCAAAGAAGGATGGTATACATGAAAGTTGAAATAAAACAGCCGGATAAACGGCTACGTCCGTGGATTGAGTGCTATTGGCATGTACAATTGGATACAGGCGTGGAGCCAAAGAATGAATTGATTTTGCCGAATGGTAAGATTGAGATGATCTTTGCTCTGGATGGGAATTACCATGTTGTAAACAGAAGAACGAATAAGATGAAGCAGGCGTGGTTGTCAGGCATCCATCATGAACCATTAGAGATTACGTATCACGGGAAATCAAACTTGGTCGGTATTCGTTTTCACCCTCACGGCATTTTCCCCTTTCTGACGATCCCTGTTCATGAGATGGTGAATGCGGTTGAGGACCTGCACGCTATCTGGGGCGTGTTTCATGAGGAAGTGTATGAAGCACTGTGCAGAGGAATCGAACACGCTACGATTTATGAGACTCTCGATGAGTTGTTGTTGCGAAAAATTTCAGAAGGGAAGACAAGTCTTCACCCCGTATTGGGGCATATCGTTGAGCGAATCAGAACGAAACCGCATGAATCAATAGCTGATTTGGCTCATTCTATAGGGTATACGCAAAGGCATTTAAACCGGCTGTTTAAAGACCATACCGGAGTCAATCCCAAAATGCTGTCGCAAATTTTTCGTTTTGAAAAAACCTGTACTTACCTCCATTCTAACTCGGAAGAACACCCTGCCGATGTCATCGCTGCAATGGGGTATTACGATCAGCCTCATTTTAATAAAGAATTTAAACGGTTCTCGGGTATGACACCGTTAGAATATAAAAAACGAGCCGGTGATTCTGCTCACTTTCTGTAAGATAGAACATGTCCAACTTTTACAATACGCTTGTCTCGCTATTCATTATAATACGTATGAAATGAAGGCTTAGAGCAAGAAGGGGTGAAGGTATGGATATAAAGCAAGCGATTGAAGCCATTAATGTATTCGCCGTTTTCGCTGCGGCGTTATCTTCTTTTTTAATTGGCGGTCTATGGTATTCGGTGTTATTCGCAAACGTGTGGAGCCGTGAAAATGGACTGAGTGATGAAGAGTTAAGAAACAGAAAAATGGGCATGATTTTTGGCACGTCATTTCTGTTGTCCGTTATCATTTCCTTTGTGTTAGCGATGTTTCTAGGACCAGATAGAAACGGTATGATGGGGCTGTCTGCAGGCTTCATGGCAGGACTTTTCTGGGTCGCTGCCGCAATGGGAATCACGTATCTGTTTGAGAAAAAGTCTTTATCCTTATTTTTCATTAATGCGGGTTATCATGTGATCACGTTCACCGTGATGGGCTTTATACTTGGCGTTTGGAAATAAGAGTGAAAAGCAACGAATAAAGCACCTAATCCAGATCGCTCTTAGGCGAATGTATCGCTTAAAGATCTGAGTTAGGTGCTTTGTCATTATTTACTGCTTGGCCAACCTCACATCAAATCGATCCGCGTCCATCACCTTCACCCAAGCTTTCACAAAGTCCCTCACAAACTTCTCTTTGTTATCATCCTGAGCATACACTTCGGCTAACGCACGCAGCTCGGAGTTGGATCCGAATACGAGGTCAAAGCGAGTGGCGGTGCGTTTCACTTCTCCTGTTTTGCGGTCACGGCCTTCGAATTGGTTGAAGCCGGCTGGTTTCCATTCGGTGCTCATGTCGAGCAGGTTGACGAAGAAGTCATTCGTCAGTGTGCCGACTCGGTCTGTGAACACGCCGTGCTTCGTGTCGCCATAGTTGGTTCCGAGAACACGCAGTCCTCCGAGAAGGACGGTCATTTCAGGAGCACTGAGACCGAGCAGCTGCGATTTGTCGATGAGCATCTCTTCAGGGCTCGTCGAGTATTCTTTTTTCTGGTAGTTGCGGAAGCCATCCGATACAGGCTCTAGCACATCAAATGTATCGGCGTCGGTTTGCTCTTGTGTCGCATCTCCGCGTCCAGGTGTGTATGGCACCTTTATATCAAAGCCGGCATCCTTTGCGGCTTTTTCAACGGCTGCACTGCCGCCGAGCACGATGAGATCAGCTAAGCTAACCTTCGTGCTGAGCTCGTTTTGCAGTTTTTCATACACACCGAGCACTTTCTCCAGCTGTGCCGGTTCGTTCGCTTCCCAGCCCCGTTGAGGTTCTAAGCGAATGCGTGCTCCGTTCGCGCCTCCGCGCATATCGGATTGGCGATACGTGCTGGCGGAGCTCCAAGCCGTTTTGACGAGCTCGCTTACCGAGAGACCGCTGTTTAAGATTTTTTCTTTTATATCGGCAATATCACTGTCTGACAAATCATACTCCACGTTTGGTACCGGATCCTGCCAGATCAGCTCTTCTGCTGGCACCTCTGGACCGAGATAGCGGACTTTCGGGCCCATGTCGCGATGAAGGAGCTTGAACCAGGCACGTGCGAAGGCATCGGCAAACTCTTCAGGGTTTTCGTAATAGCGGCGCGAGATTTTTGCATAGTCTGGATCGGTGCGCAATGCCATATCGGCCGTTGTCATCATCGTCTTCACACGAATTGAGGAATCTTCAGCATCAGGCGCCATATGTTCCTCGGTCATGTCGACTGGTGACCATTGGTACGCGCCGGCAGGGCTTTTCGTCAGCTCCCATTCGTAGCCGAACAGAAGGTCGAAGTAGCCGTTGTCCCATGTGGTTGGATTGCTTGTCCACGCGCCTTCTATACCGCTCGAGATCGTATCGCGTCCTTTCCCGCTGCCGTGTTCGCTCAGCCAGCCGAAGCCTTGCGTTTCAAGGACCGCCGCCTCTGGATCGTCGCCGACAAGAGACGGATCGCCCGCTCCGTGTGCTTTTCCGAAGGTGTGGCCGCCGGCAATGAGTGCCACCGTTTCTTCATCATTCATCGCCATGCGGCTGAACGTATCGCGAATATCGCGTGCGCTTGCGAGTGGATCGGGTCTTCCGTTCGGTCCTTCTGGATTCACGTAGATAAGGCCCATCTGAACAGCTGCGAGCGGCTTTTCGAGCTCACGATCGCCAGAATAGCGGTTGTCGGCGAGCCATTCTTTTTCCGTTCCCCAGTAGACATCTTCTTCTGGATGCCAAATGTCTTCACGTCCCGCGGCAAAGCCGAACGTCTTGAGTCCCATTGATTCCAGCGCCACGTTGCCTGTTAACACAAGCAGGTCCGCCCACGAGATTTTGTTGCCGTATTTTTGCTTGATCGGCCATAGCAAGCGGCGCGCCTTATCGAGGTTCACGTTATCCGGCCAGCTGTTAAGCGGGGCGAAACGCTGCGCACCGGTCGAGCTGCCGCCGCGACCGTCCGCTGTTCGGTATGTACCGGCGGCATGCCATGACATCCGGATGAAGAAAGGACCATAGTGGCCATAATCCGCCGGCCACCACTCCTGGCTGTCGGTCATCAGAGTGTGAAGATCCTGCTTGAGCGCGTCATAATCAAGCTTTGAAAATTCCTCACGATAGTCGAAATCCTCGCCCATTGGATTCGATTTTTTGTCGTGCTGACGCAGAACATTTAAGTTCAGCTGATTTGGCCACCAGTCTTTGTTCGTCGTACGACCTGGCGCTCTTGATGTCGTAATCGCACTATCCTTGTGATGCGTGACGGGACACTGCCCGGCAGACGTGTGTTCCTTTTGATCCGGCTGATTGTGGTTATCCATTATTGTTCCCCTTCCTTTACTAGAAGATTAGCTGCAAACAATAGCAAACGTTGGTGAAAAATTCGAATTATTGTGTCAATTTCTAGTATAGTAGAGAAAAATGGGGATTCAAAGCAATAAGCATGAGAAAGGTGGATTTAAATTGAATCCATATAAAATTCTATTATTTGATTTAGACGGTACCCTTTCAGACCCAAAAGTGGGTATCACCAAATCCGTTCAATATGCACTAGAGAAGATGAATATGGTTGAAGCGGATCTGGATAAGCTCGATGTGTTTATTGGACCTCCGCTGCAAGCTTCGTTTGCAGAGCATTATCAATTTGATGAAGAAACGACGCAAACAGCGATTCTCTGGTATAGGGAAAGATTTAATGATAAAGGTATGTATGAAAATGAAATGTATCAAGGTATTCCCGAGCTGTTACAGTCTTTAAAAGAACAAGGAAGTACGTTAGTTGTGGCTACATCCAAGCCTACCGTTTTTGCTGAGCAGATTTTGACATATTTTAAGATTAATCAGTACTTTAATTCAATCGTCGGCAGTCATCTTGATGGAACAAGAACGTCAAAAACGGAAATCATTCAATACATATTAGACAAGTACAACGCTCACCAGGTGGATGAATTTATTATGATAGGCGATAGAAAGCATGACATTATCGGTGCCCACAACACAGGTATTGATTCAATAGGCGTAACGTATGGATATGGATCGCCAGAAGAGGTGAGCGGGGCGAATCCCACGTATATTGCTGGCAGTGTTCAAGAATTACAACACGTATTACTCGGTGATGTAGCCATCAAATAGCGCCAAAAAGGATGGGAGCGAGTCAGCTTGAAGGGTGAAATAACATTTAGATTAGCTGTTGAGGAAGACATAGAAACCATTGTCGCAATGCTTGCAGATGATGCGTTAGGAAGAGAGCGAGAGCGGTGTGAGCAGCCGCTTCCTGACAGCTACGTAAAAGCGTTTAAGGCAATCTCTTCTGATCCGAATAACGAGCTAATCGTAGCGTGTGATGGGGAGGGAATCATCGGTGTATTTCAGGTGACGTTCACACCTTACCTCACCCATCAAGGCGGTTGGAGAGCGACGATTGAGG
Organism: Fictibacillus iocasae; assembly: GCF_042665465.1. NCBI lineage: Bacteria > Bacillati > Bacillota > Bacilli > Caryophanales > Fictibacillaceae > Fictibacillus > Fictibacillus iocasae. The sequence continues at coordinate 137,772 of NZ_JBHTCP010000015.1, read as the reverse complement.
GAGTCCGAACAGCCGCCTCAGTAAGAGGACAGGGTGTAGGGACAGAACTGATCACATGGGCAATCCAGCGGGCAAAGGACCGCGGCTGTCACCTCGTGCAACTGACGACTGATAAAAAAAGGCCGGACGCTCTGCGGTTTTATGAGAAGCTGGGATTTCAGGCGACGCATGAAGGGATGAAGTTAAAGCTGTGATTCTCATTCTGAAGGTTGTAACACTTAGAGTAATTAAAAGGAGAAAAGTATGAAACAATCTACGTACAACAAAGTGAATGAGATTACAGATTATATTAATGGAATGATAAATGACCATCAGGGAGTTGGATTGAGTGTTGCTATTGTTAAAGATTCAGACATGATCTATTCAAAAGGCTTTGGCTACTCTCAGATACAACCAGTAAATACAACAATTGATGGTGATACATGGATGAGCATTCAAAGTGTTTCTAAGAACTTTACGGCACTTTCGATTATGCAGCTTGTTGAAAAGAATCTGATTTCATTGAATCATCCTGTTGTTGCCTGGTGATTAATAATGATTAAAATATGCACCACCCATTAACTCCCAGTTCCGAACAATTGACATACTAGCATGGACGTACTAGTATTGGACATTATCAGAACGACTTACGTTCATATATCGCAAGCTATGATTGCTGTGGATCGTACTGCAGCAGGAGCAGCTTCTGGAGAGACCGCATGATTTGCGGCGCCGAAGGGTTCACCATCTCAGGCAAAAGGACAGAAGAGTATTGAAGCTGAATTTGTTGTGTTTGTTTTTGCAGCGCAGTAAAGGCCTTTTTAATATTCTACTGTAAAAGAGATTGGAGATTCTTCCAGTCTCTTTTTTTCGTTATTTTTTTACATCGCAGAAGGAGGAATCATCCATGTCACAGCAAGAATTAAAGAGAGATTTAGCCAACCGCCATGTGCAGTTGATCGCAATTGGCGGGACGATTGGTACCGGGTTGTTTTTAGGTTCAGGTCAAGCCATTCAGCTTGCTGGACCATCTGTTATATTCGCTTATCTAATCGTTGGAATCGCGCTGTTTTTTCTGATGAGAGCGCTCGGTGAGCTGCTGCTTTCGAAAGAGGGCTATCAGTCGTTCACGGATATTGCGGAGGACTATCTCGGACCGCGTGCGGCGTTCGTGACAGGGTGGACGTATTGGTTCTGCTGGATTATGACCGCTATGGCTGATGTGATCGCAGTAGGTGTGTATGTGCAATATTGGTTTCACATTCCGCAATGGGTTCCGGCGATTGTCTGCTTGCTGCTGCTACTAGGGCTCAATCTTTTAACGGTAAAGCTTTTTGGAGAATTGGAATTTTGGTTTGCCCTGATCAAGGTCATTACGATTCTTGCGTTAATCGTGATTGGAGTGGTTATGCTCGTAATGGGGTTTAAGACCGACGCGGGAACTGTTTCAATGAGCAACTTGTGGGATCATGGCGGTCTGTTTCCAAATGGTGTGACCGGATTTTTGCTGTCGTTTCAGATGGTTGTGTTTGCGTTTGTAGGAGTGGAACTGGTCGGGGTAGCGGCAGCAGAAACGTCTGATCCGAGAAAGAATATCCCGTCTGCCATCAACAAAATTCCACTCCGAATTCTCTTTTTCTATGTCGGCGCATTGGTTGTCCTGCTCTGCATCAATCCGTGGACACAATTGAATGCTGCGGAAAGTCCTTTCGTTAAAACGTTCAGTTTGATTGGGATTCCTCTCGCTGCGGGCATCATTAATTTTGTCGTGCTCACATCTGCGGCATCTGCTTGCAACAGCGGGCTATTTTCGACGAGCCGAATTTTATTTTCGTTAAGCAAGAGTGAACAGGCGCCTAAAGTGTTTAAGAAGCTGACGAATAATCATGTTCCTGGAAACGCGCTCTATGTTTCCGCTGTTGTTGTCTCAGTGGGCGCACTGCTGAGTAAGCTCATCCCGCAGCAGGCTTTTAGCATCGTGACGACCATCAGTGCTATCTGCTTTATCTGGGTATGGAGTGTGATCTTGATCAGCCATATTAAATACCGAAAAAACCGTGATGATTTGCACAAACAGTCAGCCTTTAAGGCACCATTTGCGCCTTTCATTAACTATGCGGTGCTGACGCTGTTTGCATTAATTTTGCTCGTGCTGCTTATTGCGGACGCTACTCGCCCCGCGTTATTGCTCACACCATTTTGGTTTATTTTGTTGTTTATTTTTGTATAAAAGAAGAGTCTTATAATAAAGGATTGAGGGTTGGACAGGGGGATGCAGGTGGTCGGCGCGCAAGCACATCATAGTCGCTCGCAAATAAGGAAACTTGTTAAAAACCCGCGCGCATTACAAGAGAAGTGTCTCGCAACCCCATAATGGCGCGAATCCGGTCTGGTACGGCGCGCAAATCGGCGGAACCGCTCGCATTTTCTATGTATGGCGTGCATCACATCGGGTTTGGCGCGAGAGCTCTAATAAGGTAACGAAGCATAGACTCGGCAACCTCCGAATCTGAATAACGGCTCGAATCTTCATCCAACCCGCGTGCATCCTTACTAGAACGGCGCGCAACTGCCGGAAATTCATCTGTTTTGGCGCGCATTTTTTTAAGACAAGTTAAGGGCATAAAAGAAAGAAGGAGACCGCAAAAACACGGTCTCCTTCTACTCTTTTATTTAATGGAACCTTGCGTAAGCCCTGAAATGAAGAACTTATTGAAGATCAAGAAGACGACGACGAGCGGGACAGTGGCCCAGAATGTGCCGGATAGGATCATGCCGTAATCGCGGACGTATACGTCGTTCAGTGAGCGTATGGCAACCTGAATCGTTTGGAAGCTTGGGTCGCGCAATACAGTGACCGGCCAAAGGAAGTCGTTCCATACTTGCATGAACGTTACGATTCCGAGTGTGGCGAACGCCGGCAGGATAGATGGAACAACGATGTTCCAGTAGATGCGGAAGTTTCCGCAGCCATCGATCTTTGCCGCTTGAATGAGTTCGTCTGGAACGGAATCACGGATATACTGACGCATCCAGAAGATACCGAATGCGTTGACGAGACCTGGCACGACAAGCGCCTTCATGCTGTTCAGCCATTCGAGCTTTGAGATGATAAAGTACGACGGCACGAGACCGAGCTGTGTTGGCACCATCATCGTAACGAGGATGGAAACGAACAAGATGTTCTTGCCTTTAAACTCCATTTTCGCGAACGCGAAGCCGGCAAGTGAGCAGAGAAACAGTACGCCGAGCGTTACGAGTGTGGACACGATAAACGAGTTGGCCAATGCCTCGAAGAACCGGATTTGTCCGAGAACGTTCTGGAAGTTCACGACAAGCTGATCGCCTGGGACGAAGGCAGGAGGCGTCTGGTTGATCGCCTCTTTTGAATTCGTTGCCATGACGAACATCCAATAAAAAGGGAAAAGGGAAAGAATTGCTCCGACAGCCATGAAAATATATAAAATGAGCTTAGTTGCTGTTAATTTTTTCATGAGGAAAAGCTCCTTTTCTTCTCTCGGCTAGTGATGAAGTAATTGATAATGGTGAAGAACATGATGATAAAGAACAGGACAACAGCTGTTGCGGATGCGGTTCCGAACGCGTTATTGCGGAACGCCTCGCGGTACAGATAAAGCACAACGGTCATTCCTTCTTCACGAACATCGTTCAGTCGGCCAAAGAAAACGAGCGGCTCGACGAACAGCTGCCATGCGCCGATTGTCGAAAGGAACGTTGTGAAAATGATAACAGGCTTTAACAGCGGCAGTGTGATGTGGCGGAACTGCTTCCACGTTGACGCGCCGTCCATTTCAGCTGCTTCGTACAATTCGTGCGGAATGCTCTGCAATCCGGCCAAGAAAATGATGGTGTTGTAGCCGACCCAGCGCCAGAAAACCATGGTCGATATGGCCGTTTTTACACCCCATTCGGAGGTGGTCCAGTTCACCGGCTCGAACCCGGCAAATCCGATAATCGTGTTCATCAGACCGGACGACTGATTGCTGAAAATAACGCTGAAGATAATCGCAACAGCGAGGATCGACGTGACGTACGGCATGAAGATCGCGATACGAAACACGTTCTTAAATCTCAGCCACGTTGCGTTCAGAATGGTTGCTAACACTAAACCGATTAAAATCTGCGGTGCCGTACCGAGCAAACCGAGAATGATGGTGTTGTAGATAGATTTCCAAAAAAGAGGATCCTCTAATATCCATTGAAAGTTCTTTAGCCCAACATACTCCATCTCGCCCAGTCCGTTGAATTTCTGGAACGCGAGGTAGAAGCTGAAGAGAATCGGGAATAACCCGAAGATCGCGAACAAAATGAAAAACGGTGAGATAAAAAGATAGGCGGAGATTCGGTCTTTTGTTTTCTCAGAAAGCTTATAGCTTTTCTCTGTCTTTGTTGTCTTAAGTTGCGTTGACACCTGTGCCATGATGAATTCTCCTTTCACCTAATAATAAAGTATGGCTGAGAAGCTCAGCCATACCTTTGTGTGTGTGCTTATTGACGATCAAGCTGCTTCTTAATGCGCTCCATTGCGCTTTTCCATTCTTTCTCTGGATCCGCTTTCTTTGCCTGAACGTTTTGCAACGCCTTCATGATTTCGCCTTGTACGACCATGAAGTTCTTGCCGTAGTACACATCTTTAACTTTTTTCGCTGCTTCACTTAGCGTTTGCGCTGTGTTCAGGCCGCCGAAGTAGTCATCTTTATAGTTCTTGAATGCGTCTTGCTCATATACTTCTGTTGCAGAAGGGAATAGCCCTTGATCCTGGAATGATTTCAACTGGTTTTCTGGTGAAGTCAGCCATTCGATGAACGCGTAAGCTTCTTTCGGATGCTTTGATTCTTTCGTAACCGCTAGGTAAGAACCGCCCCAGTTTCCTGCACCTTCTGGCATTTCAACCATTGACCATTTGCCAGCTGCTTTAGGCGCGTTTCCTTTGATTACACCTTGCATCCAAGCTGGACCAAGCAATGTTGCGTATTTTCCTTCGCCCATCGCTGCGCCCCACTCAGGCGTCCAAAGTCCAAGGTTTCCAAGAACGTTTTGGCCAATTAGCTTTGTTGTGTAATCGTATGCACTCTTGATTTCTTTATTGGACTCAACAATTAGGTTGTCATCACGGTCAAAGTACAGCTCGTCTGACTGATCGCGCAATGCGTTGTAGATCAATTCGATGTTATCTGTCATCGGCTGACCAGTCTTTTCTTTTACAAGAACAGCAGCCTTTTCGAAGTCTTCCCACGTTTTGATCTTTTCAGCGACTTGTGCTGGTTCAGTTGGAAGTCCTGCTTTTTCAAATAGATCGGTGCGGTAGTACATGACCGTTGGACCGATATCAGTCGGTAAGCCGAACAAGAATTCTTTATCCGCGCTCTCACCAACGCTCCATTTCCAGTCCAGGTACTTGTCCTTCACGTCTTTCGCGCCCATGTCGTATAGGTTCACGAATTTATCTTGTGCATCACGGTACTTTTCGATAAAACCAACCTCGATCATCGCGATATCCGGTGATCCGCTTCCAGCTGAGATGGAAGTGAACAGGTTGTTGTGGTGATCGTTGAAGTCAGCTGTGTTGATTTTGATCTTCACGTTCGGGTTTTCTTTCGAGTACTCTTCAGCCAGCTTTTCATAGCCTGTGCTTCCGAATACGCCCATATTAAGCTCCACTGTCTTTTTATCGCCTGACTTGCTGTCTGTATCTGAAGATGTTTCTTTTGGAGCCGTGCTGCACGCCGCAAGAGAAGCTGCCAATGCCATTGTCATACCAGCATTTAAATATTTCTTCCAATTCATCCTTCGTATCCCCCTTAATGATTGCTTTTGAAAGCGCGTTCAGTTCTAAGAGCGAGTGAGGCTTCTCTTTAGAAAATCCATTGCTTCCCAGTAATAAAGCGTTTTCATAGATAAACTATAATTCATGCGCTCAACGCCTATCAATCCTCAGAATTTATGGAATGGTAGCAGATTTTTGGGCTGATATTTTTATAAGCAATATAATGGGTATTTTTTTTGAAAATCACTGTTATATCAGTAGATGAGAGGTGTTTGTTCTCTAAAGAAAAGAAAGCCGCCTTAAAAGGTCGTGAAAAAGACACTTTTGAGGCGACTTATTTGGTTGATGGGGCGTGCGCGGGCGCATTCGACAAGGTTACGGCTGACTTTTGGTAAAGTACGAACGAGATTTCATGTCGCGCGGCTCGAAAATCAAATGCGCGGGCGACTTACGCCTTTCTTCGGCCGATATTCCGTTATTTACCATATGAAAGCATACAAAGTTGCATTTATATGCCTCGTAAGTAGTGAGGCAACCTCGTTAACAGGTAAGATTCTTTACGTACACCGCGCTTTGGGAGTGAGGCCTCATGCCGACTTTTTGGTACAAGCGGTTCGCGTTCGTTAAGCTGTCACTGTCGACATACAGCAGTATGGTGCTTTGCTGGCGCTTGTAAGCCAGGCTGAATGCATGAAGCAGCAAAGCCTCGCCGATCCCGTGTTTACGGTACTCTCGCTTGACTCCTACTAAATCAATGAACAATCCATCATCGTGCATAGTGCTCATTAGAAATCCTGCGGGTTGATCCTCACGCCATACGATAAACCAGAGGCTAGCATCGTAGTTGTCGCCCTTCTTCTGAGCCATCCATGTAGCACCATCCTTCTGTGCATAGCCCCATGCGTCACGGAACGTGTCATCGTATAGCGAAAAGAGGATCTCTTCATCACGGTCGGGTTGAAACGGCTGGATGACGATGTTATCCGGTAAAAGCGGTACGTTTGGCGGACCTTCTAGCTGTATTCGCATGCGCTCATACAATCTGCTAAAGGTGTAGCCGCTGTTTACTGCGAGGTTAATCGCTGCTGTATTCGTAAACGGAATGTGGTTCATCAGCTTTAGTTCGCCTTCTTTGTTCTTTATGATTACAGCCGCACGTTGCTCCACTTTTTGAAGCAGGATTGATGCGATTCCTTGATTTTTAAATGCAGGGTTGACGAATACACACGTATCCAGCCGGTTAGCGCCTCTTTCTTCAAGAAAGGCATAGCCGATTAGTTTATTCGCTTCTGAAAGAACGATCCATACATTGGTTTCGATCGGAATGGATTGCCACAGATCAAGAACATCGGACAATGTAATATCCGGTTCGCCGATTTCCTCGATATCACACAATGACACGAGATTTGTCACTGCTTGTGCATCTTCTATCGTTGGGTGTTTAATGACATACATTTTTGATTCTGATTTCATATTAGCCACTCCCTTATCTTGAGTTCATGTTAGTAATCATACTGCACGGTTTCTCCTTTTTACCCATCCATTTTGTAAGTTCTTTACCAACCATTGCACGCTGCGTTTTATAATAAACGTATTATGAAAAAATGTGGGGAATCGAAATGGTTGTGACAATCGACTGGAAACCGGATAAGAACACAGCTGTACCGTTATACGTGCAAATCAAGGAATTTATTCAGTCTAAAATTGAGAACGGTGAGTGGACGGTCGGGACGAGAATTCCTTCACAGCGGAAGCTTGCTGAAGTGTTTGAAGTGAACCGAAGTACGATTGTGCTTGCCTTTGATGAACTGATGGCTGATGGGTTATTGGAAGGACATAGCGGGAAGGGCACGAGGGTAAAGAACAATGTTTGGTCATTGCTATCGTCCAACGAGCATGCCGCCGACTGGAACAGTATGATTAATAAAGGGATGCAACAGCCTAACCTGCCAACGATTCAGGATATTCATCAAGCCGAACCGCGGCCGGATTTAATCCGATTAGGGACAGGTGAGCCTTCGCCGGAATTGTTTCCGCAAGAAATGATGAAGGATATTCTGCATCGCCTTCCATCTAAAATTCAGTCACTGGGATACGTAGAAGAGAAAGGCTTATTGCCGTTAAGAGAACAAATAAGTATCTATTTGCGTTCGTTTGGAATTACTGCGTCACCGTCCAGTATTCTAATCGTTTCAGGAGCGCTGCAAGCTCTTCAGCTTGTCTCAATAGGGCTATTAAAGAGAGGATCAGCTATTCTTCTAGAAAGCCCTTCGTATTTACATTCTCTCAACCTCTTTCAATCAGCTGGAGTGAGTTTACGAGGCTTGCCTGTACATGCAGCCGGATTTGATCTTTCTTCCATTAAACATAGTAAGAAAAGAAATGCCGCTTCGTTACTATACACCAACCCAACGTTTCATAATCCAACAGGATATGTGATGTCACTGAATGATCGGAAGCAGTTATTGAACGTTTGCGAGAGCGAGCAGCTGCCTATTATTGAGGATGATGTGTACTGTGAGCTGTGGCTGGACGCACCTCCGCCTCCGCCGATTAAGGCGTTGGATCAAAATGGAACGGTTCTGTATGTGGGGAGCTTGTCCAAGGCACTGAGCCCTGGCCTGCGAATCGGCTGGGTGGTGGGCCCTGAGCCGGTCATTAACCGGTTGGCTGATATTAAGATGCAAACCGATTATGGCGCGAGCTCACTCTCTCAATGGGCAGCAGAGGAATGGCTGTCGAGCGGACGATATCATGTCCACCTTGAACAAATGCGTGCTGCCTTACGAACGAGAAGGGATGTTGCCATAAAGGTGCTAGAAGAAAAGTTTACGGGACTAGCAGAGTGGCAGAAGCCAGCAGGTGGCTTCTACATTTGGCTGCGCCTGCCCGCTGGCATTTCATTAAGAGAATTATTTGACCGCGCCTTAAAAGAAGGAATCCTCCTTAACCCCGGCCATTTGTACGATCCAAAGGCCATCCAGCATCTCCGAATTTCCTATGCCTACGCCTCGTTAGAGCAATTGGTCAAAGGACTAGAACGACTGGCGGAATTGATCAAGAACGTCATGAACAACGAGCGAGTGAACAAAACGTGAGAAACGACCAAGCATTGTCTGGTCGTTTTTCCTATGTTTGTTAATTCACCAGCTCAAGCCTTCGATTCTTGTAATCAATAATCAACCGTGCGTCGTGGCCGATATCGCTGCCTAGGATGCCATCCAGCGTAAAGAATGCACCAAAATCAGCTAGTACCTTTCTGACATTATGTAAGGTGATGAGTTGATCATTCAAATAAACGTCTAAAGATACGATGCACTCTACCTCGATCTCTTTTACATCGTTCAGTCCGCCAGCATGCACCGTTCTTTTTTCAATGAATAGGTTAGCCATTTTCGATAAGAGCGGCTGTGAGAAATGGGATTTGTTTGCGCCGGTATCCAATCCAAAGTACAACGGTACGTCATTCTCCCCTTTTACTTTGACGATCGGGGAACCGCAGAAAAACAGATTGTTCTCCGAGGTATCCATCGTTTCAGGCTTGCTGATCATCACACGCTTTTCACGGTAATCAATCTCTAGATAAAGATGCTGTATGATGTCCCATCCGATAATGCCGTCTATGGTAATGACTTCGTTCGTTTTTGGATTCTGTATGACTAACAGATCATCGCTCAAGACCAGTGAAGGCTGGTTATGGACGGTGAAGCTTCCCAATTCTATGGAATCGATAAAGGCAAAGTCCGTATTCAGCGCTTTATTGGACGAATTTTCGACCTCTAAGGCGCTATTGGGCAGCAAGCTGACACCACAGTCTCTAGCTAAAGAATGAGAGAGAACCGTCATCTCTGCTCCAGTATCCAGCCACAAGCATGCTTTCCTTCCATTTACGGTCGCTTCCATCATCGGGCAGCCACTTAGACTTAACGTCATCGGGTGATCCGATGAATTCTCCGAGTAAGCATACACCGCCTGCTGATGCTGACTGATCGTTTTCCCGATGATCCGACTGCTTCTCTCAATGCTTGGCTCCTCAAAAAGGTTGAGCATCTCAATCTGTTTCCAATCGTTTTTCGCCGAAAATAAAGCAAACAATAGCTGCGCGCAGCTGCTCCGGAATCTGGGGTTAACTGTATGAGTATAGAGCGTCTTTAATCGCTCTGCCGCCTCATCGTCATGTCCTTCTGATATCCTCTGCAGCGCAGAGGCAAATGCCGCATCCTCGGCACTCATTTCACTATGTTGAAAACGAAACGTCTTTAATTCCTCTAACACGTTCAACCTACCAGCTCCTCATGTGACGATTGTATGAATGTCTGATTACCTATTCCATAAAATGGTTAAATATCCTTTATAGTGAGCCTTGTTCAATAAAATGTTCATATTACGAGAAGGAAATAACCGAGCTGGAGAGGTATAAAGGAAGAGTAGACAAGAATAAATAGAACATAAATGGGGGTCACTTTTGTGGTAGATCACGTAAACATTAGTACGGAATGGAATGAAGAGGGCGTTAACGAGGTAAGGAAAAATTTGATCGAATACAATTTGAGCAATGTATTAGAGCATACAAGACAGGCCATTTTTGAAAAGGTCAGCATTTTGCTGAAGGATGAAAATGACACGGTCCTTGGCGGGATTGTGGGTCAAATCTATTATCATTGCTTAAGCATTGATCTCTTTTGGATAGAGGAAAAGCTGAGAGGCAAGGGATATGGCAAGGAACTCATGATGGCAGCAGAGGAACTGGCGCTGAAAAAAGAGTGCAAGCTGATCAAATTAGACACACTCAGCTTTCAGGCACCAGGATTTTATCAAAAGTTAGGGTATATCGAGTATGGGGTGCTGGATAACTTTCCGGAAGGGTTCAGTCATCATTTCTTTTATAAGAGGTTGGATTAACGGCCGATGATGCTCGTTATAATAGCCGTTCTAGCTATTGTTCTCGTCATCTTGCTGTGCATCTACTTGTTAAACCGGTCTGCAAAGAAAGCTGATTATCAAGCGATCCTAACGTATATTGAAGAAAATAAGGAAAAAGGCAGCTGTGCGATAGGGGTCAGGAAAAATGGGCAGCTGATTCTCGCGGAGAACCTTCAAGCTGTTCTCCCGCTCGCCAGTACGTCGAAAATCATCATTGCCATCGCCTTTGCGAAACAATGCGGCAGCGGGATTCTTAATTCGGGGCAGTTCGTATCTTTGGGTGAACTCCATAACTATTACATTCCTAAGACGGACGGCAACGCTCATAGTGACTGGCTGACGTATTTAGCGGAGGAGGGCTTGTTGAAAGACAACCAAACGACGCTTTTGGAAGTAGCCAAAGGGATGATGATGTTTAGCTCCAACGCGAACAGTGAATACCTGATTGATCTGGTAGGGGCAGATTCACTGCAGAAAACAATAGAAGAATTGGGATTGAAGACGCACGAACCGATCTTTCCTTTTGTTTCCTCGCTCTATATTCCTGGGTATATGAAGCAGCAGCAAGGAATGAGGGAGAAAAAGACGTTGGTGAAGGAACTGAAGGGCTTATCGCGGGAGGACTATCGCAAGCTCGCTTGGGAGATTCACACACTTTTAAAACAGAAGGGGCCGGATATGGGGGTCCCTTTATTGTTAGATCAGGTGTTTCAAGAAATTTGGTCTAAGCAGTTTATTTCAGCTTCGGCAGAGGACTATTTAACGGTATTGCGGATGTTGAATGAGAAAACGATGTTCTCGCTAGAGATTCAGCATTATCTGGATGAGGTACTCGAAGATGTCATGAAGGATCCGGGAAACCAGGTGAACCTCATCCATTCCGGCTGTAAAGGGGGCTCCACGAGCACCGTTCTCACAAATGCTGTGTATGCGAAGGACAAGAAAGGGAACATGACGGAAATCGTCTTCATGGCTTCAGAACTCGACCCGTTAACATCGCTGAAGCTGCAGCATGGGTTGAATGATTTTGTGTTACAGGCTTTGTACAATGAAAAAATCTTGCGATGTGAACAAACGAATAAACGTTGAATTCGAGCTAACTGGAATTTTACTAAACGAAGGAGAGTTTGCATGACGGCAATAGCACGTAACAAAGAAATCCGCATTCCCTTTAAATCTTACTTTCATTACGTGGGATGGGGGTTGGTTGCGGGCATTTTAACAAGATTAACGGATTTTTTTCCAAACGATGACATATGGAGCTTCAGCTCCATCGCCACTTTATTTGGCTTTTGGATTGTGACCGTGACCTTAATCACCTATTATAGTTCTTCAAATCAACAGGCTGCTGTAAACGTCCTAGTGTACTTATTCGCTATGAATATCAGTTTTTACATGTTGAAATATGCACTCGGTTTTTTCGTTCTTATGTTTAACAATGACGGATTTCAGTGGAGCCTGTTCATCCTGTATTCAATTGTTGCCGTAGTATGCAGCGCGATTAGTTATGTCCTTTACTTTTGGAACAAGGAGAACAAATGGAGTAACGTATTGTATGCATTACCCATAAGCGGATTAGCTGCCGAAACCATCGGGGTAGGTATCTACTTGTATAACAACCATACCTTTTTGTTTCAATTTATGTTTAATTTCCTTAGCTTCATGCTATTGTTTCGTTGGTTCTATCAAAAGGCAAATCATAAGCTGATTTATTTGGCAGCCATCACCGTTACCACGTTAATCGTATATTCCCTGATTTACCGCCCGTTTCTCTAACCGAAAATAGACATGGAAAATAGCAGCTGAATCGTTCAGCTGCTATTTTCCATGTCGTTGGGTAATATTGTGCTGAACATGCTGATGAGCTTATGCTTCACCCATGCCTAAGCCAAGCAAAATGAAGTAGACCAATGAACCGGTCAGAAGGAGCGAGGATAAGAGCCCGAATACACTCATCATCTTTTTTTCGTTCTTTTTCGCGAGAGCGTACACACTCACGATCAGGGAGAGTGGAGATCCGATATATAGTGTGTAGACAATCACCTTGAATACCGATTCTTCGGTGAAGCTTGGTACGGCAAACAATAAGCAGAACAATAGGATGGGCAATCCGAATGAGACATAGCTTCCCCAAGAATAGTGCTTCATCATCCAAAGACCGCCTTCTTCAATTGGAAAATTATGATAATTATAGGTTATCATAGATGACGTTTGTTGAGAAGGTTATTGATTCTGCTCGCTGCCCCATTCATGCATGATCTGCAGCAGGGGCTTCAACGTACAGCCTTTCTCTGAGATGGAATATTCCACTCGCGGCGGCATTTCGTTGTATTGTGTCCGAATGATCAGCCCGTCCTGTTCGAGCTCTTTCAGCTGCTGGCTAAGCATTTTGTGCGTAATGCCTGGCAGCAGTCTTCTCAGTTCGTTGTAGCGGTGCATACCGTCATAGGCGAGGTGCCAAAGGATGACGAGCTTCCACTTGCCGCCGACCTTATTCAACGTATATTCAATCGAGCATTTTAGCTTTCCGTGATTATCGACCTTAATGTTGCTGCTCATTTTCATTCTCCTTACTACCCTTTTGGTTAGTATCTCCCCAAAAAGTGCATACTTTTGTGAAGAAGAATACCCCGTTATACTGTGTATTGTCAAACAAATCAAGGAGGTTTTTAGCATGATGACATATCCAAGAAGCTTTTCACATATTGGCTTGTCTGTCCCTGATCTGGACGCAGCCATTAAATTTTATACAGAGGTGTTCGGCTGGTACACGATGATGGAGCCATCGGATGTCGAAAACGATGATTCCGCGATCGGCCAAATGTGCCGTGACGTGTTCGGCAACGACTGGGAAAGATTCCGCATCGCCCACCTTTCAACAGGCGATAAAATCGGGATCGAGTTGTTCGAGTTCCCGCAAAACGAAAAGCCGGAAAATAACTTCGAATATTGGAAAACAGGCATTTTCCATTTCTGTATTCAAGATCCGGATATCGAAGGCATGGTAGAGAAGATCAAAGCACACGGCGGCAAACAGCGCATGCCGATCCGCGAATACTACCCGAACGACAAGCCATACAAAATGGTTTATGTAGAAGATCCGTTCGGCAACATTTTCGAGATCTATACGCATAGCTATGAGATGACATATTCGCAGGGCGCGTACTAAATCATTGAACACAAAAAAGCACTCAGCGGGAGAGTCCCGCAAGAGTGCTTTATTTTGTTTAGAGAAATTAAAACAAGCTAACCTTTGGATAATCATTCCGTTCGTGCAAGGAAAGGCTCCTTGTGGCAAATAAACGTGTCGAAAAATAAATAAAATTTCTTTGTGCAAATAAATGTTTTAAACCTGCAAATAAGAGGCGGAAATCTGCAAATAAAATTCTCAGAACTGCAAATAAATGTCCTATTCCTTTTTCCGGTATCGTACCGAGGTCAGGGAAATCTGATGATTAGACCGGGTATCCGCCCGTTGGAGGCGGCCAAGCACTGAATAATCGGCGAATCACAACAATTTCTCCTAAGTGGTACGTGTTGTGAGAGGCAATATTGCGGAGCACACCGCCTGGGGTTTCACCAGGAAAGGTCTTTAAGTGCTGATCGAGTGGAAGTGTTTCAGCGAGCGTACACGCTTGATCAATTCCTTGAAGAAAATGCTGCACGACCTGTTTCCATTCATCCGCGCTAGCTGGGCCTTGCTCATCTGGCCAGCTTTCTCCCACAGAGGAAGGGAGTGTACGTTCTTTGTCCTCTGCAGCCAATAAAAGGAAATCCTGCCAGTAGGCCATGTGTTTCACTAATTGATAGATCGTGTATGGCAGTTCGTTTATGGGTCTTCCCGCAAGATCCATGTCGATATCATACAGTGCATTCTTTATAGGAAGATGTCCTCGTTCACCTCGTAAAGATTTTACTAATGCTTCGCTAAACGCTTTATTGTGTGGCTCCATTTATAACTGACCTCCATAATTTTGTTTCTGTGCGTATCCTTTTCGTATCATGCATCCGAGAGGGAAGTCAAACGTTATAGCTGATAACTGTCCACTCATCAGGAGATATTATGACAGACAATAGATTGCCTAACTTGCCCGCGGCTTCCACTGGGCATGAATAGATGAAGAAGTTGCCGAGGGGACCATCATACTTTCTTTAATGGTATAAAAATGATACTATAACACTTAAAAGTACATACTTTTAGTTATTAAATAATTATTTTATGATAGGCCTATAAATGAATGGAGGCAAAGAGTGACATGAATACAGAAGCCAAGAAGCAAGAAATACTTGACGCTTTTCGATTTAGAAGTGCCACAAAGGAGTTTGATCCGAACAAGAAGATCTCGGATGAGGATTTTGAGTTTATTTTGGAAACAGGCCGCCTGTCGCCGAGCTCGTTTGGATTTGAGCCATGGCGTTTTGTTGTCATTCAAAACCGTGAGCTGCGCGAACAGCTGAAACCCGTTTCTTGGGGAGCGCAGGGGCAGCTGCCGACTGCGAGTCACTTTGTCGTGATGCTATCTCGTTCAGCAGAGGATATGATTTACAGCTCTGATTATATCGAGCATATGAAAAAAGACGTTCACCACATGCCGCCTGAAGCTTACGAGGCGATCAGCAAGTTTTATAAAACGTTCCAAGAATCCGACTTCAAGCTCCTAGAAGACGAGCGTTATATGAACGACTGGGCGGCGAAACAAGTGTACATCGCACTCGGCAACATGATGACAGCTGCCGCTCAGATCGGCATCGACTCATGTCCGATTGAAGGGTTCGATCAGGAGAAGGTGCATGACATTCTGGAGAAAGCCGGCGTGCTCGAAGGCGGAAACTTCCAGGTCGCCGTCATGGCAGCGTTCGGGTATCGAATCCGCGAACCGCGTCCAAAAAGCCGGCAGGAAATGAAGGATGTTGTGAAATGGGTGGAGTGACATGATTGAAAGAGACCAAGCTTTGATTAAAAAGCCTGGTCTCTTTCGTTTGTTAGTCTATCTTATGATTTTTACCCTCATAATTCAAATCCTTTATGAGTTGGCTGTTGGCCTTTTTTTCATCCCATTGTCTCTTTGCTTCATTTGGCAAATAAGGATAGATATGTTCGTCAATCATATCAAAAAAGTTAACTTCATGAAGCAGGTTGTATGTTTTAAATTTGATCTTTTTATTGTCGTGCGTGTCGATATATAATTCATTAAATAAATTTATGGGACTTCGCTTGAAATCAATCTTTTTAATCTCGTGGAATGAGACCTTCTTCTGTTTTTGAAGAAGAAAGCCATCGGTTCCTGGAGTGATGGTAAACAAAACTTTACCTGGAGGGAAGAATCCAGGCAGTGCCCAAAGCGTTTCATAGATAAAGAAGGGGGTGAGAACAATGCCTCCCGCTAAGTAAATATACGATAATAAAGAGTTTAATTTCAGACCATGATTAATGATGAAGTAACAGGAAATCAAGCCTCCGAAAAGAAAGAGAGTAGACATGATATACATGAAAATGTGTCCTCTAACTTTGATTACATTTGCATTCAAGTGAAAGCCTCCTCTACTTCTGTTTTTATCAATCGATTGATGAAGTTAATCAGGCAAGGTAAATCGCCATTTACAGTTGGCTTTTTCTTTGATATTGATTTCGAATGAGCACCTCATTTGTTGAAATGAGGTGGTTCCAGTGGCCCTTTGCTTCATGCGTCATATGAGGATAGACATGTTCGTCTATTACATCATAAAAAGTCAGTTCAGAGAGAAGGTTATAGGTTGGAAACCTCATTTTCTTGTTTTCATTCGTTAAAACATATACTTCAATGAACAGGTTAACAGGGTTTCTTTTCAAATATATTTCCTTAATTTTGTAAAAGGGCACCGTATTCTTTTTTGAAGTTAGTCTCCCGTTCTCTCCAGTGTGTACGGTAAATAACACCTTTCCTGGAGGCAAATACCCGGGCAAAATCCAAAGTGTCATATAGATGAAAAATGGTGAAAATATGATCCCTCCACCTAAATACTGAATAGAGCGAACGGAATCAAATTTCAACCCGTCTGTGATGAGTATATAGCAGGAAAATAAACCTCCAAAAATAAAAAGCCCATTCCAAACGTACATGATCCAGTGACCCCTAACTTTCACCGTTCCTCTGTCCATGTTTACACCTCACTTATAGAGCAATCGATTTCTACATTAAGCGGCCTAAATCAATCTGTATGATGAATTTTTCGTTCGTAATCAATGCTTGATAAGAATGGATCATTGGATAGCTTATGGTTCCAAACACGTTTAGCATCCTCTGTCATGTAAGGGTAAATGTGTTTATCCACGAGGTCGTAGAAATTCACCTCTAAGAGCAATGCATACGTGCTAATTCTAATTTTTTTCTTATTAGAATACGTTTCCACAAATATTTCATTAAATAGGGTTATAGGATTCCGTTTAAATTCAATATCTTTTATGTCTTCAAAGGCTATTGATTTTTTCTTTTGGACAATACGTCCGTCTTTCCCAGTTTCTATTGTAAACAAAGCTCTCTTCGGAGGAAGAAATCCAGGCAATCCCCAAAGCGTCTCATACATGAAGAAAGGCATTAACATAATGCCCCCTCCTAAATAAAGGAAGGCGTATTTGGATTCAAACTTCAATCCTGTTTTAATAAGAAAGTAACACGAAAATAACCCACCGAAGAAATAGAGAAAAGCTATTGTGTACATAAAGAAGCTTCCTCTGACTTTTATTACCTTGCGATCTGAAACCGACAAACGGTTGTCCTCCTTCTATCTGCATCCCATCCGCCGCCCGATCATGACTTCTCCTTCGCTTTGGCAAACCATTAATGGCTATCTGTTATTTTCGTATCACACAAGCTGAACCAGCTGATACCCTACAATCCCAATTTGGATAGGTAATAAAAACACTTCCAAACAGCTGCACCCTATTTGATCGAGGCACCCGTCGTTATCTTTCCTTTTCTTCTTTCCTTTGTTTTTTGCCACAATGTACACCTCATGATTCGTTTAGTTGTCTGTTCCTTTTGGTTTAAGCTGCTGTTGCCGGCTACTTCCATACAGAAGTTTCCATAGAAAAATCGTACTAGAATTCGCGTCTCGTTTCCATACGTCTCTAGTAATGGTTTGCAGCGAGTTAGGCTTTGTATGAAAGATTTTATAAAGCTCAATCAACAGTGATATGAAAAATCTCCCATTTATCTACTACCACCTACCTACCTCATGCTAAACCTCTTTCTGTAAAATAATGGTGTGAACAAAGAGGGTGTTCCAGCTATCCTTTAGAAACAGCGTGTTTGCTCGACAAATTAGAGCAGTTTTGTTAGGCGCTTGGTAAGGAAGTCACGTCTATTTTGCTGGGAAATCACATCCCTTCTAATAAACCTTCCAGCCAATGGCGGTTTTCTTGCTCGTCCGTCGGTTGAAAGGTCTGAAGTGACTGCTGCGGGTCACCTACCCAATCGGGAACAGGGGAGCCGGAACGATTTTTGTGAAATGGGCGGATGTTTCCGGTCTTTGTTTGCTGTTGCATTCGAGCTTTGTATTCCTTGCGGGCGGTTATTGCGGCTTCCACGGTACATATGTTCTTCTCCGCCATGCGGTTCAGCATGCTGCGGACATATTCGAACGGCTTGCCGCGCTGTCTGGTGTCGTTCAACGCCCAGATTACGAGATCTTCTGACATGCCGTTCTGCTCCATATAGCTGGCGAGAAGCTGAATTTGTGCCGGACTCGGCTGATCGTGAAAGCTGGCGACAAACGCTTTGAGTAAGCCCGGGCTCGTTGGAGGCGATGGTTTTGCCACGTCTGCGGATTTTTCTGTGGTGCGATCAGTCGTTCGGACGTCAGCAGGGTGGAAAGGAATCATCGTGTAAAGTGGTGCACGTCCGCCGCTACGGGATTCACAATGGATGCGGTTCTTGTCTTTCAGCTCAGCCCGTGCTTTTCGGATTGTCCGATCGCTTAAGCCGGTTTTCACATGCAGCACCGATTCGGCTACCGCGAAACTTTGGGCCCATCCCGCCTTGTTGTTTATGTGGAGAAGTGCATACCATACATTGATGGCGGAAGGAGACAGCTCATTCGTCTCCAGCCAGTCGTAAAAAGCATTCATTTCTTTTATATAATTCATATCGTCTGCCCCTTTTTAGAAAATTTCCTACGACAGTAAATCGAGCGAAATGAGAAAAAAGAGGCTTTTTACGACTTCTTTATTAATATTTTTTATTTTTTTTTTCTTATTGTTTATTTAATGCGGAATGATCCGTGACACGACCTGCGGCATATTTTACGGAAGAATCGAACGAAAAAAGTGACTATTTTTAAATTTTGTTCAATTTTCAGAGCATTCTGGGCGGAATTCTCATTCTTTTTCATATTTAAATAGTTTATAATTATTAGATAATAGTTACTCTAGTAATAGTGTGAATAGATAAGTGTCACTGACGCCGCCCGAGCTTATGGGTGAGGCGCCTAACTTTACACAAACTTCAGGCGATAAAGGAAGGGTATGTATGAGCAGCGTTCAGAAGAAGACAGACGTTATCTTGATTGGTGCGGGTGTAATGAGTGCGACGTTGGGTGCATTGTTGAAGGAACTCGCACCTGATTGGAACATTAAAGTGTTCGAGAAGCTGGCAAAAGCAGGCGAAGAAAGCTCGAACGAGTGGAATAACGCGGGTACGGGCCATGCGGCTCTGTGCGAGCTGAACTATACGAATGAAAAGCCAGACGGATCGATCGATGTGAGCAAGGCGATTAAAGTAAACGAGCAGTTCCAGGTTTCCATGCAATTCTGGTCGCACCTTGTTAAAGCCAAGCTGATTCGCAATCCGCAGGACTTTATCATGCCGATCCCTCATATGAGCATGGTTCAAGGAAAGCAGAACGTCGAATTTTTGAAGAAAAGATTTAAAGCGCTTTCAGGCAATCCGCTGTTTAAAGGGATGGAGTTCAGTGATCATCCGGAAAAATTGATCGAGTGGATGCCTTTGATCATGGAAGGGCGCAAGATGAATGAGCCGATCGCAGCGACGAAGATCGATGCGGGAACCGATGTAAACTTCGGTGCGCTCACACGCATGCTGTTCGACCATCTGCAAAAGCAAGACGTCCAGGTCCATTACAAGCATAGTGTGAAGAACATGAAACGCAGCAGTGACGGATCGTGGGAAGTGAAGGTCGAAAATCTCGAGAGCGGCCGTACGGAGAAGCACCACGCCAAGTTTGTCTTTATCGGTGCGGGGGGTGCGAGTCTGCCTATTCTCCAGAAGACTGGTATTCCAGAGTCGAAGAACATTGGCGGTTTCCCGGTCAGCGGGCTGTTCCTCGTATGTAAGAATCCAGAGATTGTCGCGCAGCATCATGCAAAAGTATACGGCAAAGCCAAAGTCGGCGCGCCGCCAATGTCTGTGCCGCACCT
The DNA here is from genome assembly GCF_042665465.1 of Fictibacillus iocasae. NCBI lineage: Bacteria > Bacillati > Bacillota > Bacilli > Caryophanales > Fictibacillaceae > Fictibacillus > Fictibacillus iocasae. The sequence goes on along the minus strand of NZ_JBHTCP010000015.1, from coordinate 117,667 downwards.
GGATACGCGCTACATCGATAACAAGAAGTCGCTGCTGTTCGGACCGTTCGCCGGCTTCACGCCAAAGTTTTTGAAAACAGGTTCCAATTTAGATCTGATCGGTTCTGTGAAGCCGTACAATGTCCTGACGATGCTCGCAGCCGGCGCGAAGGAAATGGGACTGACGAAGTATTTGATCGAGCAGGTCATGCTGTCGCATGAAAAGCGTGTGGAAGAGCTGCGTGAGTTCATCCCGAACGCCAAGGCGTCGGATTGGGATACGGTCGTGGCCGGGCAGCGTGTGCAGGTGATCAAGGACACGAGAGAAGGCGGAAAAGGAACGCTGCAGTTCGGAACAGAAGTGGTGAGTGCAGCGGACGGATCGGTCGCCGCGCTGCTCGGCGCCTCACCTGGTGCATCGACAGCTGTTCACGTCATGCTAGAAGTGTTCGCCAAGTGCTTCCCACAGCATATGAGCGAGTGGGAGCCAAAGCTGAAGAAGATGATTCCTTCGTATGGCGTGTCATTGTCTGAAAATCCAGAGCTGCTGCAAGAGGTCACCATGTCCACCTCGCAGACACTCGGACTGAACAAAAAAAAAGAAATGAGTTTTAGTTAACGGTAGGAAGAGCCTTCACCTCAATTTTTGGGTGGGGGCTTTTTGATTATGTTCTAGACGTAGTGCGGGTGCGTTGTGAAGCTGCAAATAAAGAGTCTTAGCTGCAAATAAACATGTCATAAAATAAATAAAAATAAGCTAAATTTAGGCTGTGCAAATAAATTTTTAGATCTGCAAATAATGGCCGCGGATTTGCAAATATATATCTTAAATCTGCAAATAAATGTTGAAAATCTGCAAATAAATTTTATCCATGATACTTAATCAGCTAGATTATCTAATTCAGCGGGTAATTACGTTGACTTCACGTAAATCCGCCATTTTTTTAGAAAGAGTATTGCGGTAAAATGGCAATAGCTGATTGACTCCAAGATGCTCAGCGATTTTACTTATGCAGGAGATGGATCATGTCTACATCATCGTACTTTTATCAGTTTTTAGAACCGATTTCCAAAGAGCTGGCGCTGCTGGCTCGTGAATTAGAGCATAGTATCTTTTCGAGTCCGCGAACGATGCTGACGCATTCGCGGGTATTTATTGAGAATATCCTGAAGAACGTGATGATTGTGGAAAAGCTGCCGGAAACGCCGCAGATGACGCTTCTTGAGAGGATCACCCTACTGAACGAGAGCGGATTTCTTGTTCAAAAGGTGAGCGACAGTCTGCACCATGTCCGAAAGGTAGGGAACGAGGCGTCGCATGATTCCAGAATGTTCCGCTATTCTGAGGCGCTGCTGTCATGGGAGGCGCTTTATACGATTGTGAAGTGGTATATCGAATGCTACGGTCCGCTGCAGGTGACCGTGCCGGATTATCAGGAGCCCGCCTTCCCGAAGGACGGACAGTCGGATATTAGTGAACTGATCGCGCGGCTAAAAGCGCTGGAGGAGATCCTCTCGTCGCCACCTGCTGGCGGGACGATAGAAAAAGAAGTGGCCGTCACCGTGGAAGTGGCTGAGCCAGCAAGCTTCACACCGATTCGAGAGCTGGGTTATGGCGGTGAAACCTTAAGCATCCCATACTTTTTGCGAGATGCATTTCTCTTGCCTCAGCGGTTTCCGAAATCAGAAACCTTTTTGATTCGATTAGGCGAGGTGCAGCAGGCGCGGTTCATGAGCGAGCTGCCGGCCAAGCTCGAGAACCTTCATAAACAGGTGAAGCGTTATAACGAAAAGAACGATCAGCAGCTGTTTGAAGAGCTGGCGGTTTTCGTGCAAGAGGAAATAAGGCGGAATGAGATCAGTGATGCTCGCCGCGGCGAGCTCTTATTTTTCTATAAAGCGGACTATATGATCGTGACGGAAAAGCTGTCGAACATACCGCTGTCAGGCGAAGAGTTCGTTGGTATTCCGAGCTTGATTCGCCAGCTGAATGAAAACGGAATCCATACCGTTGGCCAGCTGCCGAAAGAGCTTGTGATTCTCGCTAAATATACGAACGTCGGCATCGGTACAGTTGAGAAGTTGTTTGAGCAACTGAAGAGTAAGCAGTAAAGAGTGGGAACGATAAGGAAAAAAACTCGGACACAACGGTGTGCTGAGTTTTTTTGTTTGTGATGGATGGTAATGAGACGAACGCACAAGCTAATTCATCATTCGCTCGCCTCTATCTTTCTGCCTACAAAACCAAGTTGGCTGCTTGAACTAGGTACATTCTATCTGAAGGAAAGCTGACTTTTTTGCTCCTTTTGTCGCTAGTTAACTCGATTTACAAATCTGTAAAATGTAGTTAACAAACTTGTTGTAGTATTAAAACTGTTTCAAAGGTTATGCGGCATCGGTTCATAAATTGGGGAGGCGTTAATCATGATGAAAAGGTATGGCAACAAACAGTTCCTTTCACTTTTCTCGGTCGTTATGGCATTAATTATTGGTTCTTTATCCTTTATCCCAACATTACAAGCGGCAGGCGACGGATCGTGGAGCAGTCCGTATTCGGTCGCACAAAGCATTGCGAATCAAAACAACACGTTAAAGACGGTACAGGGCTTTGTCGTCGGGCAGCCGACTGCGACCAATACGGTTGTAACCAGCAATTATCCTAGCGATTACGCCATTGCATTGGCAGACAGCGCATCGGAAACGAATACTGCAAATATGGTATATGTTCAGATTCCAACATCTTATCGTTCTACATTTGGGTTAATGACAAATCCGAGTTTAAAAGGACAAGCGGTGAAGGTTACTGGTTATTTAACTTCCTATTTCACGCATGCTGGATTAAAGAATGTCACGGCGATGGAAAAAGTGTCCGGTACAACACCGACCGATCCGCCAACTGACCCAGTAGATCCGCCGGCTTATGATGAAAGTTATTATGCTCCGGCTGTTGGGAAAACAGGTGCGGCGTTGAAAACAGCGCTTCACAATATTATTGACGATCATACAAAGCTTTCCTATGACGCCGTTTGGACCGCGCTGCGTGTGACGGATCAGGATCCAAATAACAGCAACAACGTTATTCTTCTATACACAGGCCGTTCGCAAAGCAAAACATCGAACGGCAGCAATGTGAACGACTGGAACCGCGAGCACGTATGGGCAAAGTCTCATGGTGATTTCGGAACGACAATGGGAGCAGGGACAGACATTCACCACCTGCGTCCGACTGATGTGAGCGTGAACAGCTCACGCGGCAACCTTGATTTTGATAACGGCGGCACACAGCACACAGAGGCGCTCGGAAACTATTATGACAGCGACTCGTGGGAACCAAGAAATGCGGTGAAAGGCGATGTGGCGCGTATGCTCTTTTACATGGCCGTCCGTTATGAAGGGGACATGAGCGGCGAGCCGCAGCTTGAGCTGAACAATCTTGTCAACAACGGAACAGCGCCTTATCACGGTAAATTATCCGTGCTGCTGCAATGGCACGCACAGGATCCCGTCGATAACTGGGAGCGCAACCGCAACAACATCATCTACGACCAGTTCCAGCACAACCGCAACCCATTCATTGACCATCCAGAGTGGGTAGAGCAGATTTGGTAGATATAATGTAAAACGCTGCATGGAAGCCAGTCTGGGCTTTCATGCAGCGTTTTTGCGTACTCCGCACGTTAGATTTTATAGGGGAACACTATGTATGCCTTAGTGCCTGCTAGAATTCAAATTGTCTCACGTTGCATTTTAGTGTGAGGCCTTTAAAGAACGTCTAGACTTGTTAGCTTTTTAATTTAAAATAGATAATTTCAGGATCACCATCGTCTAAATTTTCAACTATACCGCTTTGAATAAATCCATTTGAATCAAATACTTTATGCATATGGATGTTAGAGCGATTCGTAGAAGAAAACACTTTTTCAGTAGTTGAGGTTCTTAACATAAAATCCAACAGAAGACTTGCATATCCTTTACGTCTTTTTAAAGGTGATACAACAATTAGTGATATAAATGAACACTCGAAAAAGTTGGTCTCATATAGTAAAAAACCTACACTATCATTCCCTTCCTTTGCGATTAAACAACGTCCTTCTTCAATAGCATTTTCAATGGTCTTACGTCTACTGGTGTTTCCTATAATTTCACTGTCTATGGTTACTATTTTTTCTGAGTCTGCCATGGTAGCAATAATAACGGTTTTCATGTTGTAGCCCCTTTTTACTGTTTGTTGAAATAAGTTATCGTGAAAATAATACCCTAAAAAGTAAAAAAACTCTGTTATCAACGGAGAAAAGGGTCGGGAGAAAAAGAACACACAAGATAGGATATGGGGATTGAACAGGGAATAGGAAGTAGTAGCTAAAAAAGGGGGTTAAAAAATGATTCTAACAAAAGACGCTTTTTTTGAGGTTTTAGAAGGAAATAGACGATTAACGATACGCATTGTAGAAGCCTTTCCAGAAGATTCATTGTTTGGTTATTCACCTCATCCGCAGCTTAGACCGTTTGCAGAGATGGTTAAAGAGATCGTAAACATGGAACATGGCTATATGAGTGGCGTTGCATTAGATGTGTGGGAATATAAAGATGTTTTTGAGGGGATTTCCACTAAGGAAGAGCTGATCAGAACGTGTGATGAAGTACGTGCTCATACGAGCAAGATGTGGAACGAGATGCCTGAAGAAAGGCTCGAGGTTGTCATGAAAGATCCGTTCTTTGGTGAAGCCCAAAGCCACTTTGCTAGACTTCAGTACGGATTAGAAAATGAAATTCACCACAGAGGACAAGGGTATACGTACTTAAGACTGTTAGGAATTGAACCCCCGGCTTTTTATGAGCGGTAATAATAAAGGTAAGCTTGTAGAGGATGGGTTTCTCTAAAAGCATTTTTCTTAGGTTCTAAAAGAAAACATACCGTTTTGTAGAAGTCCAAACGTTGAAGGGGCTTCATTTTTCAGCACTTTCAAACGACATGTGTTAAAATTTAACAAACTAATTAGAACGTGCACGTATCTACCGACCGCGACCGTCATGTGGATCTTAGAAAGAAAGATTCTAATAAACTGTACGAGAGTGTGGCAGAGAAAGACTAATCATGGGAAAACAGCAGATTGAGAGGAAGAGAAGGAAAGATTATGGAGATAAGAAACGTAATAGCGATACTGGCTGCCAATCAAATCATTGATTCAGAACCTGTGGAGATCAAGCCATTAAGCGGCGGGACTGTTAGTGAATTGTATTTGCTGTGGCTAACGGATGGAAGCAGGGTGGTTGTGAAATCCAATGATCCGCAGATCAATAAAGCAGAAGGTGATTTTCTTCGCTTTTATCGTGATATTCAGCGTCTGCCGCGTCTGCTTTATGTCGATCCGAACGACCAGTATATTGTGTATTCGTTTGTTGAAGGCTCTGTCGGTTACGATGGTACAGATAAACAGGAATGGCTGACGATATTAGTAAGAGATGTGATCAATCAATACAGGCCGGCACCAGACGAAGCTTGGTGGGGCTGGGCTGACGAACCGGTGAATACTTGGAAGGCTTTCCTTTTGCAAAGGGTAATGGAAGCCGGTGAAATGCTGAAATCACACCTTGGTGAAGATGATTTCAACCGGGTGCTGGACGCTATCCAACAGCTGGAAGTGCACACGCCTTATTTGCTTCACGGCGATTTTGGCGTGCATAATTTTATTTTTTACGAAGGGAAATTAACGGGGCTAATTGATCCTACCCCTGTATTCGGCGATCCTCTATATGATTTGCTGTATGCGATCTTTTCTTCGCCGGACCAATTGACGAGGCAGACCGTTGAAACAGCGGTGCATCAACTAAATATTGAAGAATATTCTGTAACAAATTTATATGAAAATATTTTGATTGTCTTGTACTTGAGATTAAGTACGTGCCTGAAGCATCATCCTGATGATTTTGAAGATTATTTAGGTGCATGGGAATATTGGAAAGGTATTTAGGGATGAACTTTTATTAACTGTAAAATATGATCAAGAAAAAAGGTATAGAGAGGGGCTTGTTTATGATACGATATCCGTTTTTAAAGGAGGGGGCAACCATAGGTGTTACTGCCCCATCATCAGGTGTGCCAGAAGATTTGCACAAGCTTGTGGAAGATGCCTGTCACCGCGTGAAATCAATGGGCTATCATGTGTTGTGCGGTAATACGGTTTGGACTCAAAATAAAGTGAGGTCTTCGTCAGCAAGATTTCGGGCAGATGAGTTTAATACAATGATGCAGGATGAAACTATTCATCTCATTTTCCCCCCGTGGGGCGGAGAACTGCTCATTGAGATGCTGGAGTATATTGACTTCGACAACATACAAAATAAGTGGATCGTTGGCTATTCCGATATTAGTCTACTATTATTGGCTATTACACTGAAAACAGGTATGGCTACGGCTCACGGAACAAATTTTGTTGATTTGAGGGGAGACTATTCCGATGAGACGACTCTGATGTGGAGGTCTGTACTTTCTACTAAAAAAGGTGGGTCAATCCTTCAGCATTCTTCTAAAAACTATCAAAAAGAGTGGCAGTATGATAAACCGTCCCCTTATGTATTTCATTTAAACGAACCCACTCACTGGAACACGGTTTCAAACCAATCGGTTAAAATTCAGGGACGTTTACTTGGAGGATGTATGGATAGTATCCGACATATCATTGGCACACCGTATGGAGATGTAGCGGCCTTTCGGAAAAATCATCTTTATAATGAACCTGTGATTTGGTTTCTGGAGAATTGTGAGATGCTGACTACCGAATTACGCCGGACGCTTGTTCAGATGAAATTAGCCGGCTGGTTTGATCAGTGTTCGGGAATTGTGTTTGGCAGAAATCCAGCTAGTACGTCTGTTAATGGCTATACCGTTGAAGAGGTATACGATGAACTAGCGGAAGAACTTCGAATTCCCATCATCTATGACATAGATTGCGGACATTTGCCGCCTCAAATCACTTTTATCAATGGAGCATATGCAGAAATTGAAACAAGTGATGGAAAAGGCACTGTTTTGCAGCATTTTAGATAAAAAATATAAAAAGCTTTGAGCTAAAGCTCCGAGCTTTTTTGTTTACTATTTGGTTAGTTATTCTCAATATTGCAAGCCTAAAAGATGTTACTATTTTAGTAGATAGAATGAGCGATTGAGGTGCATATGGTTATGAAACCAAGAATTGCGATATCGTGGAGCGGCGGCAAAGATAGCGCGCTCGCCTTATATTGCTTGATGAAGGAAAATCAGTACGAGATTGTCTCACTGTTTACGACTTTCACCGAAGGTTACAACCGCATCAGCATGCACGGTGTGCCAGAGTCGTTGCTGGAAAAGCAGGCGGCGAGTGCAGGATTTCCGCTGCGAAAGGTGTATATTCCGCAGACGTGTACGAATGAGGTGTATCAGGAACGGATGCGCCATCAGCTAATACAATTGAAAGAAGAAGGTGTGGAGACGTTCATGTTCGGCGACATTTTTCTGGAAGATGTAAGAAAGTATCGTGAGGAGTCACTGGAGCAAGTGGGGATGAACGCAGTTTTCCCTTTATGGGGGCGTAAGACGGATGAACTGGTCCACACCTTTTTCTCGTTAGGGTTCAAGACGATAACGACCTGTGTGGATACGGAAGTCTTATCCGATGTGTTCTTAGGACGAGTGATGGACGAGGCGTTCATTCGGGAACTGCCAGGCGCAATTGACCCTTGCGGAGAGAACGGCGAGTTTCATACGTTTGCATTTGAGGGGCCGATTTTTAAGAAGAAAGTAGAGTTTAATAGAGGAGAGAATGTGGATCGGGGACGGTTTCATTTTTGTGAGTTGTTATAAAATAAATACATGCTAAGGAGGATGAAGCATTGAGCAAGAATAGTAATAAGTTGAATACGATTGCTCTATTAGTGATTTGGGCTATGTACTGCGTTTCTTTAATGTTACCTTCTCTAGCAACAGCTAACGGAGATGAATTCGGTGGACTTAGTATATTGCTAATAGGTTGGATGGGCTTATTGGCAGGGAAGGTATATGCTGCTGGTTGGTATGCAAACTTGTTTTTCTTTTACATTTCGGTTCAAACGATGAGAGGGAAATCAACTCATATTAGTCATATATTTATGCTGTTATTGACTGTAACTGCATTTATGAGAATTGTGATGCCACTAAATGAAAATGGTGATACATCTGTTGTTACGGAACGGAACCTTGGCTTTTATTTATGGTTCTCTTCCATCGTGTTATTATCTGCTTTGGGATTTATTAATAGGACATTCCGTAGAAATAGAAATAAAAAAGAAAATATTACATAATAGGGCGATGTTCTTAGATAAGTTTACTATTAATTTTATTGGTTAATTGGTAAGTAGATACGGTTTCCATTTCATAACAGAAATTAGTTAAATTGGCGCTTATTGAGCAAATGGGAGTGCAAACATGAAAAAGTTACTGAGTGTATTCATTGGCATCATGCTGCTCTCGGGCTGCTCATCTGACGACGAAGAGCGGTTTTCCCGAAATGCTGAGAGCATGATGAAGGAACGGTATGGAGTAGAATCAAAAGTCTCTTCTATAAAAGAAGCTGGAGCAGGGAGTATCTTTGTTATTTTGGTAGCCTGGATGGTTACGGATGACTTTGAAGCGGAAATGGTGACAGAGGACGAACATGTGATTAAGTTTACGGCATACGGCAACAACGATGAAAATCAGCCTATTGATGATAATTTTATTGAGAAAAAACATGAATACTTATTAAAACACGATGGAGCATACAAGCAAACGATACAATCCTTAAAAAATAATGGATTAGACAGCATAGAGTATGATTCTGGCACAACGGACGGTGCGGCAGCACATGTACACATTAAGGCATCCTATGATGGCCGTACTGTTGATGTGGAGCGGATGGTCAATGATTTCAATACGGGCGCCCGAAAGATTGTCGGAAAGAAGCACTATGAAATCTCCCTTTCTTTATCTACAACTGTTAAAACGATGACAAGCAGTGATTATGATGGGTCCGAAAATGCCCATATCTATACACCAACATACGCTGTCGACAGCCTGGATGAGTTTAAGCAGAAGCTGGCACAGCAGTTCGGTGCATTGCACGCTCAAAAAACGATGACGCAAGAATTTTTGGCGGAATTCGAAAAATATGAAGTGACGGCTTCTTCTGATTTGAAAAAGGTCGAACATGAGGATTTAACGGTGGATTTATATGAACATCATGTCCGAATGTATGTGCAGCAGCCGTATAATGCAGATAGCTTGTTAAAAGCATTCGAATTGCTCAACAAAGCCGGAATGGAAGACACAACGGTCAGTTTGTCATTAGACAAAACAGGAGAAATAGTATGCAAAGCCAGTGACATTCAGAAGCTGGCTGATCTAGAGAAATGCTATTAAACGAGAAAAAACAGCGCTTGCCAGCTAGTTGCGGCAGCGCTGTTTTTGATAGGTTTACACAAACAAACTGAGCAGCAAAACAAACCCTAATCCTGATACGGAGATGATCGTTTCGAGCAAGGTCCATGTGGCGAATGTTTCTTTCATGGTGAGTCCGAAGTATTCTTTGAACATCCAGAAGCCGGCGTCGTTCACGTGTGACGCGATCAAGCTTCCGGCACCGGTTGCGAGCACGACAAGCGCCAAGTTCACGTCGGTTGTGCCGAGCAATGGAATGACAAGGCCAGCTGTTGTAAGAGCAGCAACGGTCGCCGATCCGAGTGAGATTCTTAAGATCGCTGCGATGATCCATGCAAGCAGAATCGGTGACAGCGATGTATCTTTAAATAGCTCCGCCACATAATCGCCGACTCCGCCGTTGATCAAGACTTGCTTGAACGCTCCGCCGCCACCGATGATGAGCAGCATCATGCCGATATGCGTGATAGCGGTTACACAAGAGTCCATCACTTTTTGAATCGGAATCTTACGCGCGATCCCCATCGTATAGATCGCGACGAGCAAAGATAGAAGCATAGACGTTGACGCGTCACCGATAAAACGAATGACCGCAAGCGTACTGTTGTCGTCCACACCCATCGTTTTTTGGACAAGTGTGATGATAGTTGCGATGGACATTAAAATGACTGGAAGCAACGCGGTGAAAACACTGATGCCAAAGCCAGGCGTGTCTTCTAGCTTAAACGTTTTCTGCTCGCCTAATGACGCGATGTTTCCTGTTTTCGTGAATGAATCGGGTACTAGTTTTTTCGCTAGTTTCGTAAATACTGGTCCTGCTAAAATAACGGTCGGGATGGCAATGATAAAGCCGTAAAGAAGAACCTCACCAATATCCGCGCCATATTCGCCCGAGATGACGGTCGGACCTGGATGCGGCGGCAAAAATCCGTGTGTGACGGATAATGCTGCAGCCATTGGAATTCCAAGATAAAGAATCGATACGCGCAGCTCTCTAGAGATAGCGAATACGATCGGGATAAGAAGGACGAGACCGACTTCAAAAAATAACGCAACACCGATAATGAAGGAAGCGGCAACGACCGCCCATTGAATGTTTTTCTCTCCGAATTTATTAACGAGTGTCATGGCGATGCGCTGCGCGCCGCCAGAATCAGCGATTAGCTTGCCAAGCATGGCGCCAAGGCCAAAAATGAGCGCCAGATGTCCGAGTGTTCCGCCAAGCCCCATTTCAATTGTTTTGACGATTTCTTCTAACGGCATGCCGAGTGCGAGTGCCACTCCGAATGAAACGATGATCAAAGAAATGAATGTGTTTAACTTTAAGCCCATGATTAACAGCAGCAATGCAACGATTCCAAGTGCAACGATAACTAATGGCATGATGATGCCCCCCTTTTGTTAGTTCTCTCTGTTGACGAGATTTCTTTGGTAGTTCGCGATTTGTGTGTAGTCGTTCTTCAGTGCTTTTGACAGTGAAAGGAAGATCGGCATCAGCTGGCGGTATTCTTTCGCCGCGGCCTCTGCAGGTGTATGAGTGAACGTGCTGCCGATCATGTGCGAGACCTCATTGAACGAATCAATCTTTCCTGTCGCATAAAGCCCGAGGATGCACGCGCCGAGACACGAGCTTTCATAGCTTTCCGGCACGACGACCTCAGACTCAAAAATATCTGACATCATTTGGCGCCAGACGGCCGACCGAGCGAAGCCGCCAGTTGCTTGAATGCGGGTGACAGGACTGTCCATACAGTCGGTCAGCGCAAGGTAGACGGCGTACAGGTTATAGATGACACCTTCTAGCGCAGCGCGGATCATGTGCTCTTTTTTATGAGCCATCGTTAAGCCGAAAAAGGAGCCGCGCACGTCGGGATTCCATAAAGGTGCACGTTCGCCTGCAAGATACGGATGAAACAGAAGACCTTCAGAACCGGGTCTTACACGTTCGGCAATTTTCGTTAACACGTCATATGGATCGATGCCAAGCCGTTTGGCTGTTTCGATTTCAGATGAGGCGAACTCGTCACGAATCCAGCGCAGCACCATCCCGCCATTGTTCACCGGTCCGCCGATCACCCAATGATTTTCAGTTAGCGCATAACAGAAGATCCGTTCTTGGTCGTCCGTCTTCGGTCTGTCGATGATTGTCCTAATCGCCCCGCTCGTCCCGATTGTCACCGCGATTTCACCTTTGTGGATGGCGTTCACCCCTAGGTTAGAAAGCACACCATCACTTGCACCGATAACGAACGGTGTTTCGTGTTGGATGTTCATCTGTTGAGCTAGCTGTTGGTTACAGCCGGTGAAGGTTTTAGTAGTCGGTACGAGTGTTGAAAGCTGGTCTTTTGTGATCCCTGCCACCTTTAATGCTTCTTTGTCCCAGTCGAGTTTTTCCAGGTTCATCATGCCTGTGGCAGACGCGATCGAATGATCAATTACATATTGGTCGAACAGCTTTTTGAAAACAAATTCTTTGATGCCGATATATTTGTGGGCTTTTGCCGCGATCTCCGGATGGTCATTGGCGATCCACATGATCTTGCTGAATGGTGACATCGGATGAATCGGTGTTCCGGTGCGCTTGTATAGGTTGTGCCCGTTGTGCTTTGTCTTAATTTTATGAGCCCAAACCTCACTGCGGTTATCAGCCCATGTGATGCAAGGTGTGAGCGGGTCGCCGTTTTCCTCGATCGCAATTACGCTGTGCATGGCACTTGAGAAGGAAATTAACGCGAGCGTCTTATCTTTGTGCTTGCTCATGATCTGCGAGATAACTTGAATGACCGCTTGGAAAATTTGCTCCGGATCTTGTTCAGCCGTCGAGATATCCGGCGTGTGAAGCGGGTATCCGATATTTTCTGTTGAAATAACGGTGCCTCGATCGTCGAACAAGACCGCTTTCGTACTCGTCGTGCCAATATCAACGCCAAGCATATAGCTAGTCATGATTTTGAACTCCTTTTGTTAGAATCTGCTGCGACATCCAGAGATCATCGACTTTTTCTTGCACATCATCAAAATTTTGGTGCAATGCTTGAATCATAAGGTCGCGATTTTTTGTTTGGATCGCTTCAATATAGAGCTGGTGGTTGTCGATGACGCGTTGAAAGTCGTCGTACCGTTCCTGCAGCCGCGCTCTCATTGATAAAAGAATAAGTGCCTCCATCACGGGTTTAGCATTGTTCCAAATCATCGAAATGTACGAGTGATTGATGGACCGGATGATCGTTTCGTGAAACAGAACATCTTGAAACGAAAACTCATCAGCGTCTTTATATTTAATCGCGATATTCATCATTTCTACGATTTTGTTCAGTTCAAGGACCAATGAGTCGGTGTCGAGCTTGGCTAGCCGTTCAAACACGAACGTCTCGATCAGCAGGCGGACGTCGTAAATTTCTTGAATGTCCTTTTCGGTTAAACCGAGTACGACCGCACCCATACGTTCAAGCCGAATGATATGTTCAGATGCGAGAATTTTCAGCGCTTCACGAACAGGAGAACGGCTTACTGAAAAGTCCGCGGCTAGTTTGTTCTCTGAGAGGATGGTACCGCTTTCAATTATGCCTGCGATAATGCGCATCCGAAGCTCACTCGCTACACGGTCACCGGCCGATGCTTTTGATAGCCATTTATGTGGATAAAGGTGTTCATTGTGTTGAGTCATGTTTTCACCTCATTTGTTTTCCGTAAGTATACTTGTATACAAGTATTATATAACGAGTAATTTGTTTTGCAAGCGCTTTATTTTAGAGGTATGAAATAAAAAAGAGATTTTAATTACCTTAGGCAACTGCTTTCATTTATTGGTTTTCAAAAAAGTGAATGTTATTATAAATTTTAATAGAACCCACAACGCCTCTTAACAATGCGGACCAATGTGGGTCTTTTTTTTATGTAAAAAAAGGAAATTAGATTGTTGTGAGTTTATAACTTAACCATTTCAGCAAAAAAGCATTAGAGCTCCCTCTATTTGAATACACATAAAGAAAACATTGTAGCCATGAAGGAGCTGTTATATGGTCCTGTCAAAGTTTGTGGATGAGCTGCCGATTCCGCCTATGCTGCGTCCGGTGTGGAGGCGCGGCGGGCAGTCGTATTATGAGGTGAGGATGACACAGTTTCGGCAATCGCTGCACCGTGATTTGCCGGAAACGGTCGTGTGGGGCTATAACGGCAGCACGCCGGGTCCAACGATTGAGGTGGAAAGCGGGGAGAGTGCGTATATTCACTGGATCAATGATCTGCCGGAGAAGCATTTGCTGCCGATTGACCATACCGTGCATGGCGCCCATCACGATGTGCCGGACGTCCGGACAGTGGTTCATGTCCACGGGGCGAGTGTGGAATGGGAAAGTGACGGCTATCCGGAAGCATGGTTTACACGTGGATTTCAGCAGGTCGGGCCGTATTTTCGCAAGCAGGTGTATCATTACGACAACTTCGACCGGGCGTGTACGCTTTGGTATCACGACCATGCGCTCGGAATTACGAGGCTGAACGTTTATGCTGGGCTTGCTGGTTTTTATTTAATACGAAGTGAACAGGAGCGGCAGTTGAATTTGCCGAGCGGAGAATACGATATCCCACTCATGATTCAGGATAAGACACTAAAATCTGACGGCTCGCTATATTATCCGGATCAGCCGGATAAGCCTGTGCCTGGGCTGAAGACCTCGATTGTTCCGGAGTTTTTTGGCGAGACGATCACGGTAAACGGGAAAGTGCACCCATTTCTAAAAGTAGAGCCTCGCAAGTACCGGTTCCGTCTGCTGAACGCGGCAAACGCGCGGTTTTTCCGGCTGCAGCTTAATTCGGGACAGCTTATGTACCAGATCGCCACAGACGGAGGGCTGATGGAGCAGCCTGTTGGTGTGCGCAGCATCACGTTATCGCCTGCAGAGCGGGCAGAGGTAATCATTGATTTTACGAATATGGAAGGGCGCGATGTGGTGATGACGAACAGCGCGCCGGCTCCGTTCCCGACAGGCGATATGCCAGACGGCGGGACCGCTGTGGTCATGCAGTTCCGGGTGAATCGGCCGCTGCAGCATATTGATACGAGCGTGATTCCGGCAACACTCTCGGAGGTTCCTAAACTTTTGCCGCAAAATGCTATGATGGAGCGGTTTTTAACGCTGGATCATCATTTGGATCATTACGGCCGGGAAGTGATGCTGCTTGATAACAAGCATTGGGACGCGGCGATTACAGAGAACCCGAGATTAGGGGCGACCGAAATTTGGACGGTAATCAACACAACGCCTGATGCCCATCCGATTCATCTTCATTTGGTTAATTTTCAAATACTGGACCGGCGGAATTTTGATGTCGCGTCGTTTCAAAAAACAGGGATAGTGACATATACAGGTGAAAGTGAGCCGCCGGCACCGCAAGAGCGCGGGTGGAAGGACACGGTGATCGCGAACCCCGGCCAGGTAACGCGCATTATCATGACGTTCGGACCGTATTCGGGCTTGTTTGTCTGGCATTGCCATATTTTAGAGCACGAAGATTACGAGATGATGCGGCCTTTTGTGGTAATCATATAGGCAATCCAAAGATAGTCTTATAGTCAAAAAAACAATAGTCGGCATAAGTTGCGTCTAAATAATGTATGGATTATGCATGGAAAAAGATTTGTGTGGCAAGTAAACGTGTCGAAAAATAAATAAAATTTCTTGATGCAAACAAATTTTCTAACCTGCAAATAAGAGGAGTAAATCTGCAAACAAAGATCTAAGAACTCCAAATAAATGTCCTAAATCTGCAAATAAATCGTAAGCGGGTCTAAACTTTTGGATATTACTATATTACTTCTAAAAACTCACGTTGCAAGCAGCAAGAGCCACAAAATCAGATATGTATTTTGATTTTTCACTCTTTTTATACTATTGATCCAGGCTGTTTCTTAATCACGATCACGAACAAACTTGCGAGCACGCAGAACATGCCGGCTAGCATGAAGGCATATGTGTAAGAGTTAAATAGATTATGAATGACGCCTCCGCCAAATGCAGCGGCTGCGGCACCTGCCTGGTGAGCGGCGAAAATCCAGCCGTAGATGATTCCGCTTTTTTCAATGCCGAATATGGAGCGCGATATGTTGATGGTCGGCGGTACGGTCGCGATCCAGTCTAATCCGTAAAATACGGCGAATAAGATGAGCAGCGAATGTGAGCCTTGTGCTAACGCGAACGGAAGCAGGACGAGCGAGCCGCCGCGAAGTGCGTAATACCAGAACAGCAGCCAGCGGTTATCATATCGGTCAGATAGCCAGCCGGAAAGTGTCGTGCCGACAAGGTCAAAGACGCCCATGAAGGAAAGAAGGGAGGCTGCGGCTACCAGTGGGATGCCGTGGCTGATGCAATACGAAACAAAATGAGTGCCGATTAGCCCGCTCGTTGACAGGCCGCAAATAAAGAAGCTGCCGGCTAGAAGCCAGAACTCTTTTACCTTGACGGCGAGGAACAGTCCTTTAAAGGCCATGGCGATTGGATTTTGTTTTTGAACAGACGCGTTGAGTGCTGTTTCCTCGCTACCATAAGGCTCTATTCCGATGTCCTGTGGCGAGTTTTTCATAAACAAAAAGATGATGAAAAGCATGAGCACGCTTAAGCTCATGATCAAGAGTATGGCATAGCGCCATGAGTAATTTTCAATGACAATGGCGAGCACGGGAAGGAGAATGAGCTGGCCGGTTGCGGTGCTTGCGGTCAGGATGCCGACCGCGAGCCCTCTTCGTTTCACGAACCAGCGATTGGCCACGTATGGACTGAGCACGGTTAGAAATAGGCCGGAACCGAGTCCGATGATGATGCCCCAAATGATGATAAGCTGCCACGATTCGTTCATGACGAGAGTGAGCAGGGCGCCGGTGATGAGTGTCGCCATAGATGTTAGCATCATTTTTTTTAAGCCGAGCACTTCAATTAATGCGGCCATGAACGGACCGGAAATGCCGTAAAGGAATAAGCCAATCGCAAAAGCGAGCGAGATGACAGAGCGATCCCAGCCAAACTCGTTCTCGAACGGTTCGATAAAAACGCCCGATGATGAGCGGACGATGCCTGCTGCAATGATGGAAAAAAACGTGATCGCTAAAATAACCCAGCTATAGTGAATGCGCCTCATCTATACACCTCGTCACGATCAGAATATGCCGGCACGAGAAGCCAGCTCTTTCTTAACCATACAGCAGGACGAGGAGATACTCCAAGAATTATTTTTGATAAAGAAAAACGGTAAGCTTGTGCTGAGAATCAATCGTTGCGAGCAGCACGTGCTTGATGCCTGTTTTGTATTGCTGCTGCAGCTGAAGTTCGAGCCACTGCACGTCTTTGGCGGCTTGTTGTAGGATGTGTTCGTTTAGTTTGCCTTCCTTTATCACGGTTTGCGGCAATTCAAAGTGTTCAGTTTTCAGCTGCATATGTAATGGTGTTAACGGTTCGTATTGCGGGTCAAGAAAGACTGAGACTTTTCCGTCTGCTTCCCATAGTGCGAGGGCCACTTTTTTCACGTCAGGCGCTTTGTTTTCGCGCAGTTCTTCTAATAAGATATCAATTGAAATACGGGCTTTTTTCAAGCCTTGGTGAAGGATTTGTCCGTTTTTCACTAGTGTGACAGGGCTTGGCGTGACGAGTCTTCTGACAGCCGGCCATTTTAAGATGCTGTAAATGCCGCAAAGGTAGAGGATGACGAGTACTGAGGTGGTTAGGAGCGACCCTTTCATGCCGAGGTGTTCGTCTGAGAGCGGATGGGCAATAATGTTCCCGATTACAAGAGCGATGACGAAATCGAGCAATCGCAGCTGAGAGATCGCCCGCTGGCCGAGTGCTTTGGCAACCATGACCATAAAGAAAAACGCGATGATCGCGCGGAGAATCCACTCTGCGCTCGAGAGTGTTTCTTGTGCATGAAAAAAATCCACTCCAGCCACCTCCATTCGTTTGACATAAGCTAGTACACAGTTTAACTCTCTCCTTCCTGTCTTAACCTTCTATCACTAAACTTTTCATAACACATGTTGTCCCAATCATACATATAAGCAGTGCATTTATGAGGAGGCAATTATGGCGATTACTACTGAGGCAACGTTCGTCCTTGATACATTAAGGAATCCAACAAGAGCAGAGCTGCTGGATGCATTGATGAAGCTGAATTTTTCGGTGGATGATGTGGAAGCGGCACTTGGTCTTGCTGGGGAGAAGCCATACTTCCGGAAGCTGCTGTACAAAAGTGAGGATGTAGAAATGCTTGTGATGAACTGGTCAGACGTGGCATGCGCGCCGCATGATCATGGCGATTCTCATGGGTACATTCATGTGTTAGAGGGGGAATCGGTTAATACGGTATATGAGGTGGATGAGGGAGGACTGCCGTCTGAGCTGTTTGTTAAGGTGCAAAAAAGCGGGCAAGTGTTGTATGCGCCGAGAAAAGGAGTGCATAAGATGCAGGCTGCTGGCGGGGGGCGGCTTGTGACGCTGCATTTGTACGCGCCGCCGATCAGCGGCATGAAGGTGTATGACCTAGAAGCGTGTGCCGTGTGTGTCGTGTCTGACGACTGCGGTGCTTGGTGGCCGGAGGAGACGAGGCAGAAGGTGCGGGAGATAAAGCTTGAGAGAAAGCGATCGGGGTCCTAGCCGGGGTCCAACTAGCCGGGGTCCGGTACCAAAAGGGGAAGCTGCGCTATCGGCGCGGCTTCTTCTTTTGTCGTACCGGACCCCCTACCTTAGCATGGCCAGAACTTTTTTGCCAACTTGCGGGTCGCGTGCGATAAGCGACAAGCGGCGTTTAATGTTGAAGTCTTCAATTGGAATGGCCTTGATCGAAGGGGACAGGCCGTTTGAGAATATGTCAGGGAGTATGGAGATGCCAATGTTCGCTTCAATAAAACCTAATATACTGTGTCCAAACTCCATTTCTGTTGACACATTCAGCGTTGCGCCGTGCTCTTCAAACGCACGGTGAATCAAGGTTCGTGCATCGCACGTTTCAAGCAGCATGACAAACGCTTCGTCTTTTATTTCCTGAAAGGTCACATGTTGCTTCGACCCATAAACAGGATGATCTCGGTTGACATACAAGCGAAAGCTTTCAGTATATACGGGTGTGGAGTAATACGGATGTGTGATGTCACGGTCATCGAACAATGCAACATCGAGCTTGCCGTCATGCAGTCCTTCTAAAAGTTCCATATAGCTGTGCGAAATTTTCAACTTATATTGTGACCGGTCAGTGCATGCTAATTTTTTTGGCAGGAACGATGCACCAATGCTCGGCCAAGCGCCAATTGTGATGCCTTGTAATCCTTGTGCCACAGCGATCGACCGCTTCACACCGTTCCATTCGTTCATGATGTTACTTGTTGCAGCAAGCAACTGGTCGCCAGCCTCAGTGAGCGTTACACCGACCGTTGTCCGAGTGAGCAGTGCTGCGCCTAGTTCTGTCTCTAAATTTTTTATTTGTTTGCTTAATGCTGGCTGGCTCATGTGCAGCAGCTCGCTCGCTTTTGTCAGGCTCTTTGTTTCAGCCGTTACCTGAAAAGCCTCAAGCCATTCCATTCTCATCTTTTATCCCTCATAACGTTTCGTTATATCCATCTAACGTAGTGGAAGTACAAATCCATACGTACCGATGATAACCTACATATGTACCAAGCAACAAACACAACAACTTTGTGTGATAAATAAAGAAACATAGAAAGGAGGTAATCCGATGTTTATTCATAAAAATTTAATCAACGGGGTTTGGTTTGATTCACGTGAAACAGTTACGGTCATGAACCCGGCCACAAAAGAAATACTTGGCACAGTACCAGCTTCCGGACAAAAAGAAGCACTTCAAGCAGTCGACGCAGCGGCAGAGGCATTGCCAGAATGGGCCTTTGCTACGGCCTATAAAAGAAGCTCATTTTTAAGGAAATGGCATGATCTTATTGAAGAAAATAAAGATACATTAGCCAGGATTATGACGCTTGAGCAAGGCAAACCACTGAATGAGGCGCTCGCCGAGATTTCGTATGCGAATTCTTATGTGATATGGTACGCAGAAGAAGCAAAAAGAATGTATGGAGAGCTTATACCAGCGTCAGCAAATGATAAACGATTGTTCGTGAAGAAGGTGCCGGTTGGCGTGGTTGCAGCGATCACGCCATGGAATTTTCCGGCGGCGATGATCACGAGAAAACTGGCGCCTGCATTGGCAGCCGGATGTACGGTTGTGTTAAAGCCGTCGGAAGAAACACCGTTCACGGCATTGAAACTGGTCCAACTGGCTGAGCAGGCGGGAATTCCTAGTGGCGTTATCAATATCCTAACAGGCGACGCGAAGGAAATCGTTGGTGTTTGGCAGCGCGATCACCGCGTCCGTAAAATCACGTTCACAGGATCAACTCCTGTAGGCAAGCTATTAATGAAACAAGGTGCAGATACCATGAAAAAAATGTCGCTCGAGCTTGGGGGACAAGCACCATTTATCGTGACAAATAAAGCAGATCTGAATGAGGCTGTAAAAGGAGCGATTGCCTCCAAATTTCGTAACGGCGGTCAAGCATGTGTGGCAGCGAACCGCTTTTATGTTCAAGAAGATGTCGCCGATGAGTTTATATCGCGTTTTGCAGAACTGACCGCGAAACTTACAGTTGGCAATGGGTTAGAATCAGGTACTGTAATCGGTCCGCTTATTAACGAAAAAGCGGTCATGAAAGTCGAGGAGCACGTACACGATGCCGTCAGCAAAGGGGCTGTCGTTCTGACTGGCGGCAGCCGCATGGTTGAGGAGGTCGGCTTCTATTTTCAGCCGACCGTATTGAAAAATGCGAACCACAACATGCTTTGTATGACAGAAGAAACGTTTGGTCCGGTGGCACCTGTCATGACGTTCCAAACGGTGGAAGAAGCGGTAAAATTGGCGAATGATACGCCATATGGCCTGGCCGCTTATGTGTACTCGTCAGATATCAATGAAGCTCTTTCTCTTGTTGAGAAATTGGAATACGGTGTAGTGGGTTTAAATGATGGCATGCCTTCCGCTGCGCAGGCGCCGTTCGGCGGTTTCAAAGAAAGTGGAAACGGACGGGAAGGCGGCAGACAAGGGATAGAAGACTATCTTGAAGTGAAGTATATATCAATGGGAAGTATTCAATAAATGGTAAAAAATTAGGAGGAACAAACAATGACAAAACACATTCTAATGGTTGTAACAACAGCAGATAAGATGAACGAGGATCACGCAACAGGACTTTGGCTTTCTGAATTTGGAGAGGCGTATGTGGAATTTGCCAAACAAGGCTACAACATTACCGTTGCAAGCCCTAAAGGAGGCAAAGCGCCAGTCGATGACCGCAGCTTGGAAGGCGAGGTGCCACAAGAAATTCAGGATACGGCTAAGCATTTGGAAAACACATTGAAGCTGGACGACATTCAGGACACCTCAAAATTTGATGCGATCTTTATGCCGGGCGGACACGGAACGATGTTCGATCTTCCGGAAAATGGAAAGCTGCAGAAGCTAATTCGTGACATGTACGAAGCGGAGAAAATCGTAGCAGCCGTATGCCACGGTCCAGCCGGTCTTGTTGGTGTTACACTATCAGACGGTACACCATTAGTAGCCGGAAAAACAGTCGCTACATTTACAGATGCAGAAGAACGTGAAACAACGCTTGACCAATTCATGCCGTTCTTGCTTGAAACGCGCCTTCGAGAGCTTGGAGCGAACGTTGTAGTAAAAGAAAACTGGAGCAGCCATATACAAGTGGACGGAAACCTGATCACAGGGCAGAACCCGCAGTCTACTGTGGCTGTAGCAGAAACCGTGGTTTCTCAACTAAACAACTAATCGTCATATGTTCGCCAGCAAGCCTGCACAGGCTTGCTGGTCTTTACATGGAAATAAGGAGTGATGTTTGATGGATAATATCGTTATAACCGCCATTTTACGTGCGAAAAAAGGGCATGAAAATGATTTGTTGAAGGCGATGAAGCAAGTGGTTTCACCTTCGCAAAAGGAGTCCGGCTGTATCACGTATCAGCTTCACCAGTCCAGAGACGAAGATGGAGTCTTTGTCATTTATGAAATATGGCAGGACGAGGAGTCTCTTCAGCAGCATATCGCATCGGATCATTACAAGGCATACCGCCTGGAAGCGGAAGCGTATGCCGAGAGTCGCGAAGTGCACCGCTTGAAAGTGGTATAGACAAAAATAGGAGAAGGCGCGCCAAGTGGTGCGTCTTCTTTTTTTGCTTGGTTTATGCTTTGGGGACGGGGAGGAGGGTTATGGGTTTGGTTGGTGGTGGTGCTCTTTGTGGCGTTGGCGCGCAAGCTGTTATAAGTGGCGCGCAAATTGAGGTATGGTCAGGAAAGTCGCTTGCAAGTGGATAGAATTGGCGCACAACAGCTGAACGGCGCGAATAGAAGGGTAGAGGTGTTGAGACTAATTTAAATGCTATGTATCAGTGCTAGCGGCGGGAAAGTTGATGGAACCTGCTCGCATCAAGTCGGAATTGGCGTGGAAATAGGTGAAAAGCCAGTATAACGGCGCGCAATCTAAACTTAAGATAACTCAAAGAATAAACGTCGCTATGAGTACCGGACCCCGACTAGTAAAGTATCCGCTTATATGAAAATACCTAGTAACGTCTTGTTTTTGAAAAGAAAAGATGGTAGATTAGCGTTATTGATAATAGTAATCATTACGTTTTGTGAAAACAATATGAAAGGAGACACTTATGAGTTCGTATATCAACATTATTGAAAACGATAAAGCGACAGGGCTTTTGAAACAGATGTATGAAGAACATGGCGGGGAGATGGCGAACATTCTTAAGGTTCATTCGCTGAATCCGCAGTCATTAAGGGCTCATCTGGATTTTTACAAAGTCTTGATGTTTAAGTCATCACCGCTGTCGAGAAAAACGAGAGAGATGATCGCAACGGTTGTGTCCTCTACAAATGAATGCTTTTACTGAATGAGCCATCATGGGGCGGCGCTCCATTCACTTGTACAAGATGAAGAATTGGTTTCTATTTTAAAGGAAAATCATTTAGAGGCACCGGTAGATGAGAAAACAACCATTATTTTGAAATACGCGGTGAAGCTGACGAAGTATCCGAACCGGATCACCGAACAAGACATACTCGATTTAAGGAGAGGCGGCTGTTCGGACAGAGAGATCCTGGACGCTTGTCAGATTGTTTCTTATTTTAACTTTGTTAACCGAATGGCGGACGGACTGGGTGTGGAATTAGAAACAGAAAGCGGAGTGTAAAAGGAGTCGTTTTAGAATGAAGAAGCTAATTATTGTGGGCGGAGGCATACAAGGCTGTACGTTAGCCATTAACTTGTTAAAGAGCGGGCGGTTGAATACGGAAGATCTGCTGATCATTGATCAACATGACCGGCCGCTTTCCAACTGGAAACGATGCACAGAAACCATTTCTATGCCTTACTTGCGTTCGCCTTCCGTTCATCACCTTGATCTGAATCCGTTCTCGCTTGAAGCCTTTTCAAAGAAACAAGGCTATCATAAAGTCAGCCACTTTTACGGGTATTATGACCGGCCTTCATTAGAAATGTTTAACGATCACTGCGATGCGATTATAGAAGATCTTCGGATACAAGACTGTTATTTTCAAGGCTCAGTAGCATCCATAGACCGAGAAGGAAGCTGTTGGACGGTGATGACGGAGGACGGATTAGCTTTTCATTCAGATAAGGTCGTTCTGGCGATGGGGTTAAGCGGTCAGCCATGCTGGAGTGAGTGGGCTTTGGAAGCGAAGAAGAGCGGTGCTTCAATTCATCATGTTTTTGATAAAACAATGCCATTTATCGAGAACCTATCGCCTTCTATTGCGGTGATCGGAGGCGGAATTTCCGGTGCGCATCTTACGTTAAAATTAAAAGAACACTATCCAGGCAAGGTTTCGTTTATCTTTAAAAAGCCGCTGGAGGTTCATACGTTTGACTCCGATCCAGGCTGGCAGGGTCCGATGTATATGAGAGCGTTCCAAGAAAACAAGGATTACAGCTGGAGAAGGAAAACGATTGTGGAGGCCAGGCATAAAGGGTCGATCACGAAAGAGCTGTATTATCAGCTGAAAAAAGCGAATGAGGAAGGAAGCATTCAACTTCTACAAGATGAAGTGGAACGGTTTGATGTGAGCGGCCAGCAGCTAGTGTTCAAGTCAGGAGAGCAGCGTCAGGCTAGTACCGTTGTTCTTACGACAGGATTTCATGCTGCGCCTCCAGGCATCAGCTGGCTTCAAAAGACGATTGAGAAAGAAAAATTGCATTGCAGTTCGTGCGGTTACCCAATTGTGACGCCTGAGACGTTAGAATGGGGCGAGAATTTGTTTGTGATGGGTCCGCTTGCTGAACTAGAGATCGGACCTGTCTCGAGAAACATAGCAGGCGCGAGAAGAGCAACAGAACGGATTGTTTCGGCGATATAAACGAAAAACCGACCAGAGATGGTCGGTTTTTCTTATTCATATTATACGATTTCAAAAGCAGGAAGCGGGTCGTTCAGGTTCGACCAGTCGCCGGTCATTTCTTCGTCCGTCAATAAACACGAATGAAGAGAGTCTTCAATTTCCTTATGGTTCATGTCAATCCCGATCATAACGATTTCGTTCATACGGTCGCCATAAGTTGGATCCCATTTCTCCAGCAGCTCTGGCTCTTCTTTTAACACTTGCTGTTGTTCGTGTTCAGGGTAAGCGGCCACCCATTCACCGGCACCTTGGATCGTGATGGAAGTACCCGCTTGAGAGAGGAGTCCAGACATATCATTGCGCGTCGCGACCCAGAAGAAGCCTTTGGCACGTACCACATCGATCGGCCAGTTTTCAAGCCATGCCATAAAACGCTCAGGGTGCAGCGGTTTTCTTGATCGGTAGACAAATGAGGAGATGCCATATTCCTCTGTTTCCGGAACGTGCTCAGTGTTCAGTTCCTTGATCCAGCCAGCGCCTTGACTGGCTTGTTCAAAGTCAAAGCGTCCCGTGTTCAGAACATCCTTGAGCGGTACGCGTGAAAAGCTCGTTTTGATAACGCGCGCGTTGGCGTTCAGTTTTTTCAGGACATCTTCAAGTTCTTGTACGTCTTCTTCTTCAAGAAGGTCGGTCTTATTCAGCAAAATCACATCGGCAAACTCGATTTGGTCAATGATAAGGTCAACCACTTCCCGCTTATCCTCTTCTTCTGTCGTTTGCTTTCGGTCAAGCAGAGACTCTCCAGAAGAGAAGTCATCCCAGAAACGGTTTCCGTCCACAACCGTAACCATTGTGTCTAATCTTGCCACCTGTGATAGGTCGATCCCGAGTTCTTCGTCCACATACGTGAACGTCTGAGCGACAGGAATGGGTTCACTGATTCCCGTCGATTCAATCACGATATAATCGATATTTCCGGCGGTCGCCAGCTTTTCGACTTCTTTCATGAGATCGTCTCGTAACGTACAGCAGATGCAGCCGTTCTGCATTTCAACGAGCGTTTCTTCGGTTTGTGAGAACACGCCCTTCTTGATAAGGGACGCGTCAACGTTGATCTCGCTCATATCGTTGACGATTACGGCTACGCGCATGTTTTCTGTATTTTCTAAGATGTGCTTCAGCAACGTCGTTTTGCCGGCACCTAAATAACCGCTTAGCACGGTAACAGGAATTTTCTTCGTCATTTTGTATATCACTCACTTTTTAAAAGTCTTAAATCGTAACAATTACGATTTATAGAATTGAGTGTAACGTCTTTTATTTTAAAAAGCAAGCAGTTCTCCCAAACCGGTAAAACCGGGGTCCGGTACCAAAAGGTGATGTACACGCTCGCAGCGCGACTCCTCCTTTTGACGTACCGGACCCCGAACTCCCCTCGAACCCGAAAAATACCGACTAATAAAATAGAAAAATAGAACATCTGTCCAAACCATCCGGACAAGCTTGCATAGTATAGAAGCATGAGAAGAGAATATGGAGCGTATTCCTTTTCTATTTTCTTTCGAGGGGGTTGAGACTAGCATGAACAACTGGCTTGATCAATTGCTTGGCTTCAAAAAAGGTAAAAAAGAAAGTGCAGCTGCAGAACCAAAGAAGAAGAAGCCGCCTTTAGCTTAATCTTATTAAGTGGTTATACAAGATCGGGAGAGAAACAGTCCCGGTCTTTAATTATGTCTAACTATAATGCGGGGACAAAAGCCAAGTTTCATTAAAATAAGGTATTTATCCAAGCCATTTCGGACAAGCCTCATATAGTAAAGAAAGGGTTTCATAGTAATTGTCTCCCTTTGAACCGTATAAGGGGGAGTAACTTTGTATATTCGGAAAAGAATTCCTGCAAAAGATGATGCCATTTTAATAGAGATGGTGTTGGATAGTTTTAGAGTTTCTAGGGGTGTCATTACGTCCATTTTAAAGAATGCTATTGATTCACTCGTAGTGTGCAATGAACAAGACGTGCCGGTTGGCTTCGTTTCTTATCGATTTAGAATAATGGACATTATATATGTGGATTATGTGGTGTTTGATGAAAAATACCGTGGCAAGGGCATTGCGACAACACTGCTGCCTGAATTTGAACAGCACATTAGAAGACAAGGAATTAAAGGCATTTATGCTACCGTTGATGGTGAAAATGAGGATGCCCTGCGGCTGTTTAAGCGGTTTGGGTTCAATGTTGCAGGAAAGCTCGGTTCGAGCTATATCATTGAAAAGTTCTACAGTCCTCAAGCAGAGGAAAGCAGCAGCGTGCTGAAAAATACCAACGCACCTATGCCGCAGCTTGCACCGAACTTAAGAAGAAAATAACAAAAAGGCATCATCGGCACTTCTGCCGAGATGCCTTTTCCATTTGGGGGCATTTGTGGGTCCGGTACACCGCTGCAGCAAATTCCGCAATAGCGGGATTGGCGCAGGCTGTGTACCGGACCCCATAAACGCACTAACGATGTATCAGTCTGTCAATGGATCGGATTTGGTTTTTCTTTTTTTAGAAGGCCGGCATATTTCACAGTCGCAGTCAAAAAAGGAATGATGCGGGGATGCGATGCTGCATTCATGGGCTTGTTCCATTTCATAGCAGCCGCATTCGCTTGAATCGGAACCGCATTTCGGGCAATCACTCAATCTCTTTCACCTCCCCCTAAAAAGCACGTAAACTATAGTATGAATAAGAGAACAGAGAAGTGTGGGAATAAAGAG
Organism: Fictibacillus iocasae; assembly: GCF_042665465.1. NCBI lineage: Bacteria > Bacillati > Bacillota > Bacilli > Caryophanales > Fictibacillaceae > Fictibacillus > Fictibacillus iocasae. The sequence continues at coordinate 91,062 of NZ_JBHTCP010000015.1, read as the reverse complement.
GAATAAGGCAAGTGCTGAAGGCTCTCGTCAATACCCGCAGGATAGCGGGAACTTCATCGCCCCCAAAAAAAGAGAAGCTCCCTTCCTGTGCGGAAAGGGCTTCGCTTTTTGTGTAGGGGTTCTATTCTTCAAGCTCCAGCACCTGTGCTTCGTTCAAGCCGCTGATTTGCTCGAGTTCTTGAATCAGTTTGTTGTCTAGCTTTTTATCGAGCGAGAGGACCATGATCGCCTCGCCGCCGATGTCTGTCCTGCCGACCTGCATCGTCCCGATGTTAATGTCGTGGCCGCCGAGGAGTGATCCAACCTTGCCGATCATGCCCGGTACGTCGTTATGCTTAATAAAGAGCAGGTGAGCTTCTGGCTTAATGTCGATGTGATAATGGTTTAGCTTCACGATTCTCGCGCCATAGCCATTCAGCACGGTCGCGCCAATCACTGCTGTTTCCCCTTTATTATGAACGCGCAGTTCCATGTAGTTGGCGAAACCTTTACCGCGCGCCTTTTTCTCCACATTATACGGAATATCCTGCTCTTTCAGCAGGTGCAGTGCATTGATTAGGTTGACCGAGTCGGTTAAATGGTGCGAGAGCAGTCCTTTCATCATCGTGCGTGTGAGCAGGTCGGTATCGTCACCAGCCAGATCGCCTTGATACGTCATGTCGATTTTATCGGGTGCGTGCTTGAGCAGCTGGATGACGAGCTGTCCCATCTGTTCGCCAAGCTTTAGATACGGCGCCATCTTTTCCTGGTTTTGTTTGGAAATCGCTGGCATGTTCACAGCGTGGCGAATGTTTTTCGCTTCTAAAATCTCAATGATCTCGGCGCTGACCTCCTGCGCGACTTTTTCCTGTGCCTCAACGGTAGAGGCGGCAAGATGGGGAGTCATGATGATGGCAGGGTGCTGGAAAAGCTTCGTGTTCACAGGCGGCTCGACCTGATACACATCGAGCGCCGCGCCAGCCACATGGCCGGAATCAATGGCGGCAACGAGCGCATCCTCATCAATGATTCCGCCACGCGCGCAGTTGATGAACCGCACTCCTTTTTTCGTTTTGCTGATGTATTCCGCGTCCACCAAATTGCGGGTCGCGTTCGTTAGCGGCGTATGCAGCGTGATGTAGTCAGATTCAGCCGCAATCTCGTCGAGCGTAGCCTTTTGGATGCCAAGGCTTTTCGCCCGTTCATCCGTCAAATACGGATCGAACCCGAGAATGTTCATCTCAAAGCTTTTGCACCGCTTTGCCACCTCAGTTCCGATTTTGCCCATGCCGACGATGCCAATCGTTTTCTTGTAAAGCTCTACGCCTTGAAAAGCGGTGCGATTCCATTCGCCGCTGGATGTGAGCTGATGCGCCTGCGGGACGTTTCTCGACAGTGCGAGCATCATCGCCATCGTATGCTCAGCCGCCGCGATCGTGTTGGCGCCAGGCGCGTTGATGACGATGATTCCTTTTCGTGTCGCCGCTTGCACATCGATGTTATCCACGCCGACTCCAGCGCGTGCGATTACCTGCAATTGGTGCGCATGCTCAAGAATTTCTTTTGTCACCTGCGTCTGGCTGCGGACGATGAGCGCGTCATAGTTTCCGATCACTTCCTTTAGCTCTTCTGGCGGCAAGCCGACCCTTTTATCGAGTGTGAACTGGTCATGATCATATAAATCCATCAGCCCGTTATCGCTGATGCTGTCGGTTACGAGTACATTAAACATGTTGCATCCATACCTCCTGTGCTTTAGCTGTTCCTTTGCCGAGCACGCTGCTGCCTGTCAGCTCGGTCAGCGCCATTTCCATTCCGTTCAGCATTTTCAGCATATGATAAGGCGTGCTGTAGCCCATGTGGCCGATTCGCACGATCTCGCCCTTCAGCTTCTTTTGGCCGCCGGCGATGCTCAATCCGTATTTTTCGTGTAAAAGCTTCTTTAGTTTCTTTGTTTCGTCTGTGGTTGTCATGACAGCGGTGATGGTGGGAGATGCATCCTGGTCATTTGTTAAAAGCGGCAGTTCGAGTGTTTTCAATCCTTCGCGGAGCATGCTTCTCAGCAGCTGATGGCGGCGGATCACATTGTCGAGCCCTTCTTCCTCTATCATCACGCATACTTCGAGAGCGCCGTTGATGAGTGAGATGGCCGGTGTGAACGGTGTAGACCGTTCGTTGTCATACGAGGAGAAATAACGGTTTAAATCCAGATAAAAGCGCTTTGTCTTCGTTTCGGCGATGACCTTTCGCGCCTGCTCGCTGCACGCAATAAAGGCAAGCCCAGGCGGAAGCATGAGTGCTTTTTGCGAGCCGGACGCTAAAATATCGATGTGCCAGCGCGGCATATCCACTTCCACAGCGCCAATGCAGCTCACCCCGTCAACGATGAAGAGCGCGTCAGTCATTTCTTTGACGATTTTACCGAGCTCGTGCACTGGGTTCACGACGCCGGTAGATGTTTCACAATAGGTGGCGATAACCGCTTTCATGTTTTTATTGGTTTGCTGGAGAAACGTGCGCAGCTCGTCGGGTGAACACGTTTTTCCCCACTCGATCTCCAACCGGTGTACGTTCGCACCAAACGTTTCGCAAATGCTCGCGAACCGGTCACCGAACGCGCCTGTGACGATAACCGTCACATCATCGTTTTCATCAAGGACGTTTGCGGCGGCTGTTTCTAGCGCCGCGGTTCCGCTTGCCGCAATAATCGTGACAGGATGGTCAGAACCGAAAATCGGTTTCAGGCGCGTTGCAGCGGCTTCGAGCAAAAGCGGGAATTCCTGGCTGCGATGGCCGATCATCGGCTTGTTCATCGCGTACTGAACGCGTTCGGGTACCGGAGTCGGACCCGGTGCATACAAAAATTGCTGCTGAAAAAGCATGGTATCATCCTTCCTTGTTTGGGTTGTTTGGGTGTTTGGGGGTCCGGTACGATTTGCGAATTTTTCGCTGATATTGCGGGCTTGCCGCAAACGGTACCGGACCCCAAATCATAATAAAAACGCCCCTCCTAACAGACAGATTTGTCGTGTTAGGAGGGGCGTGGATATACGCGGTGCCACCCTCGTTCACTGTACGCATAGCGCAACAGCCTCGAGTGAGATAACGGCTTCATGCCGGACGGGCCTACTTCTGTTTCAGCCTGTCAGTTCAGAATGGCTCAGGTTTTGCCAAAAGGGCATCGGCTCTCAGCTTGCACCGACTCTCTGAAGCTCCTTTTAAGCGCCTCATTCGTCATTACTTTTTCTGTATTTTCTGAATATGTTGAACATTTTACCTTGTTTCTTTATCGATGTAAAGTGTAAAATTGTAAAAAAAGATACCATACCGAGCGGGGGAAGCAGATAATGATTAAGACTGTACTATTTGATGTTGATGGCGTACTGCTAAGCGAAGACCACTATTTCGATGCATCAGCCCTAACTGTTTGGGAGCTTCTCATAAGTGATCATTATCTAGGGCTGGCACCGTTAAAATTCCGAACCGATGTGCATCGAGGGGAGATTAAACTCATACGATCCGACGTTTTCCAAGACGATCAGGTGCTGTCTTATCTAAAATCGAGAGGGTTAAACGCAAACTGGGATATGATCTATCTAACGTTCAGCTGCCAGCTAATCGAACTGCTTGCCCAGTTAGATGACAGAGACCGTACTGCGGAGTGGCTGTCGAGTCCGATCGACCGCAGTGTGCTGCAGGAGATGGGACAAGCCCTTCGAGAGGTGAACCCGACTATCCGTTATCAAGCGTTTCTTGAAAATTTCCATACTACGGCTGAAACAAAGCAAGGATTGATGAACCATCTGGATGTTCTTGCACGTGAAAAGCTCGGTGTGGAAACTTCCATTTTCGCAGAAAAAGGCGCGCTTTGGTTGGTTTGCGAGCACGTGTCGCAGGAATGGTATGTTGGCGACAGCCACGTGCAGCAGTCAACGGGAAGGCCGTCCGTCCAGCTTGGTAAAAAAGGATTTTTAGCGGATGAACAGACGCTCGCACCTGCTGAAGAGATCGCGAGACTTTTTAGCCGATTAAAGGAAAAAGAGGTAACCATTGGAATAGGAACGGGCCGGCCACAGCTCGAGACCATCCAGCCGTTTCAGCATCTGAACTGGCTTTCCTATTTTGATGAAAATACCGTTATCACAGCCGATGATGTGCTGCGTGCACAAAAAGCGTTTACGGACAAAGGCTCGTTATCGAAGCCTCATCCGTTTACGTATGTGATGGCGCTTCTCGGACGGGATAGAGGTGAACGTTCTAGTGTAGAAGCCAGGTTGCCGATGGCAGGCGCGGATGAAGTACTTGTAGTGGGAGATTCACTAGCCGATTTGATCGCCGCCCGCGAAATCGGCTGCCAGTTCGCCGCCGTCCTCACAGGGCTATCAGGCGAAAAGGCACGGGCCGATTTTGAAAAGCACGAGGCCGATTATATATTGGATGATGTGATGGAGCTGGAGAGGCTGTTATAGAGAAAAAACAGGGCGAGAGAGACTAGCTGCCCTGTTTTTTCTTGAGCAATTATTTACATTTTATGGTTTGAGTTTATGGAAATTGTGTTATTAAATACAAGGATAGCTGTTTAGGTTTAGTACTATTATAGTCATGTTGGTTAACTCTATTTTTCGGGAGGTACGTGGTGACAATCGTAACTTGGTTTTTAGAAACCTATAAAATTGCCGTAAGCGAAATCAAACTCTTAAATAGGAGAAGAAAAGATACCACTTCTACTATGGAGAAGATAAGGATCTTTCTATTACAATATTTTAATCTTCTGCTTATTATCATTTATACGTTTTCACTAACAAATGTGATGGTGTCGACCCTTCTTGCTATCTTTTATAAATGGATCGCTATTGTGGGAGTATTAAGCAGCTTATTGTTTATTATTGCTTTGAAATTTATCCAAAAGAAGGTTTACACGAAGATGAGAGACGGATTTATTAAATTTGATCCTCGTTTAGTGAAGTTTTAACTATGTTGTAATGAACAGGTTTGATTAGAAAGGATTTTGTATGTCAAAGGGCATATGAAGTCCTTTTTTTTTCGCCATCATGATCTCTTTCGACAAGATTTTTTATGAATTTCCCAGGAAATGAGGAAACATTTGCTGAAATTTGTTGGATTATGGTGATGATTCACAGACCCATTTTTGTGTTCGCGCTGTCACAAAACATCGCTCTGCCTCGTTTTATTTTCAAACAGGTGGAGGAGTGAGTGAAGAAATGGCGAAAACATGTGTGATTGTAGGCGGCGGGTATGCGGGGATTCATGCGGTTCAATCCTTGCAAAAGGCATTCAGAGGGGAGGAACTTAATCTCGTTTTAATTGATAAAAATCCGTACCATACCCGGAAGGTGCTTCTTTTTAAACCAGCTGTGAATGATGAGGACATTAAGATTCCATTTCGAGACATCTTTCCGAGCGGTGTGGATTTTCTTCAAGCGTGTGTTCAGTCGCTTGAGCATGAAAGAAACATGCTGCGGTGCTTGAATCCGGCAGGAGAAACTTTTGATGTCCACTATGATTATGTAGTGCTGGCTGCAGGCAGCGTTGTCCGTGAGACAGAAACGGATAAAGGAGGTATCGCGCTGAACGGGATTGAGGCGGCTCAGAAAATCAATAAATTGTGGCGCGCTAACCTGAAAGCGGCCGTGACAGAAACCGATACACATAAAAAGCAGAGCCTCATGACCATTACTATAGCGGGTGCGGGATTGAGCGGAATCGAAACAGCAGCAGAGCTTGTCCACAGTGTCCGCGCTTACGCAAAAGAGCTTGGTCTAGAGGAACGCGCGGTGAAGATTCTCTTAATGAACGCACATGAAAGGCTGTTTATGGAAGGACCTTCAAGTGTGTCGGATAAACTGGAGCGCTCGTTAAGAGAAGCCGGTGTGACGGTATGTCATCAGAGCAGGGTTATGCAGGCGACCGATGGAAAGGTGCACCTGGCCGATGGAAAAGAGCTGCCTTCTGGTTTGTGTTTATGGACACTCGGCTTGCAGCCCAATCCGATGCTCAAGCAGATGAACGTTCCGCTGACGGAGGACGGGAAAGTGGCCGTCGATCACAGCTACAGGGTGAAGGGCCTGCCTGGCGTATACAGTGTGGGTGACTGCGCACATATCGTGGACGCGGTCAGCGGGAAGCCTGACAGAATGACCTGTAAAGAAGCGGGCGCCCAATCAGCCAGGCTCGGGCAAGTGATTTTGGCAGACACAAATGGAACAAGAGCACCGGTTCATAAGAGTTATATGGACACGTATTGCTGGAGCATTGGTCCTGATAACGGAATGGCCTGGGCTTCGAAATGGGGCTTGAGCTTTGTCGTGGCAGGGAAATGGGGCTTGAAAATGAGGAAGTTCACGTGGGACATCGCGAGTCTTTTAAGAAACTGAGTGGGGGTAGGGGGAGAAAATGCAAGACCTTTACGAGACGTATAAACCGTTGTTGTTCAAGATTGCTTATCAAATGACAGGTTCGATTAACGATGCAGAAGATGCCGTTCAGGATGTATTTCTTAAGATGTACAAGATGGAAAAGGACGTGGATCAGCCTAAAGCATACTTGTGCAAGATGGTGACCAACCGCTGTTTGGACTTGTTAAAGTCAGCGCGCAAACGGCGGGAGCAGTATGTGGGAGAATGGCTGCCCGAACCAATCATCTCTTCAGACAGCGAATTCTTTGATCGTGTTTATCAAGGTCAGCAGCTATCCTATGCGATGCTCGTTCTGATGGAGAAGCTTTCACCGTCAGAGCGAGCGGTGTTCGTGCTGCGGAATGCATTTGACTTCGGCTATAAGGAGATTGCGGAATTAACCGAAAAAAGCGAGGCGAATTGCCGCAAGCTGTTCAGCCGGGCAAACGAAAAGATGGGCATAACAGAAGAGCACGCTGTTTTGTTAGAAAAAGAAAGTGAAGCATGGGTCAGCCGGTTTCTCCAAGCGTTTGGGACCGGCAACGTCGAGTCTGTATTAGAGATCTTATCCGAAGAGGTTGTCCTAATTTCGGATGGCGGCGGAAAAGCGGTGGCTGCGCTTCATCCGATTATTTCGAGAGAGCGAGTGGCGAAATTCCTGTTTGGCCTTCTCAAGCAAATGCCGCAATATGGCGAGAGCATTTCATTTGATGTGAAGAACATAAACGGTCAGGCCGGCATCGTCATTCTTTCAGACGGAGAGATGGTCACGGCCATCCTGTTGCATGTGGAAAACGACTGCATTCAGAACCTCTATTTCATCCGTAACCCAGATAAGCTGGCTAAGATGAAAGCCGTTTTGTGAAAACTTTATCGGTTATCGAGGTTATCGGGGTCCGGTACTGCAGAAGGAAAAGCAGCTTGATTGCTGCTTTTTCTTCTGATGGTACCGGACCCCGAACTTGGAATTCGACCTTTAACCTGTCTGTTGGGTGGGGAACAGTCTCGCCTTTATCTTTGTGAGGTCTTCCTTGTTTTTCAAGATGATCACTTTATCCTCGTATGGGTGGTACATCTCTTGAATGATGGGCTTGGCGACCTTCTCAAAATGATGGTTCCATTTGAACATTCTCAGAAAAATGCGGAAGGTAGGTTTATAATGAGCGTGTTCGAATCCCGTTTTTTGGCGGAGAAACCGTTTGATGATACGGAAAATTCTTGTTCGGTATGGTGTATCGAGCAGAAGAATCAGTTCGGCATGATGAAAGCTGTCACGCGTCCATGTATAGTGCACGCCTTCTACAATCCACGAAGGTGATTGGATGATAGACTGCAGACATTCGTCGCGTTTCTCCGGAGATCGCATGAGGTCGCCTTCTTTTCTGCGAATCCAAGAGACGTTGTCGAGTTCGTAATAGGGAATGTGAAGAAGCTGAGATAATTGCTTGGCAAGTGTCGTTTTCCCGCTTCCGACCGAGCCGATGATATGGATTCTAGACACGTTCATACCAAATTTCCCCTCTCTTTTTTTACTTAAGCATACACACAACGGCTTGAGAAAGGGAGAGATTTAGTTTGAAAAAGAGACAGGAATGGAAGAGAGGAACAGAGAAGTGAAGGAACTTAGTGAATGGCAGGAAACGCTAAAAAAAGGCCAGATGCTTTCCATGCAAGGCTCCTATAGGAGAAGAAGACCGGATAAGGAGGCCGTTCCGTATCTTTTGCATGCAAGAGAGGGGCTCAAGGAATACACGGCAGAACATCTGGATAACCAGCTGGCGTGGTGTCTCCTTTCTCAGGCAGAGGAATGCCTTTTGAATTACCGTGCGGCGATTGAGTGCATGCAGCGAGTGCTGGAGCTTGGCAAAAAAGACAAGAAGGATTTGAAGCGGTTCGCTATGTTAAAGGAATATGGCGGACAGTGGAAGGAGCTTGATCTGCAGCCAGAAGAACGGGAGTCACTCGGTGCAAGTTTGGAGCAGCAATTGAGAGTCGAGGACTGTGATCACACGCTCGTCTATACAAAAAAGTGGGTCGATGATCATATACCAGCAGGGAAAAAGGCAAAGGTGATCAAGGCGATTACAAATCAAGGCGGTTTCTGTGATTGTGAAGTGCTCGCGAATGTGGTGGATTGAAGGGGAGCAGGACTATTACATACTAAAAAAGCACGATACAGAATTAAATTCTCTCTTTCTGGGGTATACCTCTACTAAACTACGTGATTGCAGGAGGATATCGTATGAAATGGAGAGGCAGGCAGGGCAGTTCGAATGTGGAGGACCGCCGCGGGATGGGCGGAGGCAAGCTGGTTGCTGGAGGCGGACTCGGCGGGATTATTATCGTGCTGATTTTTACGCTGCTAGGCGGTAATCCAGCTGACCTAATAAACGAGACGGGTCCGGCAACGAATAATGGCGGTGCGCCATATGAGGAGAGTGCGGAGGAAAAAGAGCTGGCGCAGTTTGTGTCCGTTGTGCTGGCCGATACAGAGGAAGTGTGGGCTGAGCAGTTCAAGAAGAAGGGCCTGACGTACAAAGAACCGACACTCGTGCTTTATACAGACAGCGTGCAGTCTGCTTGCGGTGCAGCGGGTTCATCTGTCGGGCCATTTTATTGTCCGGGCGACCAGAAGCTGTACATTGATTTAAGCTTTTATAACGAGCTGCAGCGCGAGTTTAAAGCGCCGGGCGATTTCGCGATGGCGTATGTGATCGCGCACGAGGTCGGCCATCATGTACAGACATTGCTCGGCACTACGGAAAAATTAGGGCCGCTGCGCCAGAAGCTGGATGAAAAGGAATACAACAAATACCAGGTTCGTTTCGAGCTTCAGGCTGACTATTATGCGGGCGTATGGGCGCATCATGCGCAAGGAATGGATCTGCTTGAAAAAGGGGATCTAGAAGAAGCCTTGAACGCGGCGAGTGCGGTCGGTGACGATACGATTCAAAAAAGAGCGCGCGGCTATGTGGTGCCGGAAAGCTTCACGCACGGAACGTCAGAACAGCGGATGACATGGTTCAAAAAAGGATTCGATCTTGGCACGATCGAAGGCGGCAATACGTTTAAAGGGACTACCCTGAACTAAGTGGACGGATTGTCTTGATAAAGATCGAGTATGAGCGTGCCGTTTGAACTGACAACTGCGTAGAACACATCAGATAGCGTCAGGCCTCGGGAAGTGAGCTGCTGGTTCAGCCAGGTGCGGTTATGGATGTCGTTCAGGTTTTGTTCGAGTACACTGCCGTCCATGATGAGCTCGAGCGGAAGCGGCTTTGGCGCGCTTTCTGGAAGCTTAAGATCACGTTTCGTTACATTTTTATAGAGATCTTTTTTCAGTACGGATAGGTTTCCGCTAATTTCAAGCACAGCGTAATCGACTTCCTCTATGTCAAAAATGCTCGCCTCACGAAGGAGCTGATTCAAGTCATCCATGGTGAGGTGAATTTTTTTCATATGGTGCTCGAGGATTTGGCCGTTTTCGATCACCGTGGTAGGGGAGCCGGACAGCCATTTTCGCAGCGGACGAAAGTGAAGCGACAGATAAGATACAAGAAAATAGATGCTCGACAGCACCATGAATGAAAGAAGCACGTCCGTGAACGGAATCTTCACATTGAAGCCCATGTTCGCGACGAGTGCCCCGATGGTTATTGAAAGCGCGAAGCTAAAGTAATTTTTGTGTGCGTTGATCTGTTTGCCGATAAAGTAGGTAAGGATGAGCAGAAGCAGATAAGATGCCGTGGTGCGTGCAGCGGTGTGAATCATGTCTTCCATGAGAGTGTCTCCTTCCTTTTATCCATTCGTTTAAACTCCAAGTTCGCTAACAGGGCTTGGAGTTTCTCTATTTAAAAAATAATTCTGAAAATAATGTCATACTAGACGATATTTCCATTATCATACTTTTTTGTTAAGGGTATACATCAAACGTGACAGGAGTCGAAGCATGAATAAAGACGAATCAGTAGCTTTGCAGCAAAAGGTCTTACTCTTAAGAGAAGAAGGGAAATACAAGGAGTGCATTCAAGAAAGCTTCCATCTTTTAAAATGGGGGACGGAGTGGAAGGATTATAAGGCGATTCTGACGGCTCATGTTGCCAGTGTCGCGTCCTATTATTCCATTGGTGCAATGGAAGAGGCCTTTGCGCTCATATCTGAATATGAGGAAGTGTGTTTGGAGCATGGCGATGATGTGGATCGGATGAAGCTGTATAACATCTTGTTTTTGTTATATGAATATACAAAGGAATACGATAAAGCGAAAGAGACACTTAAGCAAACCATTGAGCTAGGGCTGAAAGTAGAGAAATTTAATATCGTCAGCAACGCGTACAGCAATCTCAGTCACGTCTTTTTAGAAGAGAAGAACTTTCAAGAAGCACTGGATAGCGCCATATTAGGGCTGAAAATGGCAGAACGATCTCTCCCTGAAAGACCGATTTTGAATTTGAGAGTGATGCTGAATCTTGCACAGTCGTATATTGGCCTAATGGATTTGGATCGTGCTTATGCGTATTTGCAGGAAATGATTACGAATCCTGTCTTAGACAATTTCATGAGAGAAAAAGCGCATTGCTTGATGCTTCAAGGCAGCTGGTACGAGAATAGTGAGCGTTACCGTGAAGCGTTTGAATCGCTTTCGCAAGCTAAAGCCATAGTAGAAGGCTATAAGGATGCGTATCTGTTAAAAACGATTCAAGAGGAACGATGTAAGCTATGTGACCTTATGGGGGATTATCAACTAGGCTATCGTGTGCAAAAGGAATACATCCAGCTATTGAATGAAATCAATGAAAGCCAATTAGCGCAAGCTGCCATTAAATTAGAGGTCAAGCACAGCTTATCGATGTTAAAGAAGAAAGCCACGACAGACTACTTAACTGGGTTACATAACCGCAGCCATCTGGAGACGACAGCAAACGAATGGCTAGGGACAGCTGCGATGAATTATACGGATGTTACGTGCATGGTCCTTGATATTGATTATTTTAAAGACATAAATGATAACCATGGCCATTTGTTCGGTGATGAGGTGATTAAGAAAGTCGGAGCCCTTTGTCATGAAACGATGGGCGAGATGGGATTCATAGGAAGATATGGCGGCGATGAATTTGTCATTTTAGTAAAAGAACCTATTCAACGCGGCAAGGAAATGGCAAATCAGCTGAAAGAAGCGTTAACGAATGCAGATTTACAAAAAGAAGACAGTCCATTTCCGGTTACAGTGAGTATAGGTGTGGCAGACAATGATTCGGGCACCGTGAAGACCTTTGAAGAGCATTTCCATCTGGCTGATTTAGGGTTATATGAAGCGAAGAAAAATGGAAGAAACCAGATTTGTGTAAGGAGCGAATCTGTATTGTGTGTGCACTAAACTAACATCAAAAAAAGCTTCCAAGCGAATGTTTTCGCTGGAAGCTTTTTTGTACGTTATGAAAGGATAGGGTCAACTGCGGCTGACGGAAAGGCTTGGCGTCAGCTGTCGTTTTCTTTATATTATCTGATGCCCTTCATGAACACTTGAATCTTAGGTGAGATCATGAATAGAAGCAAGCTTAGAACGATGGCTGCGACACCGATGGAGCCGAAGTACATCATTTCGTTTTCTGGTGTGTAAAAGCGCACGAGCTGTGCGTTTAGAGCCTGTGCGGCTGCACTGGACAGGAACCAAAGGCTCATGGTCTGTGCAGAGAACGCGGCAGGCGCGAGTTTCGTTGTAGCAGAAAGTCCAACTGGCGATAATAGAAGCTCGCCTAGTACAACGATAAAGTAGCTGAGTACCAGCCATAATGGGTTAACCAATGTGTCTGTTCCGCCAAAGTAAGCAGGAAGCAGGATCACAAGGAATGAAAGACCTGCGAACAGAAGGGACAGTGAGAACTTCTGCGGCACAGATGGCTGACGGTTGCCCATCTTCACCCACATCCAAGCGAAAACTGGCGCAAGGACGATGATGAATAGCGGGTTCAATGACTGGAACATCGCAGGAGCAATATCAAATCCTGCAAAATTTAAGTCAGTACGCTTGTCCGCATAGCTGGCAAGGATTGTAGAGCCTTGCTCCTGAATTGCCCAGAACATAACGGATGCGATGAACAGCGGGATGTAAGCAATAAGGCGCGAACGCTCCACGTCTGTTGTCTTTTTGCTTCTGTACATGACGACGAAATAAATCGTAGGAATCGTAACACCGAAAATTCCAACAAGGTTGATGAACACGTTAAGCGTGAACATGCCGTTTGGAATCGTGATGCCAAGAACAACACCAAGCACAATGGCCACAGCGGCAACGATACCGATTACTTTTTTCTTTTCAGCCGCTGATAGCGGGTTTGGAACATACGTCCCGGCAAGGCCGAGAGTCTTTTTCTTTGTTACGACAAATACAATCAAACCGAGAAGCATACCTACCGCTGCAATCGCGAATCCAGCGTGGAAACCAACGTCTGCCTGCACTTTACCGATAATAAGCGGAGACAGGAACGCACCAAGGTTAATCCCCATGTAGAAAATACTGAAACCTGCATCGCGGCGCGTGTCTTCAGGGCTGTACATATCACCGACTACACTTGAAACGTTCGGCTTAAGCATACCTGTACCGATTACGATGAACACCATGGAGACGAATAGCATCGTCACACTGCCAGGAAGCGACAGGAGGATGTGACCGATCATGATTAAAATACCGCCGTAGAACAGGGCCTTCGACGTACCGAACACGCGGTCAGCCAGCCATCCGCCGATAACACCGGACATGTATACGAGTGAACCGTAGATGGACATGATGGCAAGAGCGGTTTGCTCGCTTAAACCTAATCCACCTTCTGAAACGCTGTAGTACATATAGTAAACAAGGATCGCTCTCATTCCATAGTAGGAGAAACGCTCCCAAAACTCTGTAAAGAAGAGAGTGAACAAGCCCTTAGGGTGACCGAAAAAGCCTTTTTGCGGGACACTGTCCACAATTTTCTGTTTATTCAAAGTTGACATAATGTAACCTCCTTTATCCACAAAATATAATAACCGCAAATATTTTATATTGTCAAAACTTTTCGTGTGTTAATTGTTGGGATTTGTCGAATTTTCTTGTATTTTTCTGTGTCAAAAATAGATTTTTTTCTTTAAAAAAGGTATAGTGGTAGAAGCTTGCAAGTGTTGATTTAAAAAGGTTTTGCAAGGATAATGTGAGCGAATTTCCACCGTGAAATGAGGGTTGCACAATGAATAAGCCATCCATTTATGGACTAACGTCAAGCCAGCTCGAATCATGGCTGATTGACCGAGGACACACAAAATACAGAGCGTCCCAGGTTTGGGATTATTTATATAGAAAGCGCGTAACAGCGTTTGAGGACATGACGGAACTGAAGGCGGAAGCTCGTGAATTGTTAGTCGAGAACTTCAGCATTCAAACGCTGGAGGTGCACGTGAAGCAGGAGTCTGCTGACGGAACGGTAAAATTTCTGTTCAGGCTGCAGGACGGCAACTTAATCGAAACGGTACTGATGCGCCATAAGTACGGTCTGTCCGTTTGCGTCACGACTCAGGTCGGCTGCAACATCGGCTGCAGCTTCTGTGCGAGCGGACTGCTCGCTAAAACGCGTGACCTCTCGAGCGGTGAGATTGTGGAGCAGATTATGAACGTTCAGCACCATCTTGACGCGAAGGGCGAAGACGAGCGGGTGAGCCACATCGTCGTCATGGGAATCGGAGAGCCTTTTGATAACTTTGACAATATGGTCGATTTTATACATGTGGTGACGGATTATAAGGGCCTCGCCATCGGGGCACGCAAGATCACCGTGTCGACGAGCGGGCTGGCGAACAAGATGAAGGAGTTTGCTGATACTGGTCTGCAGGTGAACCTGGCGCTATCGCTGCACGCGCCGAACAACGACCTGCGCACTCGCATCATGAAAATTAACCGTGCCATTCCGATCGAGAAGCTGATGGATGCGGTGAACTATTATATTGAGAAGACGAACAAACGGATCACGCTCGAATACATTTTGCTGCGCGACGTGAACGATCATATTGAGGAGGCAGAGCAGCTTGCCGACCTGTTTGCCGATAAAGGCAAAAGCGTGTACGTGAACCTGATTCCATACAACCCGGTCGATGAGCACAGCCAATATCAGCGCAGTGAGCAAAGCGACGTACTCGCTTTCTACGACACGCTGAAAAAGCGCGGCATTAACTGTAAAATACGCCAAGAACACGGCACAGACATCGACGCGGCGTGCGGACAGCTGCGAAGCAAGCAGATCAAGAAGGCGCAAGGGGAGTAAACGGGAGTTTCCGGGCGAAGATCGGACTTTTTCNGCAAAACCAAAAAAGGCTCACGACAGCATGATGCTGTCGTGAGCCTTTTTAATCTGGACGTAAAAATCCTTAATTCAATAAGTCATTCAAACAAATAATGTCGCATCCTTTACTTTCATAATAGTCTAACATAGCATCTATTTTCTTTTTATCGTAACTGGTAATGCAATCTGATAGGACGCTGACCCCATAGTTTGATTTACGTAAGTTATAGCAAGTTGACTTAACACAAGCGATAGCATCTGCTCCAGTGATGTAGAAGTCGTCTATTTCATTTCTTTGAATAAAGGCTGTGAATTCTTCGCTTGTTAATGCGTTTCCCTTATATTTTGTAAAAACGTGGTCTGATACGATTTTCAAATCTGGAGCTAATTCGGCCCCTCGTGTATCGGTTTTAAACGTTCTGGTACCAGGTGACAAATTCTCGTGTCTTATATACACAACATGAATATCATTTTCGGCAGCCCAATCAATGGATTGGTTGATATTACCGATTATCTCTTTGTAATTCTTTGTGATGTCATTTTGAATATCGATGACTACTAAAGCTTTGTTTTGCATAATATTTCCTCCTGAACGACACCCCAATGTCTTGCTGTATTCTATTGCCTTCCTTGTACATAATCCTTTAACTTAGCTTATTTTATAGGTACCAGACCAGCCCGGCCGCTCCAAACGAGAGGACACCCACAAGCCCGCTGTATAGTGCAATTTTTGTGCGAAAGTTGCGATGGTCGCTCGTTTCAGAGTGAAAGTTCGCACGCTGCTGCTGTCCGTTCGTCCAAGCACCAAGAAAGATTCCAGAGACAGCGATGGAAACCGCACCAATTATAAGCAATATATTAAGCAAAACGCATGCCCTCCTTTTGTTATATATGGTTAATTTTAACACATTGTTTGTAACATGCTATGAATCGTTTTCCTTATTTATCCTCCAAGCTGTTTCTATAAATATGATATGTTATGGGGGGAGGTCATTTTATGAAGAATAAACCAATATATGTAGAAATACCCATAAGCGCGAGAGTGGAAGAAGTGTGGAAAACAGCGCAGCAGCCCGAGCTGCATGAGCAATGGGATTTGCGTTTTTCTTCTATTACCTATTTGCCTAAGAAATCGTCTTTTACATACGAAACGAATATCGGCTTCGACCTAAATTTCTTAACCATTGATTATAAGATAAGGTATAAGGGGGATAAGTCGGATGCTGAAAAAGTGGTTTAAACGGCGCGAAACCTTTCGATTGAGCGGATTGATCAGTGTGTGTATCGTCGTATTTCTTCTTCAACTTTTCAACATTTATTCTCCAAATACAGGGTGGGAGGCCTCCCTTATCTTGATAGTTTCTTCCATCATCCTCGCAACCTTGGTTGAAAAAGTCTGTATTAAGCTCCTAGGAGAAAAAGATAGAGAAGTTAGTTCTCTTACGTTGACATTGAGCATTTTAGGTCTAACATTCGTCGTTCTTTTGATTGCTTTCTTCAATCTATAAAATGAAAGGAATAACAGCTGGTTGAAAGGGGCACGTTCAGATGAGGAGTATGTTCGTATATGATGGAACAAATCGCTTGAGCAGGTTATTGAGTATGTGTGTTATTCTGCTGTTATTATTTCTCCTACACACGTTCATCCCGTTGGAAGGATGGCTTGCGTACGTGGTGATGGTTTTGGCGGTGACCTTCGTGATTACATTGCTTGATTATTTGTTCGCTCATCTTTTAAAGGATAAGAACAGGGAAGTCAGTGTGGTTTGGAATTTCGTTTGTATCACCATTTTTATGCTCGTATCGTTTACCGGCATATAAAAGCCCGGATGACATCATCCGGGCTTTGTCCTTCTTATAATGTTACTTTTTCCCGCGTCAATCCTCTTACTGCATACACGTTCTGCAGTTCAATATCCGTTACACCGCTGCCGACAACCAAGGTCTTTTCAGCCGAGGCGTCGGCGGTGAATTGGCCGATACGGACGATGTCTGCTGCGTTATCACCGCCAAACACCTTCATATCGACTCCTGCTGTTTTAAAGCCGGTCACGTGCACATTGTTCAGCACAACGTTGCGTGCGCGGTATTGAACGGCGAGTACCGGACCCCGGTTATAATCGTAATCACTGTCCCCAATAGCCGTAAAATGGTTGATGACCACATTTTTATAGCCAGAGACGACGAGGGCGCGCTGCTGTGACCCTTCGTATAATGAGGTTCTAATAGGAGCCGCCGCGATAAGATTCGTTGCTTTGATATTAAAAGCAGTCAGCGATTCTGTATCAGCTGCCTGGTGGTGGCCGATATGTCGGAAATTATAGGCACGGTTGTCGTTAACGGAGAGGTGACCGATGATGTGGACATTTGCGGCGGCCGCTGAGTTGTGATGGGCCTTAATCTCTATTCCGCCAAAGCACCGTGCTGTTGAGTTGTTGAGCAGCCAAACGTTGCGTGAGCCGTCATCCACCTCGATGCCGTTGGAGTTGGAAAAGCCAAGCTTATGCGAGCGGCCGCTCGGATCGCACATGTGAGAGTTTGAGATAAAAAGATCCTCACTGTGATGAGTCGTGATCCCGTCATCGCCGAACCCATAGCCGTTCAGGTTATCCAGCCATATGTAGCGGCTGCCGTATCGCGCACGAGTGCCGTCACCTAAGTACGTGTAATAAGCGGAAGACACGTCGAAGCAGTGAAGGCCGGGATTGATGGCTTCCACGTTCTGCACCCAGCCGTAGGTGACATGAGCGAACGTGAGGCAGCTGGACTGGTTGTTGCCGGCAGCCGTTTTCGGTATATCGCCTAGCCGTTCCACGTTCCAGTCAAGCGTCATGTAGCGGACGGCGATATGGTGGTTTCCTTTTATATAGCGGCTGTTCGTAATAAGGCGCCTGCCAATCGGTGCCTCGTTATGCAGTTTAATCACAGTGATGCCTTTTCCTTCACCCGAAAACGATGTCCAAGACGGCAGCTTGATGCCTTTGGTCATATACACACCTGCTGGCACCACGACATGCACCGATCCTGTTCCGATCGCTTTTTCAAAAGCCGCGGTATCATCCGTGACCCCGTCTCCCTTCGCTCCGAAATCTTTCACGTTTACGGTCTTCGTGATTTCACAAAAAAGCCGGTCGTACTCTCTGTTTAATGTCGGCAGCCATTCAGGACAAGGCATCCCATTCTCGTCCATCACCGTCCGAGTAGGAGGAAGTGTACGGTTGGAAACATCCTCCACAAACATTCCTTTTATGAGCTTCTTGAACGTTTTAAATAAAGAAAGAGTGGGAGAGTTTTGAAAAGACGGCGTATAATCGCGGTTATAAATATCTTGAAAAAGCAGCTCGGTTTCCTCAACAGCGCTCGGCAGCTCCATTTTTCTGGCGCCATAACGCCCGATCAGCTGCGCATTGTTCATAGGATCATGGTCACGCGGCAAGTGAATCATCTGAATGCACCTCTTTCGCTATGAAAAAAAGCACTAAAATGACTCTTAGCGCTTTTAAGGTATTTAAATTGGTATTCGTCACGCCTCTGCATAATCCCTTTCCATCCCGCTTTGCAGCTTGTCAAAATACTCGTGGATGATGTCTTTGTCCGAATGCGGCACCTTTTTCCCTTTTATGATCTGTGCGCCGTTAATGCAGCCGCTTGTCAGGACGATAAGGTCGCCTTCTCGGCTCAGAGCCAGTGCGGCCAGTACACCTTCCCGACGTGACGGTGCTGGATGAATATGCGGTGAAAGCTTGTTTTTAAAGCCTGAGATCACATGGTT
Organism: Fictibacillus iocasae; assembly: GCF_042665465.1. Taxonomy (NCBI): domain Bacteria; kingdom Bacillati; phylum Bacillota; class Bacilli; order Caryophanales; family Fictibacillaceae; genus Fictibacillus; species Fictibacillus iocasae. Next base: position 72,586 of record NZ_JBHTCP010000015.1, on the reverse strand, counting down.
CACGATATCCTCCGGTTCATTATAGCCAGGATGATCGACGGATACGACCACTTCATCAGCCTTCCCTTCAATCGCTTCAGCCATTTTCGGCATTTTATCACGGTCTCTAATACCGATTCCAGTGATCATGACGATCAGCCGGTTGTGTGGCAGCTTTTTCACTTGCTCGATGAGATTGGAAAGCGCAACAGGTGTATGCGCATAATCCAGGATAATACTGCGGCGTCCGTATTGCTGCAGCACTTCAAATCGTCCTTCTGGTCCTTCTATGAAAGGAAGCGCCAAAAGGATGTTCGGCAGAGAATGGCCGAGCAGCACAGCCGTTCCAATCGCAGAAAGCAGGTTCGCGACATTGTAATCACCGAAAATGGGTGCGCGCACGATATACGATTTATGCTGTATCCGCAATTCAAATGAGGTGCCGTCGCTGTGTGTTTTGATGTTGGAAGCGATAATGTCTGCGTTGGACTGCTTGTCCAGACTGTACGTGATGAGCGGGCCGGAGAAGTGCTGAATGATGTCAGCGCCCATCCCTTCGTCATCACGGTTCACTACTGCCGCTTTCGCTTGCTGAAACAGCTTCAATTTCGCTTTTTTATAGTTCTCAAATGTATGGTGAAACTCCAGATGCTCTGGAGAAATATTCGTATGAATCGCTACATCAAACTCGATGCCGGCGGTACGTTTCTGTTCAATGGCGACTGAGGATACCTCCATCGCGACAAGCTGGTCGCCTTCTCGTTTGAGCAGCTCAAATAAGTGATGCAAATCGGGCGCCTCTGGCGTAGTGGGGGTTGTCTGTTCGAACGCCAGCTTACCTTTGGAAGCAAGAATGCCGTTTGTTCCAATCAATGCTGATGGCGTGTTAAGAACGTTCATTAGCGAGCGCACGTACGCTGTCACGGTCGTTTTACCGTTCGTTCCCGTTACGCCTACCGTTGTCATTTTCTCATGAATGCGGTCATGAAAAACGATGGAAAGATGCGCAAGAAACAGCCTGGCGTCTTTTACGAGTACAAACGTTAACGCTGGGTAGGATTCGGCGAATTTTCTTATCATAAGTTCGTTTTCCCCTGCAATAAGAACCGCCCCGTTTTCGGCAGCCTGCTCGATATAATGATGGCCGTCATGGTTTTCTCCGCTCACACAGACAAACGCCGATCCGGCACATGCTTTCCTTGAATCGTAAACAACTGAAGAAAGATGGACATTGGGGTTTCCGATTAGTTGAATGATTGTTAATGAAGGATGATTGCTAAGGCAAATGTTCATAATTTCTCCCTTTCGACTCTAAACTGATTCGCAGTACGTTCTATATTTCTATACCCTTAAACGCCATTTATATGCCTTGTTTAACTTTTTTGCATCAATAGTTCTAGTTTTAACGAGTGCTAACAGGGAAATAAGCAGGTATAGATACATAGCTTTTTACACATGACCGGGAGGGATAACGATTGAAAAAAGACGAACAGCTTGAGCATTATCGTTCGAACAATGACGGTGAGAAACTGACGACGAACCAGGGTGTGCGCATTAGTGATGATGAGCATTCCTTAAAAGCAGGACAGCGCGGACCGACGCTACTGGAGGATTTCCATTTTCGTGAAAAGATGACCCATTTTGACCATGAGCGCATTCCAGAGCGTGTCGTTCATGCCCGTGGCTATGCGGCACACGGCATGTTTGAAGTGTATGAATCGATGAAGGAGTACACAAAAGCAAAATTCCTTCAAGACCCTGGCGTGCAGACGCCTGTATTTGTCCGTTTTTCAACGGTAGCCGGATCGCGCGGCTCAGGGGACACGGTCCGTGATGTGCGCGGGTTCTCGACGAAATTTTATACCGAAGAAGGCAATTACGATTTAGTTGGTAATAATATTCCCGTGTTCTTCATCCAAGATGCGATAAAGTTTCCGGATCTTGTGCATGCGTTCAAGCCGGAGCCGCACAATGAAATGCCACAGGCGTCGACCGCTCATGATACGTTTTGGGACTTTGTTTCCAACAATACGGAGTCCGCACATATGGTGATGTGGGCGATGAGCGACCGTGCGATTCCGCGAAGCTACCGAATGATGGAAGGATTTGGCGTGCACACGTTTCGTTTTGTGAACGAAGAAGGCAAGGCGCGTTTCGTGAAATTCCATTGGAAGCCGAAGCTCGGCGTGCACTCGCTTGTTTGGGACGAAGCGCAGAAAATTGCAGGTAAAGACCCGGATTTCCACCGCCGCGATCTGTACGAGGCGATCGAACTGGGCAGCTTCCCGGAATATGAGCTTGGCGTACAGATGATTGATGAAGCCGATGAGTTCAGCTTCAATTTCGATATACTGGACCCGACAAAAGTGTGGCCGGAGGAAGAGGTGCCGGTAAAAATCATCGGGAAGATGACGTTAAACAAAAACGTGGATAACGTGTTCGCTGAGGCGGAGCAGGTGGCGTTCCATCCGGGTCATGTCGTGCCGGGCATCGACTTCTCGAACGATCCGCTGCTGCAAGGGCGGCTGTTCTCGTATACAGATACGCAGCTGACGCGCCTTGGCGGGCCGAACTTCCATGAGCTTCCGATCAACCGTCCGGTGTGTCCGTTCCATAATAACCAGCGCGACGGCATGCACCGTATGACGATCGACCGCGGTCCGGTTTCGTACCATAAAAACTCGCTGCAGGGGGGCTATCCGGAAACGTCTTCTGCGAGTGAAGGCGGCTACGAGCATTATCAGGAAAAAATCGACGGCAAAAAAGTAAGGCAGCGCAGTGAAAGCTTCGCCGATCATTATTCACAGGCAAGGCTGTTCTGGAACAGCATGTCGGCGGTGGAAAAGCAGCATATCGTCAAAGCGTTTTGTTTTGAGGTCGGAAAAGTAAAATCCAAGGACGTGCAGCAGCAGGTTGTTGAAATGTTCAGCAACGTCGATACGGCGCTCGCAGAAGAAATCGCGTTAAGTGTTGGAGCGAAAGTGCCTGAAAACGTGAAGCCGGTTGATGTGACCGCAGCATCCCCTGCCCTCAGCCAGGAAAACACCGTCAAGCTGCCTCAGACAAGAAAAGTGGCCGTGCTTGTGAATACTGGATTTGAAGGGAAGGAAGTGACCGCAGTGATGGACGCGCTGACGGGAGCGGGCATCACGCCAGAGGTGGTCGGACGTTATCTCGGGCCGGTTATGAGCAGTGACGGAGAGCCGCTTGAGGTGCAAAAGACGTATTTAACGACCGATTCCGTGCTGTATGACGGCGTGTTCATCGCCGGCGGCAAAGGCTTTGAAGAAAGCATGAAGGGTCTGCCGGAAGCTGAAGACTTTATTGCGGATACATTTAAGCATTTTAAAACACTTGCCGCGACAGAGAGTGCCGCGGGAGTGGTGAGGAAGCTTTGTGAAGGCAAAGGCAACCTGACGCCTGAAGCCGGTGTGCTGCTCGACGGTGGCTCCGATCCGGAGGCGTTCGGCAAAAAGCTGGTAGAAGCCATTGCCGTCGACCGGCATTGGTCGCGTGTGCAGCCGGTATAGATGATAGTTAGGGGAAGACAGCCAGATCTGGTTGTCTTCTTTTTTTGTGGATGAGGGGAGGAGATGCTTGCGGGCGGGTTTTGGGAGTTTGCGGGCAGAAATTGAAATTACCGGGCGAGAATTCAGCGTTTTCGGGCGAAAAATGAACATTTGCGGGCGAGCACAAGACTTCACAAAAAAAGGTACCGTACCCCACGCCGCATTTTCTGCACTATAATAAAAGAAACACGAGTCACACGTCAGGAGTTAATGAGATGAGCGATCAGCAAAGCCGTATTTATAAAGTGCTTGATTACATACAGAACCATTTGAATGAAAACTTGTCACTCGACATTTTGGCAGAGCAATCTACCTACTCTTCTTTCCATTTTCATCGGCTTTTTGTTGAGGTGATGAATGAAACGCCAGCTGATTATGTCAAAAGGGTGAGGATGGAAAAGGCGGCGCACATGCTGATTTATATGCCGAATATGCCAGTGACAGAGATCGCTTTTGAGTGCGGATTTACCTCTTTATCTTATTTTACAACCTCGTTTAAAGAGTATTTTAAAAGCAGTCCTAAAGCTTGGCGAGAGGGCGGCTATCTCGAAAAATTCTCCAAACCGTACTTTCATAGCAAGAAATCTAAACAAATTAGCAAGTATGAGGAAGAAAATGCGGAATCACAACATTATAATCAGTTTCAAAGGATCAATTTGGAAAGCGTCAAGGTGATAGAGCTTCCCGAGCGGAAGTTTGTGTACAAGAGTCGGTTTGGTGCGTATTCAGAGGAAGTTAGACAGACGTGGGAAGGTGTTTACCACTGGGCGAAAGCGCGTGATCTTCTGAATGAAGGGGTAACGGCTGTTGGTTTGCCTCAGAATAATCCGTATATTACGCCTCCAGATAAATGCCGGTACGACTGCTGTGTAGAGGTTCCGTCAAGCGTGAATACACGTACGGAGCTGGAAATGGTCATCATCCCGGGTGGGAAATACGTGTTTTATGAATTGGAACAGCCGGTGGATTTTAGCGAAAGACCATACTTGATTGAGTGCTATGCGGAGCTGTACAGTGTCTGGCTGCCAAGGAGCGGCTACCGGTACTTGGGAAACCCGGTGGAGTTTGTGCAGCTGCAGGAAATACCCGGTTTACTCGATCTGGAGTGCCGCGTCCAAACCATCGCGCTTCCGATCGAACCGAAATAAATGAGAGGCAGGAGTTAACATGATTGATTTTCAAGAGTTAAATGTTTTTGCGGTCATCGCTGGCGGCATATTATATATGCTGTTTGGCGCCCTTTATTATTCACCGGTCGTGTTCGGCAAAACGTGGACGGTGTTGAACGGCGCTAGAATGAGTGAGTACAGCGATGCTTTGAAATATGGCATGTCGGCCGTGACGGCTTTTGCTACTTCATTTCTCGTCGCGGTGATCATGGCAGCATCTGGAGCGGATACAGTGACAGAAGGACTAACTATAGGTGTGATGCTTAGTGTGCTTCTTTCTCTTGCTTATCTGAAGAACATGCTGTTCGGCTTAATGCCGAAAAAAGCGTACAGTATCGCAGTAGGTGACCATGTGGTGATGTTTATTCTTTTGTCCGTGCTTCATGCGGTTTGGAAGTAGGATCGCAAGCGAATTTCTTTCCATAAATATCCCAAGGCGATATACTGAACCGTAATAAAAGTTTTGTATATGGGGAGTTGTTGTGGGATGAAAGTAGAAGTATGGTCAGATATTGCGTGTCCATTCTGTTATATAGGAAAGCGTAAATTCGAGACAGCACTGCAGCAGTTTGGACAAAGTGAAGAAGTGGAAGTGGAGTTTAAAAGCTTCGAGCTGGATCCGAACGCGCCAAAAGGATCGAGCATGAAAACGTATGAAATGCTTGCGAAAAAATATGGCATGAGTCTGGAGCAGGCGAAGGCGACGAGCGAAAACGTTGCGTTGCAGGCAAGTGCAGTCGGTCTCGAGTTTCATTTTGATAAAACCGTGCTGACGAATACAAGGGATGCTCACCGCTTGATTCATTTTGCTGATGCTAAAGATAAGAGCAAGGAAATGAAGGAGCGTCTGTTAAAAGCGTATTTCACAGACGGAGTGGATGTCGGCGATCATGACGTGCTTGTCCGTCTGGCGGAGGAAACCGGATTGGACGGGGAAGAAGCGGCACTCATGCTGTCGGATGGCTCTTACCGAGCAGAAGTCGAGCGCGATGAAGCGGAAGCACGCGAATTGAACATCACAGGTGTTCCGTTTTTCGTGTTCAACCGCAAGTATGCGGTGTCTGGCGCGCAAAATCCGGACCATTTTCTGGACGTGCTGAACCAAGTGTATGAGGAAGAAAAAGGGAAGCCGGCTTTCAAAATGATGAACAACCAGTCCAAGACAGAGTATTGCAGCGGAGATAACTGCGGCGAGGAAGAATAGGCAAAGAGTCCCCTGAATGGCATAATGATGCGGTTTGGGGGCTTTTGTATAGCGAGGAGAACTTCCTTATATAGAAGATATAATTAACGAATAAAGATTATCTGGAGGAAACACTTGAGCAAACTGGACAAGATACTGCTTATAATCATAGCTATTATTATTCTACTAGTTTTGGTGCCGATTGCATTAAGCGGACTTTAATGTGCAAGATTATGTTTATGCATCTAATGGAGATTAGCCGCTCTAGAGCTCTTCTTGATTTCTAAAACTGAATACTAAAACTGAATACTATTGCGGTTAAAATAAATGGAGGTAGCTCTTGATAGTCTAGCTATAAGAAGCTGGCTGTTAAGGGTTATTTGTTTTAGATGTTGAGCGGGCACTATGAATGGCGCGCAAGGAGTGGAAAACGGAGCACAAGCCTCCAGAACGCTGTTCAAGCCGCGCGCATTCTGAAGAAAACGGCGTGCAATCTCTTTACGGCGCGAAAAACCGGTTGAACGGCGCGCAAAGTATTGGAACCGGAGTGAATTTCATTTAATATGGCGCGCATTTCATAAAAATTGGTGCGCAAAACAAAATAAAGATTAATGGCATTACTCCGGGAAGGTGCTAGGATAGGGAACGGCTTGAATGTTCATTAAATCCGCTCGCATCCTCACGAAAATGGCGTGAAACCTCTTGAAAAAACGTTTGAACGGCGCGCATTTTCCAGCCTATCAAAAAAACAATTGGGGTCCGGTACCACATCAGTCAAATCCCCGCGACAGCGCGGTGTTTTGGCTGCTGGTACCGGACCCCGACTAGTGTTAGGCTCTCTCTTCGTAAAGCTTAATGATCTCAATCATCACGTTGACGGCTTTTTCCATGTTGTCGACGGAAACGAACTCGTATTTGCCGTGGTAGTTCTCGCCGCCTGTGAAGATATTTGGCGTTGGAAGACCCATGTACGATAGCTGCGATCCGTCAGTGCCGCCGCGAATCGGCTCGATGATTGGCTCGATATTAAACTTTTTCATCGCATCGGATGCGATTTCCACAATCTCCTTTACCGGTTCAATCTTCTCTCTCATGTTGTAGTACTGATCTTCCATTTGAAGCGTTACGCTCTTTTTGCCGTACTTTTCCTGAAATTCCGCAACGATTTCCTGAACGAGTGCCTTGCGGGCTTCGAACTGGTCGCGGTCATGGTCACGGATGATGTATTGCAGCGTGGTGTTCTCGACATCGCCGTTGATTTCTGTCAGGTGGAAAAATCCTTCATAATTCTCCGTATGCTCAGGTGCTTCGTCGGCTGGAAGCTGGCTGTTGAACGCCATCGCGATTTTAGCGGAGTTCACCATCTTGTCCTTTGCCGAACCCGGGTGCACGTTGCTCCCTTTAAACGAAATTTTCGCGTAAGCAGCGTTAAAGCTTTCGTACTGCAGCTCACCGAGCGGTCCGCCGTCCATCGTGTACGCGTATTTTGCGCGGAACGCTTCGACATCGAACTTGTGTGGTCCGCGGCCGATCTCTTCATCGGGCGTGAACGCGACACGGATCTCGCCATGCTTGATGTCAGGGTTTGCGATCAGATAAGCCATTGCTGTCATGATCTCAGCGATCCCCGCTTTGTTGTCAGCGCCTAAAAGTGTCGTGCCGTCTGTCGTGATCAGCGTGTGGCCGACATAGTTTTTGAGATTCGGGAACATGCTTGGTGAGAGCACGATGTCTTGCTCTTCGTTCAGAACAATTTCACCGCCGTCATAATTTTCATGCAGCTGAGGGTTCACGTTTGTTCCGGTAAAATCGGTCGCCGTATCCACATGCGCCAGAAAGCCGATCACGGGCACGTCTTTGTCTGTATTCGAAGGCAGCGTCGCCATCACATAGCCGAATTCATCAATCGAGACTTCTTCCATCCCGATAAACTTCAGCTCGCCGACCAGCTCGTTCGCCAGCTCCAGCTGTCCTGGTGTGGACGGGCACGATTCGTTTTCATAGTTTGACTGCGTATCGATTTTCACATAAGAAGTTAGGCGTTCAATCAGTTCGTTCTTCATGTTTTCATCTCCTATTGAATATGTATTCTGTCCTTTACCATTATAACTGGAATTTGGTTTTGATGAGCTGTGCGGTTTCTTCGGCTGCAAGCTTTGTATTGTTGATTTTCATATAGTTGTGTCGTGTAATTTCGCCTTCGTTTGAATTTAAACGGTACATATCAGCCGATGTTTTCAATTCTTTATCGGACCACGCCACGTCCCGCTTAGTCGGCTTATGCTGCAATCGGTGCTCTGTCCTGTTGCGTACAAGCCTAGTGTTCAGCTCGGTCTCTAGCTCTACAAAATAAACCTCTGCACCATGTTTTTCGAACTGAGCGACAGTACGGTTCACGAAATCCCAGTCGCTAGGCTCATTAAATGCCCACACATAGGTGAAAATGAGGCCGTACATCTCGCTTTTCGCCGCTTCTTCAAACATTTCCTGCCGAAACAATTTGACGAGACGGTTAAATGATGGCGTCCCGTGATCAAAAAATGGAGTGATGAGGTCAATCGTCATATGGTTGTGAAAAAGCTTGAGCGGTGTGATTTTTTCGAGCTCATGTCCGACCGTCATTTTGCCTGACGCCTGTGGTCCGAATAAAAGAATAAACTTCATGTTTCTCTTCCTTTCAACTTAACTAGTAAACACTTTTTTCGATGTGGCAGGGCTGGATTTGTTTTTCCGGCTCGCTAAATAAACACCGGCAAACACGAGAACGCCGCCGAGTACTTGGACAGCTGTGATGCTTTTACCGAGCATGATGCTCAAGACCGCCGTAAAGACCGTGATCAGGTTCAGGTAGATGCCGGCCCGGCCAGGACCTGTCCGGCGAATCGCCGTATTCCATAAAAGGTAGGAACCGACAGAAGGGAAAAGTGCGATATACATCAAGCCAGCCGCCGCTTGTCCGCTCAGTTCTTGAGGCACTCCGTCCACCAAGAAGAAGGGGAGCAGGGTACATAGCCCGAGCGCGACGGAGACTGCTGTTGCAGCGATCGGTGGAGTGCCTCTTAACCGCCGTCCGATAATGGAATACATCGTCCACACTAAAATGGCGAGCAGCATGAACAAGTCGCCTTTGTTGTAATCAATGCTAAAAACACGCAGCAAATGGCCGTCAGTCAGCACGAATAAAACGCCAGCGAGGGAGATCAGCAGACCCACTATATTTGCTTTGGAGATTCTTTCTTTTAACAACAAAAAAGAAAAAAGAACAAGTAGTGCCGGATTTAGCGAATTGACGAGTGCGGCGTTCATGGAGGAGGTGTGCTGCAGCGCCTCGTAAAGAATCGTGTTGTAGCCGATAATGCCGAGAAGCGACATAACGAGCAGTGTTTTCCATTCACGCCAGACGAGCCGCCAGTTCGGCTTTTCAACAAAATGAGCGGCGGGAAACAGCAGGAAGACCGCGATCAGCCAGCGCAGAAACGTCAGCTGAACGGGGGACAGCTCGATCACCACGCTTTTGGCAAACACATAGTTCCCGGCCCAAAACAAGTTGGCGAGAACGAGATACGCATAATATTTTTTCATGAAATTTTAGTCTCCATAGGAGGATTTGTCTTAATTTTCAACCAATATTAACAGACAAGGAGAAGTGGTGCAATAGTGCGCTTTATACGTTGAAAAGGAAATGGAGGCTGGAGAGTTGAGAAGAGTACAGCGTTTGGCACTTGAATGAAAAGAGGGAAAGCTATGTGTGCTTAGGGTATAAAGTGAAACCGAAAATTATTTCATAGTTCGTTTATTTATGTTTGCACGGGGTGTATTCTGGTTGTAGCTTACTAGGAAAGAAGGGACGCATATGCAGGATAAACGGATGAAGTATGTGGTGCTCGCGATGGCTCTTGGGCTGTTCATGTCATCGCTCGATAACACAATCGTGTCGGCGAGCATTAATGAAGTCATCAAGGATATCGGCGGGTTTGAAAAGATGAGCTGGATCTTTACGGCGTATATGCTGGCGGCGACGAGCACGATGCTCGTATTCGGCAAGATGAGCGACCTTTTCGGACGGAAAAAGTTCTACATGATTGGCATCGGGCTGTTTCTTCTCGGATCAGCGCTATGCGGCATGGCGGAAACGATCGATCAGCTGATTTTTTACCGCGTCATTCAAGGCATCGGTTCGGGTGCCATTTTCCCGATTTCGTTCACGATTATTTATTCCGTATCGACCAGTCCGAAGCAGGCAGCGAAAATGTCTGGCGTGTTCGCAGGCATATTTGGCATCTCATCTGTCCTCGGACCGCAAATTGGCACGTGGATCAGTGAAGCGTCGTGGCTCGGCTGGCGCTGGTGTTTCTATGTGAATTTGCCGTTCGGGATATTGTCGATGATTACGCTCTTCTTCGCGCTGAAGGAATCCAAATCGGACAAAAAGCCGAAAGTGGATTATATGGGGACACTGCTGTTGATCTCATCAACAGTTATGCTGCTGCTCGGACTAGAGTGGGGTGGCAAGGATTATGATTGGAATTCGGTTCCAATTATCGGATTGTTCGCTGGCGCGGCCATTTCAATCGCTCTGTTCGTGTGGGTGGAGCTTCGTGCGGAAGAGCCTGTTCTGCCACTGTCCATCTTTAAAGACAGAATGGTGCTCGGCACGAGTGTTGTCGTCTTCTGCCAAGGGGCGATCATGTTCTCGGCAATCACGTACTTGCCGATATTGTCTGTTGCGGTCATCGGAAACGAGAACTCCAACAGCGTGCTGACACCGATGATGTTCCCGATCATGGTCGGGGCCATTCTAGGTGGTTTTCTTTGCACGAAAATCAGGTTCCGCACGATCATGGCGGTGTCGATGGGGACAGGGATCGTCGTGGCGTATTTGCTCGGTACGATTACACATAAAACCGATCAATGGGCGGTCACGATGATTATGGTTGCACTCGGACTTATCGTGCTCGGTCCGCTCATGAGCGTATCGCAAAACGCGGTCGCACAGTCGGTCGACGCTCGTTATATCGGAATCGCTTCATCGGTCGTCGGATTTTGGCGCAGCATCGGCGGAGTTATGGGCGCGGCGATCACGGCCACGATCGTGAACAGCCATTTAAAAGACAAGATGAACGAGTTCATGGCCACATCCGGCATGCCTGCCGGACAGGTGGAAAAGATGGCGAAACCGGAAATTTTGATGCAGGATGAGATCAAACTGCCGCCAGAAGTGGCGTCGTTCTTGCGGGATGCGGTGGAATCTGCGCTACATAACGGATTTTACGTCGGCCTGGTTGCCTGCTCGATTGGTTTGGTCGTTGCTTTAAGTGTCGGTGGCGCGAAGTATGTGTTCGCCAAGAAAACGGGACCAGAAGGCGTGCACGAAGAAAAGAAAGAGCGTGAACTGGTGACAACATAATTGTAAGCCTGAGGCATTTGTCCTCAGGCTTATTTTTTACGGCAAGCTAACTGTGCTTGAAGGCTGGCGCGAAAACTGTATAAAGTGGCTTGCAAGTTTAGGAAGCGTAAAGAAACCCGCTAGCAAATTAATGGAAATGGCGCGTAACAGCCGAACGGCGCGAATGGCGAGTCAACCGGCGCGCATAGTAGGTGGGGCCGCGCGAAATTTTAATATATGGCGTGCAAATAAAAAAATTGGCGCGAAAGAGGTTTGGGGTAGAGATGTGACTTGATTATGTTCAAGCTCAAAGTTCATGGGGAGTGAAAGATTTGAAAACCAGCTTGAATCATGCTTGTACTGGCGCGCAACAGCTCAAAACTCGTTTCAAACCGCGCGCATTGTATTTCTCAGAAATTATTGTTTTACTCATTTGTAAAGAAAGCTCAAAATTGACGGCAATCGCCTCAGTTTCTAAAATGAAGGGTGAAGTTAGGGTTCATACTATTAATGTAGGTACATACGAAAGCAGGGATAATCATGAAAGCATTGGTTTTTCATACATTTGGCGGGCCAGAGGTTTTGAAATATGAGGATTTGCCTGAACCGGTGATCAAAAGTGACGAGGTTCTTGTGCGCATGAAGGCGATCGGCTTGAACTTTGCCGATGTGTACCGCCGTAAAGGCAATTATCATCTGGCTGGGAAACCGCCGTATATTCCGGGTTATGAGGGTGCAGGTGTTGTCGAGCAGGTAGGCGAAAATGTGAAAGGCATTCGGCCGGGAGACCGCATCGGGTTTGCCGACGTGCCGTTCGCGAACGCCGAGCTTGTGGCAGTACCGTTTGAAAAAGTGATTCCGCTGCCGGATGATATTTCGTTTGAGACGGCTTCTTCTATCTTTTTGCAAGGGTTGACGGCGCATTATTTAACGCGCGACAGCTATCCGGTTAAACTGGGCACGACGGTGCTCGTGCACGCGGCGGCAGGCGGAGTCGGCCAGCTGCTCGTTCAGATGGCAAAGCTTTTAGGCGGACGTGTGATCGGTCTTACGTCGTCTGACGAAAAAGCTGCGGCGGCGAGGGAAGCCGGAGCGGATGTCGTGTATTTGTACAACGGTGACTGGAAACAAAAGGTGCTGGATGCGACAGAGGGCAGAGGCGTTGATGTGGTGTACGAATCGGTCGGATCGACGCTGATGCAGAGCTTTGAAGCAACAAGAATCGGCGGAACGGTCGTGTTTTATGGCATGGCGGGCGGAGATCCGGTGCCGGTCGATCCGCGCATGTTGATGGACACGTCCAAAACGCTGACTGGCGGGGATTTGTGGAACGTGCTGACAAACCGCGAAGAGCGGGTGAAGCGTTCTGCTGAGCTGTTCGGCTGGATTGCAGAAGGACAGCTGAAGGTAGCAGAGCCGACGGTGTTTGCGTTAAGCGAAGGAAGCAAGGCGCACGAGCTTTTAGAAAGCCGAAAAAGCACGGGCAAGATTTTGCTGCGTCCCTAAGTTATTATGCGTATTCAAAAATACATGAGCGAAACGGGGCAGTACTCGCGCCGTGAAACAGACCGGCTGATCGCGGCTGGTCGCGTTACGGTGAACGGCGAGGTGTGCCATAAGGATACGGTGGTTGGTGAGCGTGACGCGGTGAGTGTGGACGGTGAGATTGTAGAGCGGCAGCAGGAAGTTCGCCGTGTTTATATTGTGCTGAACAAACCGCGCGGCATCACGACGACTGCCCAGCCGGCGGTTGAAGGAAATATCATCGATTTTTTAGGCTACCCAGAGCGCATTTTTCCTGTCGGGCGACTCGATAAAGATTCGGAAGGACTGATGCTGCTGACGAATGACGGCAGCATCGTGAACAGTATCATGAAGTCAGAGTTCGGCCATGAAAAAGAGTACGAGGTCACGGTGGATCAGCCGGTGACACAGCTGTTTTTAGAGAAGATGGCTAGTGGTGTTGAGATTCTAGGCGGAGTTCGGACGCTGCCGTGCCGCGCGTGGCAGGTGAGCCCGTTCGTGTTCCGCATCGTCCTCACACAAGGTTTGAACCGCCAGATCCGGCGGATGTGCAAAACATTGGGTTATGAGGTGACGAGATTGAAGCGAGTGAGGCTCATTAATTTGAACCTTGATGGCTTGGAGACGGGAGATTGGCGGGAGTTGAGAATGCTAGAACTGGATGAACTGAAAAGAATGCTGCAGGGAGAGAGCTGATAGGGCTTTCTCTTTTTTTGTCGAACGATTCTTTGCACAAAACTAATGGTATTAGTATAAAATAAAACTAACATCATTAGTTTTTGAGGAAGGGGTTTGTTTATATGAGGATTGTGAAGGAGCAGACCGTTTATCAGCTCACGTCTTTGCCCCGCATATTTCCTGTGAACTGTTATTTAGTTGAAGAAGAGAACGAGCTCACACTAGTGGACGCAGCGATGTCGTTCAGCGCTAAGGGGATATTGAAAGCAGCGCAAGCAATCGGGAAGCCGATCACTCGCATCGTTTTGACACATGCACACGTAGATCATGTGGGTGCGCTTGACCGTGTGAAAGCAGATTTTCCGGAGGCGGTGGTTTTCATTTCAAGGAGAGATGCGCGCATATTGGAAGGCGACCGGTCGCTCGACAGTCATGAGGCGCAGACGCCGATCAAAGGCGGTGTGCCGAAAAAAATGGTCACAAGGCCAGATGTGCTGCTTGAGGACGGAGACCGTGTCGGCTCAATGCTAGCGATCTCATCACCTGGGCACACACCGGGTTCGATGTCTTTTCTAGATAGCCGAAACCACATCCTCATCGCAGGAGATGCGTTCCAGACGAGAGCAGGGTTCGCGATTGCCGGGCAGGTGCGTGTTGGGTTTCCGTTTCCCGCATTCGGCACATGGGATAAAAAAACGGCCCTAGTGAGTGCGGAAAAGCTGCTTTCTTTTCAGCCGTCCGTTCTGGCAATCGGGCATGGCGAGATGTTAAAAAAGCCTGTAGCATACATCCGTACTGCGATTGCGGCTGAGGAAGCGGCAGCAGCAAAGGTTTGATGCAAAGGAGAGAAAGTGATGTCACCTAGAATTGGCTTGGATTTTGATAAGGTACTGAACGAAGCGGCGGAAATCGTGGACAGCGAAGGATTTGGCTCGTTAACATTAGCGGTTTTGGCGAAAAAGCTTAACATCCGTCCGCCATCGCTGTACAACCATGTGGCAGGGCTTCCCGCGTTAAAGCAGAAGCTTGCGGTTTTTGGTCTAGAGAGATTGTTTGCAGTTATGGAAGAAGCGTCAAAAGGTGAAATTGGTGATGCTGCGATCCGTCGTGTCGGCGCGTCTTATGTGAATTTTGTTCGATCTCATCAGGGGTTATATGAGGCAGGATGTAAGGCAGTAGACCATAACGACAAAGAACAGGTAGCAGCGGGAAGAAAAATTGTGGAGCTGTCGCTGAAACTGCTGCAGCCGTATGGATTGAGTGAGCAAGACGCACTTCATGCCGTCCGAGGATTGCGCAGCTTGTTGCACGGTTTTGTCTCGATTGAACAGAGCGGAGGATTCGGGCTGGATCTTGATCTGGATCAAAGCTTGCAGTTCATATTGGATCGGTATTTGGCGGGGTTACAAAGAAGTTCAAATTAAATTTTCGGGCGAAATTTACATTCTGCGGGCGAAATATGATCGCTTTCAGGCGAGATTCAAAATTTGCGGGCAAGAAATAAGTTTTTTCGGGCAAGTGCTCATTTAAGAAGATAACAAAAAGGAAGGACACCGCAGCGGCGGGCCTTCCTTTTTTCTATGCAGTCTGTGTTTTCATCTCTTTTTTCATCGTGCTCACATAACGCGCCGTGACGATAACGAAGTACAGGATCGATGCGAGTGAAACGAACAGCCAGATCTGCTGAACGGCTGGTGTGCTCCAGACGCCGAGCATCATGAGCATCGCGGGCACGGTTAACGTTGTCCAAGATTGTACGAACGCGATTTTGCCGATATACGCATCAATCGGCTTTTTAACGGCGGATAACAGGTAGAACAGAAACCATAGATACGCCCACATGACCCAGATCAGTGTGTTGACGATGTCGTTTTGCTGGACGAAGTATACCGCTGCATAGACGAGTGCCACGATCGCGACCCATAGTGAGTACCAGCCGAGTCCTGTTGTGTCCAGATCTTTCAATATCGTGACGCCTAAGTAAAGGTACGTGAGGCCGAACAGGAAAATGGCTCCGTTGTTGAACGTGGCCCAGCTCGAGCCGTCCGATGTGATGACAAGATAAAATGGCGCGGCGATCTGGAATGCGCCGACAAACAAGTTAAAAATCGCTGCGCTGCGGGCATCTGCTTTGCCGGAAAGCATCATGCTGTTAATGAAAAGCGCGGCGCCTGATAAAAATAATCCGATAGCTCCCATATGTGAACCTGCCGAGTGTAGCGGGCAGGACAACCTCCTTTTTGTCTGTGAACGTGAAGATGTCAGACCTCTGACTTATTCATGATAGTCAATTTTATAGAGAACATCAATAGCGCTTTCACTGGAAATTGTGGTGGTCTGATGAATTTGCCTAATATTTGAGGAGAATGGAGCACATCGGGAAGCTGTCGTGCTTGAATAACGCTGCTTTTGCGTGAAATTAACAAACCCCTTTTCATAAATACTGAAAAGGGGCTATCACCGTTTTTATTTTTCTGGCATAAGGGGTGAAAGATCTTCGCTCTCGATCACGATTGCGGTCAGCCCCGAATCTGTTCGAGTTTCGTGGCCTTCACCTTTTTGCCAAAACACCGCATCTCCAGCTTTTACCGTTTTTTCTTCATTTTCCGTACGCACAACACCTTCACCGCCCACGACAACTAGGAGCTGAGGTATAACAGCCTCATGGTATCCGACAATCCCTCCAGCATCTAAATGCATGCAACCGATATGGGCATTGACACCGGTCTTTGCGATGCGGGACATAATGAAATTGGAATCAAACTTAGAAATACGTTTGCCTGAAGCAGAATCAAATCGATAGATGTTCATGTTCGTTTTTTCTCCTTTTTAAAAGAAATCAATAAAGCACACCGGCTTTTTCGTAGCGGCCGATACCAGGGCGTTAAGGTCTTCGCGGGGTCCAGTGATTTGTCCGGTCTCGTAAAGAACGGCTGCAGGTACCGCGTTCAGCAAAACCGCAGTCAAAGTGCCGACATCCATCGTCAAACCTGTGCTGCTGTCGCCTGGTGTAACACCGCCCGGGCCGATCTGGAATGCGGCGTTGTTCCATGAACACTGCTTGTCAGTGACAGCAATGGTGATGGGCCGTGTGATGTTTTCAAATTCATACTGTTTCAGAAACGCCTCAACATCTACGATACGTGCCATGAAATACGGGTGTGTTTCCTGTGTGATGCGCGGGTTCTGCAGCAGGAAAGGCAGCTGGTCGTCATTTGGCGCGATGATCTTCACCTTATCGACCATCGAGTCGTGCTGGGCGATAAAGTTCCAGAGTGCTCGGCGAGCCGCTTCCGTAACGTACACCATTTCCTGAACGTCGAGCAGCTTGTCAGCGGCTTTGCAGCAAAGGTAGCCCTCGGCTTCATTGTTTTCGTTAAAATAAACGACGCGGTTGTAGCCGTCCGTGAACACATGATGGTTCCACCACGTGTCGTTGCGGCGCACGAGCATATGATTGTATTTTTCGAACCATTGCTCATATATCGTGTTTAGGACGTCGTTGCCTTCGTCTTTTCCAAACCGCATGATCCGTCCCGGTCCATCTGGGTAACGGAACAGGTCTTTCTTTTCGAGCGTGTATTTTTTTACCGATGCGGTCAGTTCCCACCCGAAACGGCGGTAAAAGGCAATGTCGAATGGATGAAGGAGGCTGATGGTCTGGCCGCGTTCTTTCATAGAAAGCAGTGATTGTCTCAAAAGGCGTGAAACAGAGCCCTTGCGGCGGTGTTCCGGATAAGTCGCCACACCTGCCACTCCGCCAATCTCAAACAGCTTGTTTCCGATGTTAATTTGCATATGAAGGATGTGCAGCTTGGAAATGAGTGCCTCGTCCTCGTACTCGCCCCAAATTTCATGCGACTTCAGCATATTGATGCGCCTCTCATAATCCTCATTAGAAACTTTATATTGAAACGCATATTCAGAAAGCTTGATGGCTTCGTCAAAGTCTTGTTCCGTTAATGTGCGCATTTTGATCATGAGTACCGGACCCCCAATTGGTTTATGTATGTCTTTATTTTACAGGGAGATGGGACGGTTCGGGAAGTGGGAGCTGTTTTTTGTTACACTGTATCTATTGGAAGGGGGAACGCGGATGAGTGAAGGTGTTAAGATATCGGTCAGGTCGCTTGTTGAGTACATGTACCGAAGCGGCAGCATCACGTCTGGCTTCATGTCATCTGCGAGCCTGACGGACGGAACGAAAGCGCATCAGAAAATACAGAAGACTTATGGTAAGAACGATGAGCGCGAGGTGTATTTGAAGTGCGAGGTTGTGCAGGGCGGTATCACCTTTTATATTGATGGCCGGGCGGATGGACTGCTGTATGATGATGCCGGTGCGGTTACGGTGGATGAGATCAAATCAACGGCAAGAGATCTGGGTGTTGTGGAGGAAGATTCGCATCCTGTTCACTGGGCACAGGCGAAATGCTATGCGTACATGTACTCGCTTGATCACGAACTGTGCGATATGAACGTTCAGCTGACGTATGTGCATGTGGTGAGTGAGGAGAAGAAGCGGTTTGTACGGACATTTTCGTTTGCTGAGCTGGAGACAGCGGTTTTTGCTGCGGCAGCGGCTTTTGTTCCGTACGCGCGTATGCTGGCGGAGCACGAGGCGAAGCGGAACGAAAGCATTCGTGAGTTGCCGTTTCCGTTTGACCGTTACCGCAATGGACAGCGAAAACTGGCTGGCGCGGTGTACAAGTCGATCGCAGACGGGCGGACGCTGTTTGCAAACGCGCCGACCGGAACAGGCAAGACCATCAGTACGACGTTTCCGGCGGTAAAGGCGATCGGTGAAGGGCATTTACAGCGCTTTTTTTATTTAACGGCGAAAACGATCACTCGGACAGCGGCCGAAGAGGCGTTTCACCACATGCAATCGCGCGGACTTCATCTGCATACCGTGACGATCACCGCCAAGGACAAAGCGTGTTTAAAAGAAGAAACGCGCTGTCAGCCTGATTATTGCGAGTTTGCAGATGGCCATTTTGACCGAATTAACGGCGCAATGCTCGATATATTAAGCAATGAAACGGTCATGACGCGCGAGGTGATTCAGCGGTATTCGTTGAAGCACCGCGTATGTCCGTTCGAGTTTTCAATTGATTTGGCGTATGCGTCTGACGCGGTCATTTGCGATTACAATTATGTATTTGATCCGAAAGTGTCATTGAAACG
Organism: Fictibacillus iocasae; assembly: GCF_042665465.1. NCBI lineage: Bacteria > Bacillati > Bacillota > Bacilli > Caryophanales > Fictibacillaceae > Fictibacillus > Fictibacillus iocasae. The sequence continues at coordinate 53,911 of NZ_JBHTCP010000015.1, read as the reverse complement.
GCTTTTTGAGGAGCAGAAGAAAAAAACGGCGATACTTGTGGACGAGGCGCACAATCTCGTCGACCGGGCGCGTTCGATGTTTTCAGCTGAGGTGGAGAAGAGTTTATTTTTGCAGCTGAAGCGGGAATTTAAAGGGCGTGATAAGGGTGTTCTGGAGACGGTGTCTGCGGTGAACGATTATTTGCTGTCGGTGCGAAAAAGCATGGAGCCGGAGCGGGAACGTGTTGAGGCTGAACTGCCAGAGGAGCTGGTGTCGCTGCTCGAAGCGTTTTGTGTGCAAAGTGAGCGTGTGCTCGCGTCTGGCTCAGATAGTGAGTTGCTGCTGCAAGCGTATTTCGCGGCGAACAGCTTTAATCGAATTTCGTCGCTGTATGATGAACGGTTTGTGACGATGACGGAGAGCTATGGCAGCGAGGTGAGAGTGAAGCTATATTGCCTTGATCCGTCGCACGTTGTGAGTGAGACCGGCAAACGGTACCGGTCGCGTGTGTATTTTTCAGCGACATTGTCGCCTTTAGGGTATTTCCGTGAGATGCTCGGCAGCGCGCCAGATGATTATGTGTTTAAGATATCGTCTCCTTTTCCGAAAGAAAATTGGGATGTGTATGTGCAGCCTTTATCGACGCGCTACCGCGACAGGGAGCGGTCGTACGAGCCCATAGCCCGGGCGCTTGCCGAGGTGCTCACGGGACGGCCTGGCAACTTTTTGGTGTTCTTTCCTTCCTATGCGTACATGAACGAGGTGTACGAGGCGTTTTCGGCACGCGATGAGGCGGCGGAGACGATGGTGCAGCAGCCTGGCATGTCGGAGGACGAGCGCGAATCGTTTCTGCGTGCGTTTCGCGCCGATCAGGACGGGACGTTCATCGGGTTTGCCGTGATGGGCGGCATCTTTTCAGAAGGCGTCGATTTAAAAGGCGACCGTTTGAACGGGGTCGCGGTCGTGGGCGTCGGGCTGCCGCAGCTTGGGCTCGAGCGGAATATTATTAGAGAGTACTTTAATCGCAGCGGCCGCAACGGCTACGATTATGCGTACGTGTATCCTGGCATGAATAAAGTGCTGCAGGCAGGCGGCCGTCTGATCCGGTCCGAGGAGGATACCGGCGTTATTTTGTTAATTGATGATCGGTATATAACGCCGCAGTACCGAGCGCTGCTTCCCGATGAGTGGCGTAACTTTACAATATTGAATCGATGAGATGAGTGAATGAAGGTGTCCTGTGGTTATTAGGGCGCCTTTTTTGCACGTTATGAAAGCATAACTTTTTAACACAAAGGAGGAATTCGACGCCGTTAAAAGTTGAAAAAATACGTATTAATGCAATTAAGGATTGGCATCAGCCAAGTTTTCTATACAGAGTTCGGATTCTTTATCATTTAAAGTGATATGGGTGTATTAAATAAGCGTTTTATCTTGTTCAAAATCATGAAAATATGAACCATCACACCACTTTTTCAATTTGTTACAACAAATCTTGAGTTTGTTAGAGCAAAATTTGGATTTTTCACAACAACTAATCAAAATGTCACAACAAATTGCCGTAATCTTACAACAATTCACTTTTCAGGATATGGGGTCCGGTACCCCTTGCAGAAAACAGTGCTATTCCAGCAATTTATGTAAAAAGTACCGGACCCCGACCTTCACCGACCTTCAACGGACCCCAGACCTTTTCTTTGGATTGTCAATTCTATGTAATTACACATAAGTGATTGTTAGAGCGGAGGACAATCTGTATAATGATTCTTGTTGAGATTGAGAATTATTATCACTGCAATGACAGGGAGCGTAAATAGATGAAAATGAAACCGTTTAACACGATGGCTACGGCGGCACTTGCGATGAGCTTGTTTCTTGCAGGGTGCTCTGAAAATACCGGCGGAAACAGCAAGGACAATAAAGAAACAGCCTCACCGGTCTCGGTGAAACCGACGGACTATACGTTTGATACGGCTGGCAATATGTTTGCGTATGCGGAGTTTGAGCTCTCAGGTGAGCCGCTTGTTGAGGGGCTGGGGTTAGACCTTGACATCCTTGATCCGAAGAAGGTGGATCAGCCGGCGAAATTTGATTATACGGCTGGGATTGAGGCGTATGAGTATTCAGAAGAGGCGATGTATGAGGTTGTGGAGAAATCCGGTCTTGGTCTTCACCTCATGAACGGTCCGGTTATTCAAAAAATGGCGCAAAAGGAAAATAAGAAGCCAGAAGAAGTGCTCGGCGAGCGTTGTTATAAGCTGGCGGATTCAGTAGGGTACCCGCAAGAGGAAATTTTCTCGAACATGTATCCGACGATGATCGAGTATGCATCGGGTGATCCGCATTATGCGCAAAAAGTAGCGACAGGTGAGTACGCGCCTGGTGAGGACGGTGCGTATGTGCCGGAATATCAAGTAAACTTTGAATCTCTTCGCTGGGATCGCAGCCGTATGGAAAAGGTACTGTCGCCAGCGGCATACGGCGGTACGTTCCTCAAGCAGGCGCTTTGGGCGGGTGATTTTATGGGCGGCTTCCATACCGTCGATAAAGACGAGGAGCTTGCCGGTGAGACGATGAAAGACGATGCTGACAAGAATATCCGGCTCGGTGTAAGCTCGGCGGACGGCATGCAGGGCGTGATTTTAACAGAAGAAATCTGGAACAAAATCAATTATATTCATCAATCATTATTCTATCAATCTGCTAAAGAACAGCTTGGAAAAGCGGGGCTTGGCAGTGAGTATGATCCTGCGAAAGGACTCGTTTATCTGCCGCACGCGACTGAAGTGACGGAAGGCGGAAACGAGGCCGCGCCGAACGCGGAGTCGCTGAACGTGACGGACAAGCGCAGTGTGCTGAACGACCAGTGGATGATGCTATGGCCGAGTGCTGAGTTTTTCGGTATGACCGATCAGCGTGCGGACAATAAAAACACGCCGCCATCGTTCCGTGCCTTGTTTGACGGCGAGCCGTTTGCAGCGGCGCCAAAAGAGAACACAGACAGCGACCCGAAAAACGACGTGCTGTCAGATGATGCGTTCTCTGCTAACCGCGATGTGATGCTACATATCTTCAAAAACTTGGACGCGATGCATTTTAACAACAATAAAGGCACGTTTGTAACCGAGCATGACGGCGTGACGCAAGGCAATAAAGTGGATGTGTTTGAAGCGGGCTATACGATTGAGTCACTCCGCATTTTCCAGCGCGCGATCGACGGACTTCCTGTCGGCTATGCGAGCGGCGAGGCTGCAAAAGGATTGGAAACAGAGGAAGGCAAGCGGGCGCTTGAGCTGATTCGCAAGCAAGCTGATTTTATAATGACTGAGATGACGAACGAATCAGGCTTGGTGTCTGAAAGCTATACGATCGGCAAAGGGAAAGAAGGCAGTGAGACATTGAAGGCGCAGCTTGGCGCGATTCGCGGCTTGAATGCAGCGTTCCTGGCGACAGGAGATGAAAAGTATCGTGATGCAGCTCGTAAGCTGTATGCAGCGATGGACGAAAAGCTGTGGGACAAAAAAGCAAACGCGTACGAAACTGCAAAAGGCGAGATGAAATACGATCCGGAGACGGCAGGTGCGGTTGCGGCTGTTTACCGTGTGGCGCTAAACAACTTGAGCAATGCGAGCGGCGACGATGCGGTGAAGTCACTCGACAAGGAAACGATCGTGAGCCGCTATACCGACTTTTTTGATACGGTAATCGACGGACCGACCCTTGAAGAAGGCATGCAGACGAGTGAGTTCTGGGATACAGGCGATTTTTACAAAAAAGGCGATAAAACACAAAACACAGACGGCGACAATGTACCGCAAATCCAAGCGGGGCATGGCAAGTACGGCATATCGCCAGTTCTTGTGCCGGTGGAAGTAAAGAAAAAGTAAAGAGGCGATTGCATTGAAGCGAGTCATCTTTTCTCTGCTTCTGCTCCTTATGACAGGAGCGGCGGCCGGGTGCCAGTCAGAGAACGTAACGCGTGATTACGCGGTGAACAGCGACAACATCATACAGACGCATGACGGGAAAACGATTTTCACCGCCAATATTGATGTGAACTCGGTCACATTTATGGACGCGAAAAAGAAAAAGGTGACCGCGGAAGTGCCGGTGTGCAAGGAGCCGCGCCAGCTCACATTGAGTCCGGATGAAGAAAAGCTTTACGTGACGTGCATGTACGATAACAAAGTAAACGTGATTTCAGTGGAAGATCAGGAAGTTACCGACAGCATTAAAACAGGCGTGGAGCCGTACGGCGTTGTAACGAGCCAGGATGGAAAGCTTTTGTATGTGGCCAATTACCGATCCGATTCGTTGTCGGTTATCGATCTTGAGGACGAGAAGACGGTAAAAGAAATCAAGACTGGCAACCGGCCGCGGACGCTTGCGATCACGGCAGACGGCAGCAAGCTGTACGTGCCGGAATACTTGGACGCAGGCATTGACGTAATTGACACGAAAAAGCAAAAAGTCGTGAAGGTCATTCAGCTCGAGAACTCTCCGGATGTGAGTGATGTGAAGAAAAGCCAAGGCATTCCGAACACACTCGAGCAGTTCGTAATCAGCCCCGATGGTAAGACGGCTTGGGTGCCGCACATGCTCACGAACGTGGACACGCCGGTTCATTTTGAAGAGACGATTTTTCCGGCGATCTCGGTGATTGATCTGAAGAAGGATGAAGAGATTACTGAACAGCGGAAAGAGCTTTTTACCTCGATTAATGTAAAAGATAAAAGCGATAAAGCGATGATTGTGTCCAACCCGTACGATGTCGTGTTTCAGCGTGACGGCAGCAAGGCATACGCACTCATGTCAGGCAGCGAGGATCTTGTGGTGTTTGATCTGAAGCGCGGCGGCAATGCGGTCCAGATTCTCCGACGCATTGAAGGCGACAACCCGAGAGGCATGGTGCTTTCAAAGGACGGCAAGACAATTTATGTGCATAACGCGATGAGCCATGATGTCGCGACGGTCGAGACCGGAGGCAAATTGGCGTTTTCGCAGGCAAGATTATCTGGTGAAAATGAAAAGCTGATACAGAAGGATTCGCTCACTCCGTTAGTTCGAGAAGGTAAGAAAATATTTTACAGTGCCAATAGCGACGAGTATGCAGCTGAGATTACCGGAAACAACTGGATGAGCTGTGCGTCGTGTCATGCGGACGGTGATATTAATGGATTGTCGATTATGACGGCTAAGGGCATGCGCAACGTTCCGAGCAATGTGGGGACGACAGAGAACGGATTGTTCATGTGGGACGGCAGCCGTGACGACTTTAACGACTACTTGCTCACAGTGCAGGGCGAGATGGGCGGCATGAGCGAACTAGATCCAGGCAAGCCGATCCCGTCCGATGTGCAGCACATGTTTGATGCGATGTTCGCGTATTTAGACGATCCGAAGTCGTTCCCGGCGCCGCAAAGTCCGTATGAAGATGGCAAGAAATTGTCGGCGGATGCAGCAAAAGGGAAGGAACTGTTTGAAGGAAAGGCAAGCTGTATCTCATGCCACGCTGGCTCACAGTTTACGGACAGCACGAAAGCTGTTGATGAGGATGGGAAGCTGACAACAAAGAATATTTCGTTTTTGCATGATATCGGAACGGGAAATACGGTTGACCGAGCGTCAAAAGGTGATGCACGCGCGGGGTATTTAAACCCACGTGACGCGAAGTCCTTTGATACACCGACACTTCGCGGCATATATGACACCGCGCCCTATTTTCATGATGGCAGCGCCAAAACGCTGGAGGAAGCGATCACCCGTCATCAGTACAAAGACAAACCGAACCTGTCAAAGGGTGAGGTCGTGCAGATCACGCAGTATTTGAAGTCGATAGAGTGATAGTTTTTGAGGAAGACTGGCCATGCTTTAGAGGGCTGGTCTTTTTTTCGTGATAAAAGTGTTGTCGCAATTGCAAGTGCAAACATGTTGTATCGAGCCCCGCATAGCAGCCGCATCATCAGTTCAAAACGACGTTAAATCGGTGCTCAAGCTTCATTATTATAGGAAAATTGAGACGTTATCGTATCCATCTTAAAGGAATAAAACAAAAAACTCTTTTTAGTCCTAAAATCAACCTCTTGTCAGCGTTCAAAATGGCCTCGTTATAGCAATTTTTGCAAGGTTTACAACAAAATCAAAGTTTCTTAAAGCAAGATTAGCATTTTTTACAGCATATTTTAAACTTCTCACAACACTTTCCCGAATTCTTACAACAATTCACTTTTTCACTATCAGCAAAATAACGGGGTCCGGTACATTATTCACAGAAACCGCTCTACAGCGGCTTCTATACGAAAACGTACCGGACCCCCATTTATTGCTGAAAAGATAGTCCCATTTATTGGGCCTTTTGTTGCGTTTTTGTTAACTTGCTTCAGCGAACTGGAAAGGTGACAAGACATGCCCGATATAAACGTGAAAGTCTATTTTCCTAACGAGAAGGCTAACAACTTAATAGAAAGCTGCAAGGAGAGAGAGCTATGTCTGAAGTTCAAACGCGTTATTCCAGGCTCGCGGAAATTACGAAGCTGATCAATATGAAGCTAGAACTGAAAAATGTACTGGAATACGTCGTATCGGCTATTTCGGAGGAGATCGTGCAATGCGACTCGGTCGGTATTTATTTGCCGCAGGGAGACGGGACGTTTCGCGGCTATGCCGGCAAGCCTGAAGTCATTAACGGGATAACGCTCGATAAAATGATTATTAATCCGGAGGTAGACCTGTTGGCTAGAGAAGTGCTTTCGACGAAACAGGCGATCTATATCCCGGAAACATCGGCTGATAAAAGGCCAGACCCTGCTGCGGTACATACATTCAGCATTAAATCACTGCTATGTGTGCCCATCTATTATGAAGATGAAATTTATGGGCTCGCGTTTCTATTCGATTATGGCATACCGATGAATTTGTCGCGTGACGAAATTCAAACGGTTGAGGCGTACGTCAATATGGCGGCTGTTGCCATTAGAAATGCAAATGATCTGAGTCGGAAAGAGAACCTGATTGCTGAAAAACAGCTGCTGCTCGATATTAACCGTGATCTGCCACATTGTGAAACGATGCAGGATGTGCTGAACACGTGCTTTTATTATGTGGGAAAAGTGTTGAACAACACGAACGTTGCCGCACATGTACTCGACCCAATCGTTGAAAAAAATATTAAACCTAATTCCTTGAGCAAGGACAGCGATTGGAACGAAGACGACTGGATGAAAAAGCATGGTGAGATCAACTATGATTCGAGCAAGGATGAGCTGATTCAGGAGGTTGTGCGGACGAAAAAGCCTGTCTATATACGCGATGTGTTCGCTGATCCGAGGCCGAACCATGAAGTGTGCCGCCAGTTTGGAATAAAGGGCATGTATATGATGCCCCTTGTGGCAATGGGTGAAGTGCTCGGTGCGATTCCTGTCCCGCATCTGGATGAGAACGAGGAGGAATTTTCTGAATCAGATCGGCAGCTGGCACAATCCATCGTGGATGCGACAGCACTTGCGCTGGCTAACCTGCTTTTCTTTGAGAAAAAGGAGCTCATCATACAAGAGCGGACGAGTGAGCTGACACAGAAAAACGCGGAGCTCGAGCATGTTGTCAAACAGCTGAAAAGGCTCAGCCGTGAGAATGAATTGATCTTAAATGCGGCAGGCGAAGGTATCTTTGGCCTCGATCTGGACGGTCATTTCACGTTCTGTAATCCGGCGGCCGTGTTCATGCTTGGCTACAGGGAAAAAGAGGAGCTGATCGGTCTTCCTTTCAGCAAAATATATGCGCGGTCTCTTGGAGAAGGAGAGAACGAGCCATTCTCGATTCCTAGGAGCCCGCAAAACACAACGGACGAGCATTTCTTCAAAAAAGACGGCACGAAATTTCCTGTGGAATTTGTGGCCTCTTCTATCGTGGAAGGAGAGAGCACGGTTGGATATGTGGTCACTTTTAAAGACAGTACCGTCCGCAAGCAGATGGAAGAGAAAATCAGGTACCATGCGTACTACGACAGCTTGACGAACCTGCCAAACCGTGTGCTGTTCAAGGACCGTCTGAACCAGGCACTGACGTATGAGCGACTGCACAATGAGCAGCTGGCGGTTATGTTCCTGGACCTTGACCGCTTTAAAACGATCAACGACACGATGGGTCACAGCTATGGCGACCTGCTGCTGAAAAAAGTGGCAGAGCGGCTCGTCGCCTGTCTTCCTCCTGAATGCACGGTTTCACGGCAGGGCGGTGATGAGTTCACCATTATTCTTCCGAGTGTAAAGAACGAGGCGGAGGTACGGCGTATTTCTGAGAGTATCCTAGAGTCATTCAATAGCCCGTTTGATCTTGACGGCAATGAAGTCTTTGTTAAAACGAGCATTGGGGTCGCTTTATATCCGAAGAACGGTTGTGACAGTGAAGAGCTGATCAAGAACGCGGATACAGCAATGTATAAGGCGAAGGAGCTCTCAGGGGGGAACTGCCAGTTTTATGAGCAGGGAATGGATGTGCGCACTCTGGATAGCGTCAGGCTTGAGAATGACTTGTACAAGGCGCTCGAGAATCAAGAATTCCTACTGTTTTATCAGCCGCAAGTGGATGCACGCACAAACCGCATCTTTGGAGTAGAAGCACTGATTCGCTGGAATCATCCAGTAAGAGGAATGATTTCGCCGCTCGAGTTCATTACCATTGCAGAAGAGACGGGGCTCATTGTACCGATCGGCGAATGGGTGATCAGGACAGCGTGCAGCCAGCTGAGGGAATGGCACAATCTTGGCTGCAGCCTGAAGATGTCTATCAATATTGCCGCGCAGCAATTTAAGCAAAAGAATTTGATTTGTATCGTGCATTCTGCGCTGGCCGAATCTGGTGTTCCAGCTGAGCTGCTCGAGCTAGAGCTGACAGAAAATGCCATCATACAAAATACCGATCTCACACTGAAAATGATGGGACAGCTGAAAAAATTAGGTGTGAAAATTGCGATCGACGATTTCGGTACAGGGTATTCGTCTCTCGGGTATTTAAAGAACTTTCCGATCGACACCTTGAAGATTGACCAGACATTTGTGAGAGATGTGACTGTTGATCCGAATAACGCGGCCATTACGGATACGATTATTACACTTGCGCAAAATTTAAAGCTCGACGTAATCGCGGAAGGCGTCGAGACAGAAGAGCAGCTGAATTTCCTGCTTTCTAAGGAATGCTATTACATGCAAGGCTATCATTTCAGCCGTCCGCTTGCAGCTGAGGATTTGAAGAGTCACTATTTTTCAGAGCAATAATCGCAGTACAGATAGTAAAAAAATGCTAATAGGGGAGCGATTTTTTATGAAAGCTGTTCGGCCAGTATTGGATTATTTGAAAAGCGGCGGAGTGGAGTATGTGTTTGGTATTCCTGCCGGCTCGGTAAATGCCTTTTTTGATGAATTGTATGAAATGCCGGAGATCAAGCCGGTCGTGACAAAGCATGAGGGAGCCGCCTCTTATATGGCTGCTGCTTATGCCAAATATTCCAAGTCGCTTGGTGTCTGCATTGCCTGCAGCGGTCCTGGCGCCACGAACCTTGTAACGGGTGCGGCGAACGCGATGAGAGAGCATCTGCCTGTGCTGTTTCTGACAGGTGCTGTTCCGGTGAAGACGGAAGGACTGAACGCCTCGCAGGAGCTGGATGTCTCGCCGGTTTTCGCACCTGTTACGAAATACAGTGTCTCGGTCAAAAGCTCGGACTCTCTATTGGAAGAAGTAGCGAAAGCAGTGGAAATCGCGCTTGAAGGCGTGCCAGGACCGGTTCATGTGGCGATGCCGATCAATGTGCAGTTAGATGTGCTGTCCGTGGTGCCTGAGCTTCCGCCGTTTCCGGTGCACTCGCCAGCTGAGCCGAGTGAAGCGTTGGTCGCACGCGCAGCAGAGCACCTCTTTCGTTCTAAGAGCGGCTATATTTTTGCCGGACAAGGCATTCGAGGGGCTGAGCGCCTTGTGCTAAAGCTAGCTGAGCTCTTAGGCTGGCCTGTGCTCACGACACCGCAGGCGAAAGGCATGATTCCGTCTGGTCACCCCTATAGCGCTGGTGTGTTTGGCTTTGCCGGACATGAAAAGGCGTCAGAGCTCGTGAACGGAACCGGGGGGGAAACACTGCTCGTTCTTGGATCGAGCCTTGGCGAGACAGCTACAAACAACTGGAACGATAACCTAACAAAAGATCGCTATGTGATTCAGGTTGATATCGATGAAACCGTGTTTGGCCGCAAGTATGAGGTGGATCTGGAGGTAAAAAGTGATGTGTCTGCATTTCTGTCTGCACTGATTGAGAAGCTCGAGTCCTATGGATTTGAAAAGGATGAAGCAGCGGTTCAAATACGTGCGGACAGCGGTAGTGGTGAGGACTACAACACGAAGAACGTCCTGCTGAAGCTGCAGGATTATTTGCCATCCTCCACTCGATACACGGTCGATATCGGGGAATTCATGTCGTATGTGATTCATCATATGAAGGTAAAAGAGAATAACACATTTGATATTAATGTCCATTTTGGCGCGATGGGAAGCGGCATCAGCACAGCGATCGGTTCGATGTTGGCAGAGCCTGGGCGCCCGGTCGCGGCGATTACGGGTGACGGCTGCTTCTTCATGCACGGAATGGAGCTGCTCACCGCGAAAGAATACAACCTGCCCATTTTGTTTGTGGTGATGAACAACGCCCGCCTTGGAATGGTGTATCATGGCCACACCCTGCAATACAAACGCTCACACGCTCGCTTTGAGCAAGAGCCAGTCCGTATTGCAGCAATGGCAGAAGCGATGGGCATCAGGAGTGCGCGTGTCGAGTCGTTGGACGATTTGACGATGAGCATGCTTGGTTCGCTAACCGGCGACGGTCCGGCACTGCTTGAAATTGCGCTTGTCGACAACAACGTCCCGCCAATGGGCGACCGCGTCAAGTTTTTATCTTCGTTTGGGAAGTAAAGAATGAATAAAAGCCTCACCTGGTGCAACCCTGCACCTTGTGGGGCTTTTTTAATGTGTGATAGGAGAAGCTTGGCGAAACCCGTGCGTGGAGGATGACCGCTCATCAAGCTGCTTTACCGTGCTTACGTAATAGCAGCCGAACATTTTTTATCTTCCTTTTCCTTTTACTCGCCGTGTTGTTTCACGTGTAACTGTTATTCTACGAAAATAAAAAGGAAATAAACGTGTCTGCTGGAAAATAGATATATAGAAAATGGCGGAGGGTGATACCTGATGGATTTGGACTGGCTCGTGCCGGGGGCTGGCGTGCTGGTTGCAGGCACGGTTCTCGCTGTATGCATTGCACAATTCAAACGGGAAAGAAGTGAAGACATGTTTCGTCAGCTGTATATGTATCTTGTCCTGTTCGTGACGTTGATGATGCTCATGAAAGGATCTGTTGAGATTTTCAAAAATATCGCGGATTTATCATCACCGCAAATGTATTACATGAATTACGTGGAGTTTAAAAACAGCGAAATCACGTTAGCAAAAGAAACAAAGATGGATATCCCGTCAGACTTTGCCCTTCAAGAGCGTTACGATGCAGGCGTGAACTCGTTTAACGAGCAGGAAAAGAACAGAGGTGTAAACAACCTGATTCAGTCGCTCGGATGGATCGCCATTCCTTTGCCAGTGTTCCTATATTTTCAATACAGGCTGCGGAGAGAGCGAAAGCAGTCATAAAAAAAACCTACATCTTAAACGACCAGTGCACGCAAAGACTGGTCGTTTGCTTGCTCATTAAGAGTACATTTTATCTGTGTAGTTTATAAGATTAGAATAAAAGCCAGGTTAATTATGTGAACTCACGATGAAAGTCTCTCACCGGCTTGTATTTTTTTCATCCATTCGTGTTGTTCGTCTCTTGAATGAAAGTAAATATCTTTATCTACTTCTAAATCGATGGCTAATAGTACAATAAAGTATTGATGTAATTTGTCTTCTTCACTCGTTAGATGATCTCGGCTATCAAAGTTTTCGACCCATTTATATGCCCACAAATGAAACGCTTCTCTTGTCATCTTGCTATCTAATACTTGTTGCAGCTTTGTCACCATGACCTGGCTTGTTGGTTGTTCTTCGTATGCCATAAAGTCGCCCTCCTTACATTCGCTCTACGTAATAACAGCATACTAAACCAGAAATCGTATTCCTATCCTTTTTCTTTTTGCAGTTTAGGATACAGGAGGGTAAAATGAAAGTGGTGTTGTAAGCGCTTACCTAAGGGGGCTGCATAGTGGAGAAAACATTTTCGCACTACTTTTTGATGGATATAGAGGATGTAAAGGAATATGTCAGGTGCAAGCTGGACGTGTTTACCCCGAACTGTGAACTGCAGTGCGAGGAGATCGGTGACGGCAACTTGAATTATGTGTTTCGGGTGCGAGACGTCAATTCAGGGATATCGGTTATTGTGAAGCAGGCGGGCGTGACGGCGCGCATATCCGACGAGTTCAAGCTGTCGACCGACCGGAACCGCATCGAGTCCGAGGTGCTCCTGCTGCAGGATAAGCTCGCGCCAGGACTGGTGCCAAAGGTGCTTCAATATGATGATGTGATGAGCTGCTGTGTGATGGAGGATTTGTCGTCGTATACCATTTTACGTACCGCATTAACGGATGAACAGCGCATTTTCCCGTTGTTCGCCGATCACATCACGACATTCATGGCGAACACGCTGCTGCTCTCGAGCGATGTGGTGATGAATCATAAAGACAAGAAGGCGGCGGCCGCAGCGTTTTCGAATCCGGAGCTGTGCGAGATTACTGAGGACCTCGTGTACAGCGAGCCGTTTAAAAATCATAACAGCCGCAACGACGTGTTTGCGCCAAACGAGCATTTTGTGGAAAAAGAGATTTACGGAGACGATGAGCTGCGGCTGGAAGCGGCTAAGCTGAAGTTTCAGTTCATGACGAATGCGCAGGCTCTTCTGCACGGGGACTTGCATACAGGCTCCATTTTTGTAACCGAAAAAGAGACAAAAGTGATTGACCCGGAGTTTGCCTTCTACGGACCGATGGGCTATGACATCGGCAACGTGATCGCCAACCTGATGTTCGCATGGAGTCATGCGACCGCGGTTAATGCGCGAACGGAATATGTGCAGTGGCTTGAGCAGACGATCGTCGATGTGGTGGATTTGTTTCGCACGAAATTCACTGCGCTATGGGATGCGTCTGTTCAAGATGTCATGGCGAAGGAGCCAGGATTTCGCGCGTATTATTTGCAGAACGTGATGGCGGACAGTGCGGCCGTTGCCGGTCTAGAGCTTATCCGCCGGATCGTGGGGCTTGCTGGAGTGAAGGATATCAGCTCGATTGCGGATGAACATGATAGAATAGCAGCGGAGCGTGTGCTGCTGACCGCGGCAAAACGGTTGATCAAGAACCGGAACGAATTTGAGGCAGGCGCTGATTATATCGGTGCGCTGAAACAAGCACAGCATGATGTGAACTGGAAGACGGGGAGAGAAAACGATGAACAAACATCTCATATCGATTATATGGGAAGATGAGAAACTGATTTTGCTCGATCAGACGGTTTTACCCAATGAGGTGAAATACGAAGCGTACACAACGGCCGAGAGTGTGTGGGACGCGATACGGGTCATGAAAGTGCGCGGCGCCCCGGCGATCGGTGTGTCTGCGGCGTACGGTCTGTATTTAGGCGTGAAGAATCACGGCGGCACAGATCGCGCAGGATTTTTGGAAGCTGTGAAAAAGACCTCCGCTTATTTAGCGACATCTCGTCCAACAGCTGTTAACCTGTTTTGGGCGCTTGAGCGGATGGAACGGGTCGCAGAGCAGAACAGCGGTTTAACCGTTGTAGAGGTAAAGGATTTGTTAAAGCGGGAAGCAGAGGCGATTCATGCGGAGGATGAACAGATCAACCGTGCGATCGGCGAGAATCTGCTCACCCTTTTAAAAGACGGCATGGGCTTGCTGACACATTGCAATGCGGGTGCACTTGCGACAGCTAAGTACGGCACCGCGACGGCGCCGATGTATTTGGCGAAAGAGCGCGGCTGGAATTTTAAAGTGTACAGTGACGAGACACGTCCCCGTCTGCAAGGATCTACGCTTACGGCGCTCGAGCTTCATTCAGCAGGTATCGATGTGACGGTCATTACCGATAACATGGCCGCAGTCGTCATGTCTCAGGGCAAGATCGACGCGGTGATCGTCGGCTGTGACCGTGTGGCGGCGAACGGCGATACGGCGAACAAGATTGGTACGCTCGGCGTGTCCATTTTGGCGAAGCATTACGGCATTCCGTTCTATGTGGCGGCACCGACACCGACGATCGATAGGAATACGCCGGACGGAGCCGGCATTCCGATCGAAGAGCGCGATTCGTCAGAGGTGACGAGCCTGTACGGCGTGCAGACGGCACCTCCTGGCGTGAAAGCGTACAACCCGGCGTTCGATGTGACGCCGCACGAGAACATTACGGCGATCGTTACGGAAAAAGGGATCGTGCACGCGCCGTTTGAACAGAATTTAGCCGAGCTATTGAAAGGCCAAACCATATAAAAGAGGTGCAGCATGTTATTACAGCAAGAACGGGAACAGGTCGTGTTGTATGGGAAAAAGATGCTTCAAAGCGGCTTGACGAAAGGAACCGGCGGCAATATCAGCATCTTTAACCGGGAGCAGGGGCTTGTTGCCATCAGTCCGAGCGGGTTGGATTATATGGAAACGCAGCCTAAGGATGTGGTCGTCCTTGACCTGGATGGAACGGTGGTCGAAGGAAAGCGGAAGCCATCGAGCGAGCTTGACATGCATATGATTTTCTACCGTGATCGAGACGATGTGAACGCGCTTGTGCACACCCACTCGCCCTTCGCCTGCACGATTGCCACATTAAACTGGGACATTCCGCCGATCTCCTATTTGGTGGCGTTTGCCGGCGGCACCGTCCGCTGCGCGCCGTACGCGACGTTCGGCACGGTAGAGCTCGCTGAACTGGCGTTTGAAGGGATGCGGGGCCGACGCGCGGTGCTGCTTGCCAACCACGGCATGCTCGCAGGCGGCGCGTCCATCCAGCAGGCCTTTAACGTCGCTGAAGAGATCGAGTTCTGCGCGGAGATCTATTACCGCGCCAAGTCGTGTGGTGAACCGGTGCTGCTCGGGGATGATGAGATGAAGGTGCTAGCTGAGAAGTTTAAGAGCTATGGAGTGTAGAGTAGATGAAAAACGCCCGAGACCGGCTGTGCTGCAGCTGGCTCGGGCGTTTTCATTTGGTCTGTCATTTGGCGATGGCCGTAAATTTCAATTTTTCGTCGGTAAATCTTAAATCTTGCCCGCAAAATCTATATTCTCGCCCGAAAATAACCATTTCTCGCCCGAGGACAGTCGTACAGCTGTTTAACAGCCTCATTAACTGACTGTTTTTTCAGACAGCAGCTCTTGAATTGAGTTCTTTAGTGCTTCTGGCTTGTCGGTTGGCGCGAAACGGCTGACAACACGGCCGTTGCGGTCGATCAGGAATTTTGTGAAATTCCACTTGATCGATTTAGAGCCGAGTATGCCAGGTGCTTCTTTGCTTAAGTAGTGGAAAAGAGGGGAGGCATTGTCCCCTTTTACGTCCACCTTGCCAAACATCGGGAAGCTGACGCCGTAGTTCAGCTGGCAGAACTCCTGAATATCGTTCTCAGACCCAGGCTCTTGTGCACCGAATTGGTTACAAGGGAATCCAAGAATCTCCAGACCCTCTTCCTTCAGCTCTTTATACAGCTGCTGAAGACCTTCGTATTGCGGCGTGAACCCGCACTTGCTCGCTGTGTTCACGATCAGAAGCACCTTGCCTCTGTATTGGTCGAGCGGCACTTCTTCGCCTTTAATGTTTGTCGCAGTAAAATCGTATACCGTTGTCATGACGTATTCTCCTTTAAAGAAACTTTTTCTTTTATTGTACAGGTGTTGCGCAGCACAATCACGCAATCTGCTTTGACCATGGGCGAAAAAGTCCAATCATGCAGCCAAAAAGCTTCATACACTTAACAGTATATTGAACAAAACGGGTGAAAACATGGACAAAAACAGTGCTCTTACGAACCATTTGAAATGGCGGACGCCGCTTTATGATCCGGCATTTCCGTTTATCCTTTTCTTCAGCCAAAAAGGCGGATGCACAACCTTGATCAAGTGGTTTTTTTATCAGCTGAACCTGCTTGAATCATCAAAAAAAGTAGAAAATAACATCCACTTGTATCGTGTGAACCATTTTTACAGGCAGCCAGGCTATGTTGAGAATATTGAGACGGCCGTTATGAAAAAAAGCAAGCCCGTCTTCAAGCTTGTTCGCAATCCGTATGCACGAGCAGTCAGCTCGTATTTGCATTTATCCCGCATGAACCTTGTTTATCCTTCATCAGGTCCATTAAAAATAGAGTGGAAGAAAGCAAAAAACATGTATCCGTATCATGACGGGCTGACGTTTAAGCAATTTTTATATTATGTGAAGCAGTCAGGCGCACAGGTTCCGCATGTGGACGGGCACATTGCCGGTCAGTATGTAGAGGGCGAGGAGCTGTTTATGACTCGTTTCGTAAAGCTAGAGCAGCTGAAAAATCAAATTGCTGCCTGGGAGACCCAATATCAACTGAAGCACTCTCCGTTCGCCGAACTGGCCAAATCACCTCATCACAATCAAGAGATGATGAATGTTACCGGCGAATTTGCCGATCAAGTGATCACACGCTATCATTTCGTGTCGAACCAGCTTCCTTCGCTGCACAGCTTTTATGACACTGTTACGAAAGAGCTCGTGCAGGAGCTGTTCTCAAAAGAGTTCAGTTTATATGGATACAGCAGGCAGCTTCCTTAGCAATCGTTTAGTACACGTAAACGCCGACCAGCAGCATGACAATCAGCAGGTTCATTCCTGTGAAAAAGGATGATTTGTGCAGAAGCGTCCAGTCTTTGCCGGCTGCTGCGCGCAGTGCGAGCAAGGCTAGTCCGGCGATTACGACGGGAATCACGTAAGAGCTGCAAGTGAATGTCAAATAGCTAGGCGCCGCATCGTAAAAGAAATCGTTAAACAATCGTTGGATGCCGATCGTTTGAGCGGCAGCGAATAGAAGAGCGAACGACCAGAAAATCCATGGCTTTTCATCTTCAAACGACTGCTTTTTAAATAAATAGACAACCAATAACAACAATACTGTCGGCAGGACCCAGACCATGGCAACCAAGATGGCAAAGAACGAGATGATAAAAGCGGGTATCGTATTGCTAGCCGCGTTTATCAAGTCTGTCCGGGTTATTTGCTTGCTCTCTTCCTTAACGAGCGGGCTGCTGCTAGCCGCAAACAGCTGGTTTCCTTTGGCACTCATGCTGCCAAGCCAGAAGATGTTCTTGCCATCAAGCGTAGCAGGCGAGCGGTTGTAGGTATCTCTTGAACTGATGCGTTCTGCTTTCCACTCGCTATTTTCCGGCTGCGCGGTATAAATGTTAACCGAATCCTTCTTAGAAGTGAGCATGCCTCTCGAAGCGAAAAGAAGGTTAGGTGTTTCGCCTTTCATAAAAATGTCCATTTGAGTGGGCTTATCTAATACCAAATCTTGATTATTGGTAAAGCTGAGTCGATTAAACGGCATATTTTCCAGCTTTTCAACCGGCGCTGATCCGTAAAAAGAGATATACGTCCGCGCTCCACCGGCAACAGAGTATTTCGTGTAGATCACGTGCAGGTCTTTGTCTGATTCAGCAAATTTAACGCCGATTAGCGATTCTGTCGAAATTTTTTGAATCGAGAAGACAGGGGACAAGCGGAAGCTGTCTTCTGTTTTGGTCGCATAATGGACGGTGTGATTATCATCTGCCGTGACGGTCGCCATCACAGAATCATGGTGAAGGCTGCCGGATAGGCTGGAGATAGGAGCGTTGTATGTGTTTACCTCCACCGTCTTTTCTTTTTCAGGCAAATAGGCGAACACTCGGTTTTCGCTTGAATAGTACACCATATTTTTGGCAGGAGCCATGAATGAAACGTTTTCTGCCAGCACTTTTTCTTTGCCTTCTTTTAATAGGACGAGCTTTTGAGCCGACGTGGAGACAAATTGCTTGCCGTCGGACCAAACTCGGGCGTTTTCATCGAGTACCGCTTTTGATTTTGTCGTGTTCACCACATGAAGGTCTTCATCCAGCTCCAGCTTCTGAATACCTGTTTGGCCGGCAGTGTAGACGAATGTATGGCCGTCTTTATGCTGAAGAAATGGCGTGTCGTTGCCTGAATTGTTCGGGAGCTCAATCGAACGGCTCCAGTCGTCAGTCGGCAGCTTCAACTCTTTTTGCAAGTAATTCAGAAAAACGAGCGAGAGAAGCACAATCGCTGCAAGCATTGGAATGACGATGGGCTTGTAGGTGGTTTGGTGCTTCTTTTTCTTCTCTACATTCAGTTGCATGTTCAGATCCCCTCTTTGTCTAGTCTGTTCAAGAAAAAATTCCCATTTCTTATTTTCTCCTATATTGGCATAAGCCTCAAGTCTTATCTGAAATTATAGCTGTGGTCCATTATGAGAAATTTCCCAGTTAGGTAAGCTAAATGTATGAAAGGAGGAAGCCACACATGAAAAAATTTGGCTTGCTTATTATTGGAGGAATCGCAGCCGTTGTGCTGCTGGCAAATCTAGGGCCCATGGCGGGTCTCGCGATTGGCCTGGCGATCTTGTATTACGCGTTCAAGAAATTTACGGGTGCAGAAACGACAGGAAAGAAAGTGCTATGGGGTGTAATCGGTGTGATCGCGTTATGTGCGTCGATCTCTAACCTGCCGGCGATCCTAGGTGTCGTCGCACTGTACGTGATGTATGTGGTGTACAAAAAATGGAACAGTGAGCCGGCTGCTGAGCTTGCAGCTGCAGGAGATGACCCGTTTACAAACTTTGAACGCCAATGGGCGGAACTAAAGAAAAATTAAAAGGAGCGATGTGAAATGAACGCATTTGAACGATTGAAGAACACGATTATGGCTGATATTCACGATTTGATGGATCAGAAGGAAGAGAAAAATCCGATCATGCTGCTGAACCACTATTTACGCCAATCTGAGCAAGAGGTGCACAAAATCAGCAAGCTGGTCGACCGCCAGCGCACACTGAACGGTCAATTTGCCCGTGAACGGAAGGAAGCAGAGGAAATGGCGGCTAAGCGAGCGGGCCAGGCAGATCTTGCTCAGCGAGCGGGCGAGCACGATCTATATGAATTTGCATTGCTTGAAAAAGAGCAGTACGAACTGCGCGCGGCGCAGCTGCGTGAGACGAGTGAGAGGGCAGAGCGTGATCTCGAGCAGCTCGAGCAAAAATACGAGCAGATGAAGCACAAGCTGAAGGATATGTACATCAAGCGCATGGAGCTCATGGGCCGCGAGAACGTGGTGCGCGCCAACCGAAGCATCGATAAAGTGCTAAAGCCAGATGGAGTGGGAGGCTCCCCATCTTTCCGGTTCGATGAGATCGAGCAGTTCATCGAGCGCCTCGAGCAAAAGGTAACTGCCAATTATGAGCGCAGTTCGATGGAAGCCCGCTTCGCCCGTCTGGAAAAAGAGATGGTGAAGGAAGAAGTGCCAAACGCGGCGAACTAAAGGATAGGTTAGTGTTGTAAGGAAAGGCGCCTTTGCTGTGCGCCTTTTCATGTTTAAAGAAAACTTGGCTGACGCCAAGCCTTTAAGTCAGCCTTAGTTGCCCTTATACTATAGACATTAACTTTTAGATACGCCGATTAATCACCTTTGCAAAAAGCTATATCTTGCTATAGTGGAATTCAAGGTCGGGGTCCGGTACCATTCAAAGTAAATGAGGGTAACAGCGCGGTTTGTTGAGGGGGTGTACCGGACCCCGACCTTCTACAGAAAGAGAGCGTGACGGCACATGAGGCAGAAAAAGAAAAGCGACGTGATCAGCTGGATTCTATTAATTGGAGTGGTGCTGTTATTGCTTGAAGCATCCTTTAACGGCGAAGGAATCGTGTTCGTGTGCGCACTGTCTGCTGCTCTGATCTTTCTTGGAAGAAAAAAGTGGCATCGAACGTTCGGGAAAATTACATTCTGGGCGGGCGTGATCATTTTAGGCGTGACCATTTTTAATCTAATGGCGTTCAAGTTTCTGCTGATCGTCGCTTTACTTTTTATAATTGTTCAGTTTTACCAATCGAAACAACATCCTGCTGTGATTGAACCCGTCTTGCTTGGGCCGGTTGAAGGGGCAGAGGAAGAGCTGTACGAGCGAAAATCTCTGCTGCAGAACGTGTGGTTCGGCAAGCAGTCGACGCCGGATGATGTGTACGAGTGGAACGACATTAACGTGCAGTGCGGAGTCGGCGATACGGTCGTTGACTTAAGTCAGACGATACTGCCGGACGGCGAGGCTATTATCTTTATCCGCAACCTGATCGGTAATGTGAAAATCATGCTTCCTTATGAAATCGATGTGAGTGTGCAGCATTCGGTGCTCGTAGGTTCTACCGTCATTTTTGAAAAGTCAGAACCTAACATCTTCAATCAGACCCTGTATTACCGGACAAAGGAATACGAGCAGGCAGAGCGGAAGGTGCGGATCTTAACTAGCATCGGAGCGGGCACACTGGAGGTGAAGCGCGTATGAGTACGGTGCTGAAGAATATGATTTCTGGTGTTGTTGTCGCTTTTTTGGTGCTTGTGCTCGTTTCGGCAAGTTTGTACTGGTATTTTCCGTTAGAGAATGAAAACGACCTATGGACAACATATGTGTTTGACGTGCCGTTTGGCTTATTTGTGCCTTTTGCTGCTATCATGGTTGGTGCCTTTCTTGGAATGTTCACAGGGATCTCGTCAAGACGACAGCTGAAGATCGTCGAGCGAACGTTGAAGCTGATCGAGGACGGGCGCCAGGTGAATGTAAAAGAAGCGGGCGGACTGGAGCTGCGCGCGGTCATGAAACGGGTAGCCGCCATTCAGCAGCAGCTTGGCGAAACGATCCGGCAGTCGCAGAAAATGGCGACCGAAAAGGCTGTCGATCAGGAGAAGCGGATTCAAGACATCATCTCGCAGGAACGCCACCGGCTCGCGCGCGAGCTGCATGATTCGGTGTCTCAGCAGCTGTTCGCTGCGAGCATGATTCTGTCGGCCGTAAACGAAACGCGGCCAGAGTCTGATGACCGCGAAACGAAGCAGCTGAAAATGGTGGAAGAGACGATCCATCAGACACAGCTCGAGATGCGGGCGCTGCTGCTGCATCTAAGGCCAGCCGCATTAAACGGCAAGTCGCTGCAAAAAGGCATGGAAGAGCTGCTCGGTGAACTGCTGCAAAAGGTGCCGATCGAGCTGAAGTGGAAGATCGAGACCATACAGCTCGATAAAGGGGTCGAGGATCACCTGTTCCGCATTTTGCAGGAGTCGGTGTCGAACATCCTGCGGCATGCTGAAGCGAAAAAAGCACAGATCCTGCTAATTCAGCGAGATGATCTGATTATTTTGCGAGTGGAGGATGACGGGGTCGGCTTTATGATGGATGAACAGAAAACCGGCTCGTATGGTTTGCAGAACATGCAGGAACGCGCAGCCGAGATTGGCGGAACCTTAAAATTGGTGAGCGTTCCCGGCCAGGGTACCCGATTGGAAGTGAAGGTACCGATTATTGCGGCAGGAGATGAAAATGATGATTAAAGTGCTGTTAGTAGATGATCATGAGATGGTGCGGATCGGGGTATCGGCTTACCTGTCCGCACAGCCGGATATTGAAGTGGTCGGTGAGGCGGAGAACGGGCGGATTGCGGTGG
Source organism: Fictibacillus iocasae (assembly GCF_042665465.1). Lineage (NCBI taxonomy): Bacteria > Bacillati > Bacillota > Bacilli > Caryophanales > Fictibacillaceae > Fictibacillus > Fictibacillus iocasae. The sequence continues at coordinate 32,176 of NZ_JBHTCP010000015.1, read as the reverse complement.
ACATGGCGCTCGAGCTGCGCCCTGATGTCATCTTGATGGACCTTGTCATGGATGTGATGGACGGAATCGAGGCAACGCGCGAGATTACTTCTGCTTGGACGGAAGCGCGGATTATCGTGGTGACGAGTTTCCTTGATGATGAAAAAGTGTACCCGGCGCTTGAAGCGGGGGCGGTAAGTTATATGCTGAAAACGTCAAAAGCGGGCGATATAGCGGCCGCTGTCCGCGACACATATGGTGGAAAATCGGTGCTCGAGCCAGAGGTGACTGGCAAGATGATGAGCCGCATGCGGCAAAAAGTGGTCCGGCTTCCGCACGAGGAACTGACCGCCCGCGAGATGGAAATCTTGCTGCTCATGGGACAAGGCAAGTCGAACCAGGAAATTGCCGATGAGCTGTATATCGCGTTGAAGACAGTGAAGGTGCACGTGAGCAACGTACTGAGCAAGCTCGATGTACAGGACCGCACGCAGGCTGTGATCTATGCGTTTAATCAGGGGTTGATTAAGGCTTAAAGAAGGAGGGGTCCGGTACTAATGGTACCGGACCCCTCCTTCTTTTGTGATTGCTCATTTTGTGGGTTGGTTGTTAAAAGGTTGATTAGGTGTTTCGGGGTTGAAGTTCCAGTTGATGTTGTTGCTGTTGTGGACTTGGCGCGAAAGCTTTGTAAATCGACGCGCAAGTTATGATATGTCAGGAGAAGTCGCGCGCAAGATTAAGGAAGTGGCGCGAATAAGGTTAACGGCGCGAATCCCTTGCTTTATGGCGCGCAAAATCTAGTTGTCGAGTTGTCGCGCGGAAACCCTAAGTGTGGCACGCATTTTTTCAAATTGGCGCGCAAGCTAAAGAAAGGATGACTTTAGCGTACCGGACCCCTATCCCCGGCTCATTCCCTCTTGACCAATCAACCCGAACGCATTATAGTTATCATCGTGAACTGTTTTCGTTAAGAACTATTACTTCTAACAAGATGGAGAGTTGAATAGATATGGATATTGTGCGTATGCAGCAGGTGATGCAGCGGTTTGATAAGGCGTCGTTTACGGTGAACAAGCGGTTCAGTTCGCTGATTAGGGAACAGATTCAAGATGAACTGACGATGGATCAGTTGAACATGATGAGGTATCTTCAGAATTTTAGTCCGTGCACGACGACAGAGCTTGCGGATGCGTTTTGCGTGAACAAGAGTGCGATCACGGCAATCATCACGCGCATGACGGAGAAAAATTACATTAAGCGCGTTCGTGACCGGAAAGACCGACGTATCGTTTATTTAACGCTGACAGCGGAAGGGCAGCGAGTGTTTCAATGGGCAGAAGAAAAGGTGTTCATAATCGTCTCTTCTTATTTGCAGCAGTTTAGCGAGGACGAGATTGAAACGTTTCTTTCGCTGTATGAAAAGCTGAGCGGCATGCTTCAAGGAACAGAAGGGGAGAAAACAACATGAATGCCATTTTAAAAGCAAGATGGTTTGTGTTTGCCGCTTGGGTGGCGGTGGTCGCAGTTCTTGTGACGACGGCGCCGAATATGGTCGATCTTGTCCGTGAAAAAGGGCAGATCAACGTGCCAGACGGCTATTCGTCCAGCTATGCGAGTCAGCTGCTTGATGAGATGAGTGAGCAGGACAAAAGCGATGACGGCTCGCAGGTGGCGCTTGTTTTTCACGAAAAAGATAAGCTCAATTCCACCGATATGGAAGCGATACAGAGCGGCATCGATAAGCTGCAAAGCGAAAAAGAAAAGCTTGGCATCACGTCGGTTGTCACGCATTTCACCGAGAAAGATCTGAAGGAACAGCTAGTCTCAAAAGACGGCAAGACGGTGCTCGCCCTCGTTTCGGTGACGGCGAACGACCGCTCAGCGTCCGAAATTTCGGATGCGCTGTACGGTGCGATCGACGATGTAAAGGTGGACCATTATTACACGAGCAGCTGGATGATTGATGAAGATGTGGTCATGAGCTCGCAGGAAGGGCTGAAAAAGACAGAATATATCACGCTCGTTTTCATTCTGGCTGTGCTTTTCATCGTGTTCCGTTCGTTTGTCGCGCCACTTATCCCGCTCGTGACAGTGGGATTGAGCTATATTACGGCGCAATCGATCGTGGCTTTTTTAGTCGATCAGTATAATTTCCCGCTGTCGACGTTCACGCAGATCTTCCTCGTTGCCGTCCTGTTCGGCATCGGGACGGATTATTGCATCCTGCTATTGAGCCGTTTTAAAGAAGAGATGGCGCATCATGAAACGTTGTCGGATGCGATTAAAGCGACATATAAAACGGCGGGCCGAACGGTGATTTACAGCGGTCTGGCGGTGATGATCGGGTTTGCGGCGATCGGCTTTTCACAGTTCAAGCTGTATCAGTCGGCCGCAGCGGTGGCGATTGGTGTGGCTGTCCTGTTAATCGCCCTGCTCACACTCGTTCCTTTTTTCATGATCGTGCTCGGCAAGAAGATTTTCTGGCCGGCGAAGGGTTCGATGGAGCATAAGCAAAGCCGGTTATGGGCGGCTGCGGGCACGTTTTCATTGAAGCGTCCGCTCGCATCGCTCGCTGTCGTGGCGGCGATTACGGTTCCGTTTTTAGCGACGTATGACGGCGACCTCTCGTTCAACTCACTCGACGAGATCGGGGAAAAATACAATTCCGTCAAAGCGTTTAATGTGATTTCAGAAAGCTTTGGTCCGGGCGAATCGCTTCCGGCAAAAATCGTGGTGAAGAACGACGAGCCGATGAACGAATCAGCCTACCTGACGACGATTGAAAAAATCAGCCGTGAAGTGGAAAAGGTGGACGGCGTCGATAAAGTACGAAGCGCCACTCGCCCGGTCGGCGAGGAATTGAGCGACCTGTATGTGTCGAACCAAGTGGATACGCTCGGCGAGGGGCTCGGCAAAGGGAATGACGGGTTAAAGAAAATCAGCGGAGGATTGGCAGAGGCGAGCACACAGCTAAGCGAATCACAGCCGAAAATGAAGCAGACGACCGATGGCATCGGAGAGCTCATCAACGGGACAAACGCGCTCAAATCCGGTGTGAACGATGTGACGGATGCTCTTAGCAAAATTGAGAAGGGCATACGTGACGGTTCGGCTGGAGCGGACGATTTGACCACTGGCATCCAGCAGATCCGCACGAAAACACAGGAGCTGTCAAAAGGAACCGCGACTCTTTTAGAAAAATACAAGCAGGTAGAACAAGGGCTTGGTGATTTGCAAAAAGGGTACAGCGGAATTCAAGCGAATCTCCAGGGGTCATCACAGGCGCTGGCTGGTCTTTCTGGCAACTTCACTAATCTGGAGGAAGCTTATCCAGGAATTAATGATAACGGCGATTACGAAAAAATTAAAAACACTGTAAGCCAAGTGAGAACAGGAACGAGTGAACTAGCAGGCGTGGTTGGGAAGTTAAACGGCGGACTGGCAGAATCGCAAAAAGGCCTGCAGCAGATGAACAGCAGCTTGTCACAAGTTTCACAAGGGCAGCAGGCGCTCGCAGATGGCCTCGGCCAGATTGAATCTGGACTTTCTGAGCTGGAAAATGGACTTGATCAACTCGCGGACGGCCAAGGTCAGGTGACGGCAAAAATGCCGGAGTTCTCGAACGGGTTGAGCAAGATCGCGGGCGGTCAGGAACAGCTGAAAAGCGGTTTCGGCCAGCTGGACGGCCAGCTCGTTCAGTTAACGGACGGACTTGATCAAAGTGTGGACGGCATCGACCAAGTGTCGGATGGTCTGGACTCGGCGAACGATTATTTAGCCACACTCTCTAAAACGAGCGACAAAGAGATGACAGGCTGGTTCATTCCGGAAGACGCGCTTGCGAATGATGAGTTTCAGCAAGTGTTCGACAATTATATGTCCAAGGACCGCAAGTACATGACGATGGACGTGGTGCTGAGCGAGAATCCTTATTCACAGGACGCGCTGGCGAAGGTCGATGATATTGAAGCAGCAGTCGAGCGCGCAACAAAGGGCACGAATCTGGAGAACGCCGACTACGCGATCAGCGGAGTAACGAGCATCTACTCTGATCTGAACGAAATTTCGGCATCCGATTATGCGCGGACGGTCGTGCTCATGCTGCTCGGTATCGGAATTATTTTAATGATTATGCTGCGTTCGTTCATCATGCCACTTTACATTATCGCATCGCTCATCCTGACGTATTACACAGCGATGGCAATCACTGAAACGATTTTCGTGAACATCATGGGCTATTCGGGCATCAACTGGGCGGTGCCGTTCTTCGCCTTCGTCATTCTCGTGGCGCTCGGAGTCGATTACAGCATCTTCCTGATGGACCGGTTTAACGAGTACAAAGAACTGAGTGTACAGCAGGCGATGCTTGAGGCAATGCGGAACATGGGTACGGTGATCATCTCGGCGGTCGTCATCCTCGGCGGAACGTTCGCCGCGATGTACCCGTCAGGCGTGCTGTCACTGCTTCAAATCGCAACGATTATCCTAAGCGGACTGCTGCTTTACGCCTTCATCATATTGCCGCTGTTCATGCCGGTCATGGTGAAGACGTTCGGCCAAGCGAATTGGTGGCCGTTTATTGGCGAGAGAAAAGAATAATGATGTAAAAAGCAGTCTAGCTCGTTTCTTGAGCTGGGCTGCTTTTCTTTTGGTAGAGGAATTGAATGGTCAATTGTGTAATTATACTTTTATAGGTTCGAAATGTATAGGAGGTCATCGTGTTGCCACAAAGAAAACCCAATAAAAACTTACGGCTATTAAATTAGAGAGTTCTATAACGTAATTTGCTTCAAATAGTCAATTTACAATTTATGTCAGGATAAATAGAAAGCGGCGAATTAAAAATTGATTTGTGTGTTAGAAAGGTGTGAGCTTTAAATGAAAATTCTTATCGGTCAACCTAAGAAAGAAGAAAATTTGGAACAACTAAGTTTTGAATTAAAAACTAATTCCTCAGTAGATCTAATCATATATCCAGAGGGTTATTGCCAAAAAACGGATTTGGAAAAAGTGAGTTATTTAGCTGAAAAATTTAAAACAGCAATTGTAATGGGTTACAAGGATAATCAAAATTTAGACAGAGCTCTTATAATCAACAATAATGGTAAAGTGATTCTGGATAGAGCAAAAACACCTGAAATAAAGACATTGTATACTCCGTCTACAACCCAAGATAATGGGATTCAATACGGATATCTTCTTTGCAGAGAAGTTTTTCTAGGGCTGGAAGGTCTAAAGAACGAAAACTCTATAAATATCATTTTTAACCCAATTGGAGTAGGGATGTTTAGTGAAGAACAATATTCAGACTGGTCTGGTGAAGCGAAACAAATCAGCATTCAACAGAAATCAATAGTTATAGGCACGAGTCACGCAGATGGTTCTTATAGAAACTGTGGTTTTTCTATTCCTATTGCTTTTTGCTTTGATGAAACTGGAGAGGTGATACTGCTCTCTAAAAATGATACGCGTACTCGTATACTGGACACCGTTACAAAAACAGTTGAAGTAATAGATTCTATCGTTAAATCACATTAACTAATTTAAATCAGATTTTAAAAAAAGCGTAAATGGATTATGCCTTTTTCTATCTCATTAGCAACAAAATTTTTGAAAAAACGGCCTTTTAAAAAGATGACGGTCATCTAAAAAGAAGGGGATGGAAGAATGGTTGAAAACAAAGAAACGCCTGAACAAAAACGCGAAAGACTGCGTCAAGAAGAGAGCAAACGTAATCCGACGGGAAATATGAACGATGCGTTGAACCGGGCGCAAGCGGGAAATCTTACTGATGCAGCAGGCGGTTTGGGCTGGAGTGGGTTTGGTCTCCTCATCCTTATAATTGTCATCAGCTTTGTTATTGGATCCTACTATTTCGAGTGAAAAGACCTGTTATGAGGGTCTTTTTTTTACGTAGTACAAAAAAATACAACTTTTTGTAAACTTTTGTATAAGTAAGGCGATACATAAAAGGTAACGTTAATTGAGTAGCTGAAATGAGGTATGGGAATGAGTCTGAATAAAAATAAATTGATGCTAGTGCTGTCATCAGTCGGAATGATCCTAGCGATTTTGATACAAATGATTACGAGGATTTGGCCGATGACATGGACAGACGGACAGCTGGAAAGCTACTCTGTGATCTTGTATACGGCTTTAGCGATACCGCTGATCATGCTGGCTGTTGCATGGAGGATGTACCATCACAGCCATCATCATCCCGTTTTGCCTGTTCTGATCACGATTATCCTCACATTCATCAGCAACGCGATGATTGTGAGTGGTGAAGGAGATGTAGTGTTTCACTTTTCCATTTTTCTTGTTGTGGCATTAATGAGTTTTTATGATGACATCAAGCTCATTTTAGTCATGACGGTTATTTTTGCGCTCTTTCACTTGATGGCGATGTTTTTTTATACAGCGCTTTATTTTGGAACTCATCATTACAATTGGTATATGTTCGTTCTCCACGCCGTTTATCTCGTGCTGACATCCAGCGGAATCTCGTGGCAGATTCATACGAAAAAACAGTATACGAATCAGCTGCAAGAAGAGAATGAATATCGTGCAGAAGCGCTGCATTCAGCGATCCACCATATACAAAATACGTCTTCTAAGCTTGTGGAGCATGTTCAGATGCTGACACAAAATGCGAAGGAATCCAGTGGTGCCATTAAGGATGTGGTCCACTCGATCCATCAGATTGCGGCAGGATCAGATGAGCAGCTGGAACGGTCAAAGCAAAGTGAGGAAGATGTTCAGCACTTAAATGGTGGTGTGTCATCTGTGATGGCGCGGACGGCCAGGGCTCTGGAATCGTCATCATCGGCTAATAGGCTGGTCGAGCAAGGAAACCGTTCCATGGTCAAAACGAAGCAGCAGATCGAACATATCCATCATCATTTCCAACATGTGTCCCAAACGGTCTATCACCTTGAAAACGAATCCAATCAGATTGGGAAAATCTTGTCTGTAATTTCAGAAATAGCGGGACAGACGAACCTTTTGGCACTAAATGCAGCCATAGAAGCAGCTAGAGCGGGAGAGTCTGGAAAAGGGTTTGCGGTTGTGGCCGATGAAGTCCGTAAGCTTGCCGCCCAGTCGAATGCAGCCGCTGGCGACATCTCCCATTTAATCGAATCCATTCAGCGTGAGATCACAGTGGCAGGAGGCACGATGAGAGATGGAGTAACGGTTGCAGAGAAGGGCTTAGAGCTGGTCGGTGAGACGGAATCGATTTTTGCGGAAATCTTAAACGTATCGAATAAGGTGGCACTGGAGGTAAGGGACATCTCCGCGATTTGTGCACAGCTGGAGGAGAATACAGAACACCTGACCGATTCACTTCAGATTATGGCTGTAACGTCAAAAGAGCATAATGAGACGAGCCGGGAAATTCTCGTTAACTCCCAACAGCAGATGGCCGCTACGCTCCAGCTGAGCGATGTGACCACACAGCTGCAACAGCTTTCCAGTAACATGAATGATCTGGTGATGAACTTAAGTGAAAATAAATAGAAAGCTAGCGGGTGTGTATCCGCTAGCTTTTCTTTACACTTTGAGCAAGTATAACTTTTACGCCTTTAACGAGATATGGGAAAAACGGCGGAAATCAAACAGACCCATGTCGGTGAGCTTGATTTCCGGAATGACGGGAAGTGTCAGGAACGACAATGTTAAAAATGGATCGAAATCGCCATCGAATCCGAGCTCGTTCAGCTTGGACTTCAGGTGTAGAATCTCATCGTTCACCTGCTCGAAGCTGCGGTCTGACATCAAACCGGAGATGGGAAGCGGAACAGAGGCGAGCACTTCACCGTCCTTTACAATGACATATCCGCCTTTCATGTTCTGTATCTCGGCAGACGCTGTCATCATGTCACGGTCGTTCGTTCCGGCGACGACGAGGTTATGAGAATCGTGCGCGACGGTAGAAGCAATTGCGCCGTCTTGCAGCCGCAATCCTTTTACGATGCCGAGCCCGATGTTGCCCGTCTTATTATGCCGTTCGATCACGGCGATTTTAAGAAGATCGTCTGTTGCAGAAGGAAAATGCTCTCCAACCGCAGCCGTTACTTTTTTCGTGACGAGCTTATTTGGTATCACCTCGATCACGTTTGCATGGTCGCCTTTTTTCAGCCCGATAACAAAGTGCTCTACTGAGAGCGGAGCAATATGGATCGAGTCGGTGAGTGCTTTTGGCGGAGCTTGTTGATTGAGCTCCGGACCACAGTAGCTGCCGTCTTTAGCGACCAGTTTTCCTTCCGCATAGACGCTTGCAATCGCGACATTTTCCAAATCGTCCAGCACCAGAAAGTCAGCTTTATACCCTGGTGCGATGGCGCCTTTATCGTTCAAACGATAGCATTTCGCCGCGTTCAATGAACATAGCTGAATCGCTTGGATTGAATCCATGCCTTGCTTGATAGCGAGCCGAACATTGTGGTCAACACTTCCTTCTGCGACGAGATCATCAAGGTGCTTATCATCGGTACAAAACATGAATCGGCTGGCGTTGGCAGACGTCACAGCTGGCAGCAATGCAGCCAGATCCTTCGCCACTGACCCTTCACGGATAAGGACGTACAACCCGCGGGTGATGCGGTCGCGCGCTTCCTCGGCCGTCGTGCATTCGTGATCGGTTGAGATGCCGGAAGATGCATACACGTTGATGCCATCTGCATCGAGACCCGCCCCGTGGCCGTCGATGATGGCTTTGTGATTAGCGGCAGATAAAAGCTTATCGAGCATCTCTTTTTTGCCGTGGAGCACAGCCGGATAGTCCATCACTTCAGCCAGCCCGGGTACACGGTTGTGTTTGTAAAAAGGGTGAAGGCGATCGGCTTCAAGCACCGCGCCCGCATTTTCGAACGGTGTAGATGGCACGCATGACGGCAGCATGACCCGCACGTCCAGCGGCAGGTTTTCCGATTGCTGCAGCATGTAAGAGATGCCCTTCGTACCCGACACGTTGGCAATCTCATGCGGGTCGGTGATGACAGTCGTCACGCCGTGCGCGAGCAAAACCTTGCTGAACTCTACTGGCGTAACCATCGACGACTCAATGTGCACGTGTGCATCAATAAAAGCCGGACTCACATAACGGCCGGCCGCGTCCACGATCTCGTCCGCCTCGTCGTAAAAACCGATGCCAGCGATGTATCCGTCGATGATGGCTATATCGGCTTCGATAATTTCCAGGTTAAAGACGTCGATAACTTTGCCGTTCTTTATGATCAAGTCCGCCGGGATGCGCTTGGCGGCGGCATCAATCCGGCGTTTTAATGTGATTTCGTCCATGAGCAGCTCCTTTTATATTCAGTAGTATAAGTGTGGCACTTTTTTGCGGTGCTGAAACGTGTGAGATTTGGTCGCTGCTGCAAAGAAAAGGCTGCGGCTGCAAATAATTGTGTCGAAAAATAAATAAAATGTGGCGCTGCAAATAAATTTTCGGATCTGCAAATAAATGGTTTGAACTTGCAAATAATTATCGCAGATTCGCAAACAAATGTCGCGAATCTGCAAATAAATTATGACTTCGGCAGTGAGAGCTTATATTTTCGGTTCTTTTTTGCACCGGACGAGGGCAGTGACAGCTGCTTTAACAACCGACTTGCTGTAAAAACGGATTCCATACGAGCAAAATCCCTAAAATGAGAGTTGCTGATCTCGTCACCGACGAGCAGCACATAATCTTTTAGAGCAGTGAGGTGAGCGTCCCGCGAAAAGGCGAGACAAAAGGGGCATCGCCACCCGGAATTCACTTTGAACATCGGGTCTCTGACGGACGGGCAGTCGGCATTTGGACAGAATACGCCTAATATCAAGTCGCTCAGCTTCAATTCGTACCAATGCATGAGATCGGGATTGTATGGTGTGCTGCGCTTTATCAACGATTTGGCGATTTGTTTGATGAGCTTAGCAGATAACACTTCATCTGTATGAGCAGATTCAAATTCAGCCGTCCGATTGGGGAGGTTTAACCGTGATGTCACGTTCTGATAGACGAAATGGTGGTTGGACGTAGCGTCATACCGGGTGTCGGAGTTGCTGATGACCACTTGAGTGATCACGGGGACGAACGGAAATTTTTGCTGTTTGAGCCACTTTTCAAGCTGGATGCGCTGTCTTTGGACCTGCAGCAGAGGATCACTGTAGCTCCGTTCCAGCCCATTTTTATTGTGAATGATGTGCCGCGTGTGCTGATCAAACAGGATAGAGCCGGACATGTTCTTCGCTTCTAAAATGAGCAGATACGATGGTGAGAGCAGAAGGCAGTCAATTTGAAAAAAATCGCCATTCTCATTTTCTAGCCTGAGGTCTTCAAGCACAGAATAATGGTTTTGCTTGAGAAATTGAAAATCATAATGCAGCGCCTGCTCACCGCGATACCCCGCCAAGCTTCGCGCAAGATCTTCTTCAATGTCCGCCCGCTTTTTGTGCATAGCCGGAAGCCTCCTCAACAATGCCTCAAGCTTTAAAATTTTGAGCGGGATATCCCTCTTTTTTAGAATGGTGACCAATGGATCCACCTCCCTTTTGGAAGTCATCATGACATAATTAGCGGGTGCAGCCAAATGAGTAAAATGGTGTTCTCAGCGGGGATTTGGTTGTAGATGGGGATGGCCGCTTAGAGCAAGTCTCGTTTTGGACTTGCAGAGGTGCTGTTTTTTGAGAAAATGATAGATTTTGGAGGGTGCAAATAACGAGGGTGTGCTGCAAACAAACATGTCGAAGAATAAATAAAATTTCGCCGTGCAAATAAATTTTCATACCTGCAAATAAGAGGCGCAGATTTGCAAAGAAATAAGCCGGATTCGCAAATAAACTCCTCAAATTCGCAAACAAATGCTAGCCAGCCGATCAGCAACTAGAAAAAATAGTGTTGACAACGACCTGCACTCGGCATTATGATTGTAAACAATTAAATATTGAGAATATTTACTCTTATCCAGAGTGGTGGAGGGACTGGCCCTATGAAACCCGGCAACCAAACTTACATGTTGTAAGTTCAGGTGCTAAATCCTGCAGAACACTTATGTGTTTTGAAAGATGAGAGAGGTCCGGTTCCGTATATGATGCCTCTCTGAAACTTTCAGAGAGGCTTTTTGATGTTTACAAAACAAGAGGAGGAAATTGAAAGATGAAAAAATGGGGACTTTTTTTACTAGTGTTGGTGTTTGCGTTGACGGGGTGTGCGAGCGGATCGGCGGATAAAGGCGAGGCGCTGCCGGAGGATAAGCTGCTGATCGGTGTGACGGCTGGACCGCACGAGCAGATTTTTGAAAAGGTAAAAGAGGTAGCGGAGAAGGACGGCCTGGAGATTGAACTGAAGGTATTTAACGAGTACGTGATGCCGAACGTGGCGCTGTCGGAAAAGGAACTGGACGCGAACAGCTTCCAGACAGAGCCGTACTTGGATACGTTCAAGAAAGACCGCAAGCTTGATATTGTAGAAGTTTTCGATACGGTGACGTTCCCGCTCGGCATCTACTCAAACAAGATTAAGAGCATTGATGACATCAAGGAAGGCGACAAGCTTGGCATTCAGAACGATCCGATCAACTTGGCACGAGCGCTAAATCTTTATGAAAAAGCAGGACTGATCAAGCTAAAGAAAGGCGCTGGCATGGAAGCGACGCAAAAAGATATTGTGGAGAACAAGAAAAACGTCAAGTTTGTGGAGCTAGAAGCGTCACAGATTCCAAGACAGCTGGATGAACTGACAGCGGCAACGATCAACACCAACTTCGCGATCGAGCACGGACTGAAGCCGAAGAAAGACTCTCTGTTCATTGAAGGAGACGATTCGCCGCACGTGAACTTAGTCGCTGTGCGCGGTGAGAACAAGAACGATAAGGTGTTGAAGAAGCTTGAGAAAGCGTACCGCTCGAAAGAAGTGAAGGACTTTATTGAAAATGAATTCGACGGCGCCGTTCTGCCGTCTTGGTAAAAGGGGGGAGGAGCGTATGATTCAGCTGCAGAACGTGTCCAAAACGTTTGTGACGAAAAAAGGGAGTGTGGAGGCGCTGAAAAACGTCTCCCTCGACGTGAAAAAGGGTGAGATATACGGCGTGATCGGGTACAGCGGAGCAGGTAAGAGCACGCTCATCCGCTGTGTGAATTTGCTTGAAAAGCCGTCAGAAGGAACAGTGTCGGTAAACGGCACCGAGCTCACGAAGCTTCCTTCTAACAAGCTAAGTGAATCGCGCAAAAAAATCGGCATGATTTTTCAAGGATTCAACCTGCTGAAAACAGCGACCGTTTATGAAAACATCTCCATTCCACTGCGCCTTTCCGGGCTGCCGAAAGCGGAAATTGACCACCGTGTGAAAAAATACTTGTCGATCGTCGGCATTGAGGGAAAAGCGGATTCGTACCCTTCTCAGCTGTCTGGCGGCCAGAAACAGCGTGTGGCGATCGCACGGGCACTCGCACATGAGCCGGAAATTTTATTAAGTGATGAAGCGACAAGTGCACTCGATCCAGATACAACCGAGGCGATTCTCGATCTGCTGCTCAAAATTAACAAAGAGTTTGGCATCACCATTTTATTGATCACGCACGAGATGAAAGTGATTCAGAAAATATGCGATCGTGTTGCGGTGATGGAAAACGGTGAGGTGGTGGAGAGCGGTACGGTGCTTGATGTGTTCACAGCGCCGCAGCATGACACAACAAAGCGCTTCGTGAACAGCATCTTCCATCATCAGCTGCCAGAGGCGCTGCTCTCCAAACTAAAAGAAACCGGTTCAATCGTCAGTTTGTCGTTCGTTGATACAACGCCTGGCGAGCCGACTCTCGCGCTCGTGAGTAAAAAGTTCAACGTGTTTCCGAACATTCTCTCAGGCACGATTACACAGCTGAAGGATGTGCCTTTTGGACGATTAATCGTTCATTTGCAAGGTGATGACCATGAAATAAGCCGGGCCATAGAATTTTTGCAGCAGCAAAATGTTTTGGTGGAAGGAGTGAATCGGAATGACGTCAAAAATAAGCGAATTTCTTGATTTATGGGGCGACCAAATCATAGAAGCGATACTGCAGACGCTCCAGATGACGTCGATTGCGCTTCTCATCTCCATCGTAATCGGTTTGCCGCTCGCGGCGTTCCTTGTATTGACGCGACAGGGCGCGCGCCTCGAGAACAAGTATGTGTACTCGTTTCTGAACACGCTCATCAACGTGATCCGGTCCGTGCCGTTCATCATTCTTTTATTCTTCATCCTGCCGTTTACGAAGTTCATTGTCGGCACGTCGATCGGGGTAAAAGGTGTCATTGTCCCGCTCGTCGTCTATACGGCGCCGTATATTGCGCGCTTAATGGAATCAGCGCTTCTTGAAGTAGACCGCGGTGTGCTCGAGGCTTACGAGGCGATGGGCATTCCGACGAAAAAGATCATCTGGAATGTGCTTGTGCGCGAATCGCGCCCGGCGATCGTTCTCGGATTGACGATCGCAACAATCGGACTGATCGGGGCGACCGCAATGGCAGGCCTTGTCGGCGCAGGCGGACTTGGTGACCTCGCTTACCGGTTCGGCCACCTGCGCTATCAGGCAGACGTCATGTACGTGACCGTGTTCCTACTGGTCGTGCTCGTGCAAGGTCTGCAGACGGCGGGGAACGTGCTGGCATCGAGATTGAGGAAGGATTAAGGTATGGCGGTTAGTGAAAAAATGCTTCCATTTTCTTATTCTAACCTTGAAAAAGAAGCTGAACTGGCTCTTTCAAAAGAACCGTTTACGTATGTGCAGAGTGGTGCAGGCGCAGAAATAACATTGTGTGAAAATGAAACAGCTTTTAATCGATGGGCAATCGTTCCTCGCGTTTTAAAGGACGTGAGCAGCCGCGTTTTATCAACGGATATTTTAGGCACTCATCTACCAGCTTCTTTCATACTCGCGCCGATTGGCAATCAGGGCATCTTACACCCAGAAGGAGAGCTCGCCTCAGCAAGGGCAGCCGCTGCTTTTGGTGTACCGTTTATCGCGAGCACCGTCTCTACTTTTTCATTAGAAGAGATTGCTGCAGCAAACGGAACTGGATCCAGATGGTTTCAGCTATACTGGTCTTCTGATTTTGAAGTGACAGCAAGTTTGGTGCACCGCGCTGAAAAAGCCGGTTATACAGCAATTACAGTTACTGTCGATATGCCAGTCGTAGGGTACAGAGAACGAGATTTGGATCATCAATATTTTCCGCTGGCACTCGGAAAGGGTGCTGCGAATTTTCTACAAGATCCCATTTTTCTCAGCAGGTTGAGTAAACCTCCTGCTGAAGACATGACCGGTGCTTTGGCTCATCTGCAGTCACTGTTCTTCACACCGTCTTTAACATGGGAAAAAGTTAAAAAGCTAAGAGAAATAACATCCCTTCCTATAATAATAAAAGGTGTGCTTCATGAAGAAGACGCCAGGAAAGCGGTGGATGCGGGCTTTGACGGAATTGTTGTTTCCAATCACGGCGGCAGGCAGCTGGATGGCTGTATTTCGTCTTTGGATGCTCTATCTCCTATCGTTACGGCTGTAGCAGGAAAAATTCCCGTCATGCTCGACAGTGGCATAAGACGAGGAGCCGATGTAGTGAAAGCTCTTGCACTTGGCGCTGATGCTGTGCTCCTTGGACGTCCATATGTTTATGGACTTGCTGTAGGTGGCGAGAATGGCGTGAAGCATGTTATCGAACAGTATATAAAAGATGTTGATACAGCTGTTGCTTTAACAGGATTAACTGCTGTGTCTGAAGCGAACAGAGGAACAGTTAGAAAAGTGAATTAAAAAAGCTGGCATATGCCAGCTTTTCGCGTTATTCCGTCGTTATCACCGGTCCATTTTTCGTCACAATGATCGTATGCTCGATTTGGGCGACCCAACTGCCGTCAGTCGTGGCGAGTGTCCAGCCGTCTTCCATTTCGTACGCCATCTCGGTTCTGGTGGAGACGAACGGCTCGTAAGCGAGTACGAGGCCTTCTTCGAGCAAGGTGTTGTCGAACGGTTCGTAATGGTTATGCACAAAGTCAGGCGCATCGCGCAGCGAGCGGCCGATGCCGTGACCGGTTAAGTTGCGAAGGATTTTATAGCCGCGTTTCTTTGCGGCGTTTTCCACCGCGCGTCCGACGTTATTAAGCTTCGTTCCGGCTACAAATTTGGACAATCCTTCGTTAAAAATTTCCTGCGTCGCAGTGCAAAGATCGAACAGACGCTGATCACCTTTACCGACCACGAACGAGATGCCCGTATCGGCATAATACCTGTTTTTTGAGCCCGACACATCAATGTTCACGAGGTCTCCTTCAGCAATCACGCGCTTGCCGGGAATGCCGTGCGCCACTTCCTCGTTCACACTGATGCACGTGTAGCCTGGAAATCCGTACATCTCGATCGGAGCTGAGACGGCGCCATGCTGTGCGAACAGCTTTCCTGCCAGCTCATCCAGCTGCTTGGTCGTCATGCCAGGAGTTGTCGCCTGCACCATCGCATCCCTTATACCAGCAATGATTTTTCCAATCTCCATTAATCCTTTATAATCTGCTTCTGTACGTGCAATCATGAGGTATCAGCCTTTCGTTTTGTTATCTGCAAAATTCATTCCATTGTCCTGAAGTGCCTGCTGCAGCTGCTTCATAGCTTTCGGTCCAACGCCATGAAGGCTCGCGATTTCGGTCTCACTATGTTTGGTGATGTCTTCTAAAGAGTTGCAGCCAGCTTGAGTAAGGGCACGCTGTGCGGGTTTGCCGACTTTAGGAAGGTCAATCTTTTCACTACCCATAGGACACCGCTCCTTTTTAAAAAAACCAGCCTCAGGTTCAGGCTGGCTTTTGCTATACTTTTAAAAAAAATTACTTTTTAACAGTGAAGGAATTCGACGCAGTCAAAAAGTTAACGAACAAAGTGTAAGGGCAACTATGGCTGACGAAAAGGCTTGGCGTCAGCCGAGTTTTCTTTACACTATAGGAAAGTATAACTTTTTTGCAAGATGATTACTCGACGTGGCAAAAAGTTAATGTACATAGTGTAAGGGCAACTAAGGCTGACTTAAAGGCATGGCGTCAGCCGAGTTTTCTTTATAGTATGTCGATGACCCGTCCGACTTGCCCGTCCTCTAAACGGACTTTGATGCCGTGCGGGTGGTTCGGCGATTTTGTCAAAATATCCTTGACGATGCCGTTCGTTTTCTTGCCTGTACGCTGATCCGCCTTTAAGATGACGTTCACGTTCAATCCTGGCTTAATATTCGAGCGCTGGCGGTGCATTAGACACCTGTCCGGCGTGTTTGGTTGTTTTTCTTTTTCGTCTGCTGGCTCGACATTGGTTTCGTGGATTTCACAGGGTTCGTGCTGAATGCCCCGCCGCCCTGCTGTGCCTTTTTCTGTGCCAAACGCTGTTTCGCGAGTTCTTGCACGCTTAATTTTTTCTTCTCCTCAGCCATGTTGTAAGCCTCCTATTTTCTCGGCTTAAAGCCTTCTTCTTTTAAATAGCCTTCTGCTTCAGCATACGTTTCAAACGCTGCTTCCAGGTTGTCGTTATCATCAAATAAGCACCACAGCTCATTTTCAAACGCGAGCGTCACGTACTCATAATCAGGTCCGAGCCATTTTGATTCGTTGCGGTCTGTATCGTCTTCTTTATTCTTCTTTTCCTGCTGCCAGCCGTGCTTTTTGCTCATGAATTCAATCGTTTCAGCGATCTGCGCAATCAGTTCGTCTTTTTCAAACTCACGGATGTTCACATAGCCTTTGTCATTGATCTGGTTCTGCGGCAGGTAGCCGCCGTATACGAATCCGTTTCCGTTCGGGTGAAGGTGGTACACGACAATCGTCTTGTCCTGAACACTTTCCTCATAGTGGTAGTTCACGCGTCCTAGGGACACATCCGCGCGCGACAGCTGCGGGAAATTCTCTTCAATAATCGCAATTTTTTCTTCAAAAGAAAGCATGTATCGTAATCTCCGTTTCTTATGTTTGATGCGTTGATTATAACACACAACAGGTGTGAAACAGAAATGCCCCTTATCTGACTGCGATCATGAGGAAGACGATTGCAAGGGGGAGGCAGAACAATAGGACAAAAAGAAGGACCTGTATTCTGTGATGTTTCAAGAAAAGCGTAAAGGCTATGCGTGCTTTTTTATTGGATAGAAAAAACAACAGAAAGAGAAGAGCCGCTATGTACTCGATGTGGTTGAGAATCGCTTTAACGGCGTTCACCCTTGATTCCACCAATTTGGATAGGAACTCCACCATTTCTCGGCTTCATCCAAAGCGTCAACGATTTTTCTGGCGGTTTCATCTGTCGTCTTCTCATTGAATGTAAACTCATCATCTGAATCTTTGCCGATACGCGTTCGATTATATGGCGAGCCGCCGCCTATTTGATAGACTTTTACTTTCTGTGGTGAAATGTGTTTGCCTGTCGTTTCTTCTGTATAACCATCCTTAGAGCATTTGGAGATTTCAACGTACAGTACTTCGCCGTACAGACTAAATTGAAACATGATTAAATCTGTGCGGTCTGCGCATTTCCTATAAAAATGAGGGAGCGAGCCTTTAAACCCGCGCTCTCTTAAATGTGGTATGACGATCTCATTTAAGGACGTTACTAGGGCATCTCGGTGACTGGACAAACGGTTTTCCTCCCATTTTTTCGCTAATGAACCCAGCTATAAAACCTCAATCAGCGCCTTGCCTTGTTAAAAGGTTGAAGAATCTTTATCTAACCCAATTCTTTTCTAGAATGCGGTTTCCTTCTTATGTAATCAGCTGATGGATAATTTTTTTTATATAAATAATGGAAGTGCATTCCGATATAATGGTGTCACTCACATCGTGAAGTATTTTGGGAGAAGGAGGGGTTTTCATTTTACAGCGGTTAATTGAGAAATTCGGATTACAGGTAATATCCTACAGTGGAATGGAGGACTCACACAGCTCAACGGTCTATAAATGCCACTTGCTTAATGGAGAACATGTTTATTTGAAGATTCCTTACTCAAATGTAAAGTTTCACAGGGAGTTAGAAGCCTACGAGTTATTAAAAGGAAGAGTTTCTATACCTGAGTTGCTGGATTATTGGTCTGGTGATGAGGAGTGTCCGGGTGCTTTTTTGTTGTCTGAATTAAAAGGTCAATCGTTAACAAGAGAGGTTTCACCGACAGTCGCCTATCATGTCGGCGTGATACATGCCTCAATGCATGCCATACAACCACCTAGCAGTAAAAGGTTGAATGGGATTCAAAATGAATTTTCAAATTGGTCTGCGTTTATTGAAAAGCAATTTTATAGCTTTGCTGAGGATGTAAAAGAGGTGTTAGAAGAAGGGCTGTTTAATCAATCCGTTGAAAAATTTAAAAAAATGAACCAGCAGCTCCCTTCACCAGATGGGCCAAGCTTCGTACATATGGATTTTCGGCCAGCAAACATCATCATTGATGGCAACAAGGTTTCTGGAATTATTGATTTTGAAAGCGTGCGATTTGGTTCAACAGAAGTCGACTTCACTAAACTGTATCGAGACTTCTTATCTGCAGATACCACCTTGTATCAAGCATACAAAGAAGGCTATAACAGTATTAGACCATTAATTGATTTGGACGTTGTTTTGTCTTTTTATCGTTTTATAGATGCTTTTAATAGCATTGGGTGGTGCAAACGTCGCGGAATAGAAAAGAACACTGTGTTTCTTGAAGAAAACACAGTAAGATTAAAAGAGTTCCTACGATAAATTTAGGTGTATGAAAACGACCAGATACCACTCTGGTCGTTTTCAAGTTATATGGATTATTTGTTGATTAACTCTTCCTTCTGCAGCGCTTCTTCAAGCTCATACCAATAATGAGCGAGTGTTTCCATCCCTTTGTCGAAGTTCTCGAGGTGGAAGTGCTCGTTTGGCGCATGGAAGTTCTCGGTTGATAAACCGAAGCCCATCAACACGACCGGAAGCTTCAGCAGATCGTCGAACGTAGCGACGATCGGAATCGATCCGCCGCCGCGTGTGAACGCGGTCGGAACGCCGTACACTTTTTCATAAGCACGCGCACCAGCTTGGATAGCAGGGTGCTCGAGCGGCGTCACATATGGAGCGCCTTTATCAAACAGCTTCACGCTCACTTCTACACCAGGAGGCGTGTGTCCTGCGATGTGGCGCTTTAATTTCTCTACAATCTCATCAGGCTGCTGGTTCGGTACGAGTCGGCAGCTGATCTTCGCGTGCGCTTCGTTTGGCAGCACGGTTTTAATGCCTTCGCCCTGGAAACCGCCCCAGATTCCGTTCACCTCAAGCGTCGGACGCACCCACGTCTGTTCCACGTGCGTATAGCCTTTTTCACCGAACAGCTCGTTCACTTCAAGCTGCTGTTTCAACGTTTCTTCACTCATGTTCAGCGCGGCGAACGCTTCTTTTTCAGCCGGCGTCATTTCTTGCACATTTTCATAGAATCCGTCGACTAAAATGCGTCCGTCACCGTCACGGAACGAAGCGAGAATCTCCGTGATCGCATGAAGCGCGTTCTGAACCGCACCGCCGTATAGGCCGGAGTGCAAGTCGCTGTTCGCACCCTTCACGTCGATCTGAAGCGCAGCTAACCCGCGCAGTCCGTAGCAGATCGCCGGCTTGCCGCGGTCCAGCATGCCTGTGTCTGAAATGACGATCACGTCCGCTGACAATAGCTCGGTGTTCTCTTCAATAAACTTTGGCAGGTTCGCACTTCCGATTTCTTCTTCACCCTCGATGCAGAACTTAAAGTTCATCGGCAATGTACCGCGCGTTTTCAGAATCGCCTCAAGCACTTTTAGATGCATGAACACCTGACCTTTATCGTCACTCGCGCCGCGTGCATACAATTTTTCATCGCGCACTTCCGCTTTAAAAGGCGGACTGTGCCAAAGCTCGACCGGATCGACCGGCTGTACGTCGTAGTGGCCGTAGATAAGTGCAGTCGGCTTGCCTTCCGCCTTCAGCCAGTCGCCGTATACGACAGGATGGCCGTCTGTCTCGTAAACTTTCACATTTTCCATCCCGATTTTCTCTAGATGGTCGGCGATCCACTGTGCGCCGCGCTGAATGTCGTCATTATGCTCCGGAAGCGCGCTAATGCTCGGGATAGCGAGCCATTCCTTCAGCTGATTCAGGTTTTCCGTACGATGCTCTTTCAAATACTCTGCAATCACATGTTCCATGGGCGTTCCTCCTATTGTTTTGTCTACTTTCTAGTGTAATAGATTATGGATGCAAAGGAAAATAAACTTTGCAGGACACTACCCATTATTGACTAGATGGCATACCCTCACTTTTGGCCAAATTGCCGTCCAATTCTTCTTTACAATACGTTCTTCGTATAGGTCATAAAGTTCCTTCGTTGCTCTGAAAAATGGAGTAGGTCTTACTATCAATTGAAGAACGTCTTCTAAGCCACAAGGAGCCGTTAAGATGACATTTCTTTGTTTGTCTAGCGTCACTCCAAGAGCCGTCGCCGTTTCGGGAAATTTAGAAATGGCATCTTCTGAGGAAGTATAAGGCGGTAGATTGTTTGTAAGATGCATTCTCGCTTCATTTTTTACTGACCATGGGACATTGGGTAGGATGCGGGTTAGCTTTTTCTCGAATTGTTTCTCCAGATTCTCATCTATCATTGTGTTGTCAAAATAAATCACGTCCACATCTGGAATTTCCGTTTTCCTAGGATAGCCGTGCAGTGTGTCCCATATTTTTGAACGAACAAATCCTGCGCAAATCCACCAATCAGGTAAATTAAGAGAGCTTGCTGCTTTGATGATTTTCATCATATCGTCATCACGTAGAATAAGAGTGATAACATCTTGTTCATTCTTTAGCACCTTTTTCATTCCCTTCCTATCCATTCATACATCCATTCTAGCATTTTATGTAAATGAGAATGTGCTGGACAAGGACGGCATATACTGGACGTACTCTTTAACCAGTCATTTACTTTTTCTTGATAACAAGCTAAAGTTAAGGTTAAAAACCTTAGAGTGTTGTTCAAACTATAGAGAGAAAAGGGCGTGGAGGAATGAAACAGACGATCGGCTTTATTGGATGCGGGAAAATGGCGCAGGCGATGATCGGGGGCATGCTTTCATCAAAGCTCGTCGCACCGCAGCAGATCATGGCGAGCGCGCGATCTGCCAAAACACTAGAGTATGTAAAAGAAAAATTTAACATCCTTACGACCGAGAACAACGTGAGTGTCGCGCGTGAGTCGGATGTCTTGTTTCTGGCGGTGCAGCCATACGGACATGAGGAAGTGTTAAAAGAGATTGCCGAACATGTAAAAGATAAGGCGGTGATCGTGACGATCGCGGCGGGTGTGAAGATGGAAAAAGTGCAAAGTTTCTTCAGCTTCGATGCGAAGGTCGTCCGCACGATGCCGAACACACCGTCACTTGTCGGCGCGGGCATGACGGCGATGTCATCGAACAGCCATGTGACCCGTGAAGAGCTGCAGAACGTGATCACACTGTTCAAGAGCTTCGGCGAGGTCGAGCTGCTGCCAGAGTCGCAGATTGATGCGATTCCAGCGATCAGCGGTTCATCACCGGCTTATGTTTACATGTTCATTGAGGCGCTCGCGGACGGCGGTGTCAGACAAGGTCTGTCACGCAGCCAGTCATACCGACTTGCCGCACAGGCGGTTCTTGGCGCGGCGAAAATGGTGCTCGAGACGGGCAAGCATCCGGGCGAGCTGAAGGACCAAGTAACATCTCCGGGCGGGGCGACCATTGCCGCGGTCGCGACTTTGGAGGAAGAAGGCATGCGCAGTGCGGTGCTGAAGGCAATGGAAAGCTGTACAAATCGAGCGAAAGAACTGGGTGGAAAATAAATGAGTTTCAGAAGTTTAGGTATTAACGAACGTTGGGCAGATAAGCTGGAGAGTTTGCGGATCGTATCGCCCACTCCAATACAGCAGGATGCCATCCCGCACATACTGCGCGGGCGCGATGTGGTCGGACAAGCACAGACCGGAACTGGAAAAACACTGGCATTTGTCCTGCCAATCGTAGAAAAGTTAGACCCTGAAAAGCAGCATGTCCAGGCGTTGATCGTCGCACCGACAAGAGAGCTGGCGATACAGATCACAGAAGAAGTGCTCAAGCTGACGGAAGGAACCGGTATACATACGCTTGCCGTTTATGGCGGACAAGACGTACTCGCGCAAATGCACAAGCTCGAAGGCACGGTCCATGTGATTGTTGCCACACCAGGCCGTCTTCTCGACCACGTGCGCCGCGAAACGGTTGCGTTGAATGCGGTGGAGACGGTCGTGCTAGATGAGGCCGACCAGATGCTTCATATCGGCTTTTTATCCGATATCGAGCTTATATTAGACGAAACACCTGTAGAGCGCCAAACGCTGCTGTTTTCAGCAACAATGCCGGATGAAGTGCGCCATCTGTCTGAGCGTTTTATGAAAAATCCGCTTCATATTAAAGTGAAAAGCGAGACGGTGACGGTAAAAGAAATCCGCCAGCGCATTATCGAGACAACAGACCGCGCGAAGCAAGGCGATTTGATGAGCGCGATCCGCCAGCTCCGCCCGTTCATGGCCATTATTTTCTGCCGTACGAAACGCAGGGTGTCGAAGCTGAATGAAGCCTTGCAGGAGCATGGCTTTAACTCGGATGAGCTTCACGGCGACATGTCCCAGGCGAAGCGCGAGGACGTGATGAAACGCTTCCGCAAGTGTGAGGTGCAGTTCCTAATTGCAACAGATGTCGCAGCACGCGGCATCGATGTGGACGGCATCACGCACGTGTTCAACTACGACATCCCGCACGATGCCGAAAGCTACATCCACCGCATCGGCCGTACAGGACGAGCGGGAAGCGAAGGTCTTGCCGTGACATTCGTCGGACGCAAGGATGACGAATTTCTGCGCGAGATCGAAAACGCCGCGGGAATGAAGCTGAAGCCACTTGTTTTGGATAAGCATGATAAGAAATCCGCTGATTCGGACGCCAATTCAGCTGAAAAGCCACGTAATTTTGCACGCGGCCGCACGCGATCTCGCCAAGGAAACAAAGAAGAGCAATATAGAAGAAAATCTCGTCGATAATGAGTGGGGAGAGAGGCTGGCATAGCAGGTTTTACTGCTGTGCAGGCCTCTTTTTGTTGTGTGATGGCTGTGTGAGGTTTGTTTTGTGTGTCGAACGGGAGCGGGTTGGGTGTCCGCGGGTCCGTTCTACACAATTGCGGGTCCAAATGGAAGAAGCGCGGGTCCGAAATGAAAAAGCGCGGTTCCAAACCGACCATCCGCGGGCCCAAAACACCAAACCGCGGGTCGAATTCCGTTATTTTACAATTCCCAGCCGTGAAAAGTGTTTAATGTAATAGCTCACAAAGTATAAAATGGTATAATTAGGTAATGGAGAGGGGGTTGAAGAGCGATGTTTAGCAAATTATCCATACTCTTTGCTGGATTAGGAGCAATAGTACTTATTACCTCATACAAGCTGACGCACTTTCTTGAAATCCTCCTAGCCACGGGGTTTCTGGCATTATTGATTGGCTTGATCTTAAGCTTTGCTGCCTATGCTCGAGGAGAGAAGGGGAAGATGAAGCTGCTAGCTGGTGCCGCCTTTTTCACCTTTGCCCTTTATATTTCCTGGAATGATCCATTACATATTGTAAGAGTGTTAACGTGGCTGAAAAATTAAACGCCAATAAGTAACGTAATAGAGGCTATGCCAGCGGTTCATCCACTGGCGCAGCCTCTTTTTCTAATCATTTATTGTGCCACGGGCGTGTTCGACATCAATCCGGCTGACTTTCGCGAACGCGCGGCTGGAATCAAATGAACTTCGGCTGCCATATCTCAACCGCGGGCGACATTCACCATACCGCGGCTATTATTCCGTAATTATCTATCCGCCGACACGTAAGCTATAACCTCACAAGCTCCTTCTTAAACGCCAAAAAGTCATCCCGAAACACCGCATGCAGCACGCACGACTGTTTCTCGCGTTCCTCCAGCCATGCCAGCTCCTCTGGAAATTGATCTTCCACATTTAAACTAAAATAAGGCAGCTTTTCCTGCGCTTTTTGTGACCTGATGTTCACGGCACGGGCACCGGCAAACACGTGCTTCATGCCAAGTTCCTCGAACGCGATCGACAATATGGCGAGCTTCGAGGCTTGGTTATACCCCAGCCCCCAATACTCATGGCCGATCCAGCTGCCGATATGGCAGCGCTTCAGATCAAGATCAATTTTCTTCAATTCCGTCAAGCCGACGAGCTCATCATTTTCATTCAAAATAACGCGTGAGACAACCCGGCCTGCCTGTTCTTCTTCCATAATGAATTCCAGGAATGATAAGGTATCTTCTACACTTGAATCACGAAGTCCCAGTGCATCGCGTACAGGCGGCTGTGAGGCCAACTCATAAATGCGCTGAGCATAGTGTAAATCATGTGGAACGAGTTTAACTTTCTTCCATTTTTCATTCATTTAATAAGCCCCCTATTCATCAAAAAGTTTAACACACCTATTGGGAATTAGAGGAAAGTGAATGTAGGTCCTTAGCATGAAAAATTGTGAAATTTCGGTGAATAATGGGCTGTTATTAATACCTGGTAATAAAAAATGGTTGTATTATAAAGATGACCGAGTTACGATAGGATTGTTGGAAACGAATACAGGAGAGTAGGAGATGAGGAGAGTATGAAAGAACTGCATTCTTTCGGATGGTATGCGAAGCAAATCACGCCAAAGCTGCCAGAAAAAGCATTTAAGCCTGTACCTGCACGTCTATGGGGAGGGCTCGCCTACCTTTCAATAACAGTTGCCGGGATATTAGTCATCGGTTTGATAGATTCATTTTATTGGTGGCTTTCCGTGATTTTGGCTGCTGTCATTGGACTCAGCTTTGCCGGAATGGGATTTTTAGGCCACGAAATATTGCACGGAACGGTTGTACGAAAGCCTTGGCTCCGTGATTTGCTTGGCGGGATCGCCTTTTATCCGCTCAGCGTCGGACCGAAATTATGGCGCAAATGGCACAACGCCACTCACCACGCGCACACACAGCACGAGGAGAAGGATCCGGACGCATGGCCAACGCTCGAAAAATTCACCCAGGACGACAACAAGTTCCAATGGGTGTATAAGCTGCCATGGTTCATCCGCTCGATCATCAGCTTCGCGTTCTTAGGGATGTCGTTCACCATGCACTCGCTGAACATGTTCAAGATGTTCATTAAAGAGTTCAAGCCGTCTAACCGTCCGATCGTCTGGGTTCAGATGATGCTGCCATGGGCCACTTGGTTCGGCCTTTTGTTCTGGCTCGGGCCGGTCAAATGGGTGTTTGCGATCCTCATCCCGCTTGCAATTGCTAACACGGTCGTCATGAGCTACATCGCGACAAACCACCGATTGAACCCGATCACGAACGTGAACGATCCGCTCGCGAACAGCTTGTCTGTAACCGTGCCCAAATGGATCGACGTACTTCACTTTAACTTTTCGTATCATACGGAGCATCACTTGTTCCCGGGAATGAGCCCGAAATATTATCCGATGGTGAAGAAATACATTATGGAAATGTGGCCGGAGCGCTACCACGCGATGCCGCATTGGAAAGCGCTGATGGCGCTTTGGAAGACGCCGCGTTTGTATTACAACGAAAAGCAGTTCATTGATCCAGCGCAAGGCAACGTCTACAACAGCCTCGGCAACGGACTCGATCCGGACAACATCGAATACATGAAAAAGCATGATATTAAAGGAGAGCAGAAGTCTCTTTAAACAGGAAACCGCCAGGCAGTGAGCTGCTTGGCGGTTTCTATTGATTATTATCCAACGAAAGGGGTACGGTACCATGCCCATCAAGCTAAGACATATGAATACCCTTATTAGACAAAAAGGACTATCCTTTCTCTAAGACACAATGAGAGAGGATGTTTTTTTGATAAGTCCACGTGACTTATCGCTCGATGACGAATTCAACTTGTATGCCAATCAGCTCACGCAATATTTCTCACCAGAACACCTCCATGATCTCGCTAAAAAATGTGGCTTCGTCCTTCGAGACGGTAAGCTAAAACCCCATGACTTTGTATCGTTATGTGCCTTTTTAAACAATCATATTGCCGAGAATTCATTAACTCAATTGTGCAGTACATTGGATGCCAATCGAAATGTATCTCTTAGTACGGAAGGATTAAATCAACGGTTTAACTCAGAAGCAGTCAAATTCCTACAAGCCGTATTCGCTTCTCTTATGCATCAAAAACAACAAAATACCGTTGGTATTCCCACAATGTATAACCTTGATTTTCACCGAATACGCATCCTGGACTCTACTGCGTTTAGGTTGTTTTACGAGGAAAAGAAACTCGCTGGGCCGTTCGGATCGGGAGTGAAAATCCAACTCGAATACGAATGGTTGACGGGACAATTCCTTCATTTGGCGGTTCAAAGCAGTATAGAAAATGATGCAGCTTATAATAAAACCGTCTTAGATACGATTCAACCGAACGATCTGATTCTGAAAGACCTCGGTTATTTTTCTGCTCATGATCTGCTTCAAATTCATGAAAAAAATGCTTACTATTTGTCCCGTCTTCGGTCCACAGCTGTGATTTATGTGAAAAATGAAAAGGAAACGCATTTTAAGAATGGGAAGGTAGTAATCGGTTCACAATTTAAGAGAATTGATCTTAAGAAATTAATGGATGAGATGGAGGTCGGTGAAACTAGGGAATTAAACGATGTATTTGTCGGAGGGGACAAGTTGCTTCAACCGCGCGTCATTCTCTATAAGCATTCAAAAGAAGTAGCTCAAAAAAGACTGCGGGCCAAGGAGAAAAAGGCAAAAAAAAACGGCATGACCCAATCACACCGAGCGAAAGCACTAACGGCTCTCAACACCTATATTACAAATATACCACAAGACCGTGTATCGAAAACAGCGATACACGGAATATACTCTCTTCGCTGGCAGATTGAGATTCTGTTTAAAACATGGAAGTCGCTTTTTAAGATTCATGAAGTAAAGAAAATTAAAACCGAACGCCTGCAGTGCCATATCTATGGAACCTTAATCTCTCTATTATTAAGCTCATCCATCACCTTTAGAATGCGAAAACTCCTGCTTCGAAGAAGCAAGCAGGAAGTGAGTGAATATAAAAGTATCGGCATCGTAAGAGAATATCTTTTTCAAATACAAAGCTCTTTATTAGACGGAACCTTATATTTGAAAGAACTCCTGAAAAAAATGTTTAAGATGATTAAGAAAAACGGGCGTAAATCCCATCGATACAAGAAGATGACTGTATTCGATATTTTAGGAGTCATTTACGAACGGAACGAAAAAAAAGCTGCATAAAAGAATGGGTATTCACTAATTAAATAGTTGAAATAATGGAGTTTTATTTCAGTATGAAAAAAGCAAGGCGAGGACATTGGAAAAGCCGAACAATGACACGTTCGGCTTCTTGTTCTACATTAACTTGATGGGCATGGGGTACGGTACCATTTTCGTTCAATCTGCATAAAGACAGGATTTTTTGAAAATAGTACCGTACCCCAAGTTGTTTATTGCTTTAACCAATTACTCTGCAACGCGGTAAACACGCGCTTCATAAGGCTTCAACGTAAAGCTCGTCAATCCTTCATGCGCCTCAACCGGATAGTTCGCCAGCAGCAAGCTCTCAGACGAAAGCTTCAGCTCTTCAAAGCTGTACTCCGCATCGGTCTTGGACAGGTTCGTGATCACAACGACTTTGTCATCTTCAGAAGTGCGTGTGTACGCATAGATTTGTGCGTCGTCTTCTAGAATCAGATCGTAAATGCCGTATGTGAACACGTCATTTTCTTTTTTCAGAGAGATCATCTTTTTATAGAACGATAGGATCGAGTTCTCGTCTTTTTCCTGAACGGCGACGTTGATGTCAGTGTAGTTCGGGTTCACCTTCATCCACGGACGGCCCATCGTGAAGCCTGCGTTCACGTCGTTCGACCATTGCATCGGTGTGCGGCTGTTGTCGCGGGAAGATGCCCAAATCACGGCCATGATATCATCGTGCGAAACGCCTTCTTCGCGCTTGATGCGGTACATGTTCTTGACCGCCACGTCGTCATAGTCCTCAATCGCTGGGAACTGAACGTTCGTCATGCCGATTTCCTGACCTTGATAGATGAACGGTGTTCCTTGCATAAGGAAGTACATCGCACCCATGCTCGTCGCGCTCTCACGCCAGAATTCCTCGTCGTTGCCCCAAGTGGATACAACGCGCGGCTTGTCATGGTTTTCGATGAACAATGCGTTCCAGCCTTCTTTTTCAAGGCCTTTTTGCCAGCGCGAAAGCACTGTTTTTAGCTCAACGATATCCAGATCAGGGTTGTCCTCTGCATCCCAAAGGCCAAGGTGCTCGAACTGGAAAATCATGTCCATCTTGCCTTCTTTTTCGCCGACCCAAAGGTCAGACTCATCAACCGATACGCCATTCGCTTCACCGACAGTCATGACGTCATAGTTGGCGTACGTGCGGTCTTTGAACTCTTTTAAAAACTCATGAATGCCTTCTTGGTTCATGTGCATGTCGAACGAAGACACGTATTTCTCGTTTTTCGGGTTCGGCATGTCAGGGAATCCAGGGCGCTTCTTAATGTGGCTGATCGCGTCGATACGGAAGCCGTCGATGCCTTTATCGAGCCACCAGTTCACTGTGTCATACAGCGCGTCGCGCACTTCTGGGTTTTCCCAGTTCACGTCAGGCTGCTTTGTCGAGAACACGTGCATATAGTACTGACCAGTCGTCTCATCGAATTGCCAAGCGGATCCTGAGAAAATGGATTCCCAGTTGTTTGGCTCTTTGCCGTCCTTGCCGTCGCGCCAGATGTACCAGTCGCGTTTCGGGTTGTCTTTTGAAGAACGAGACTCGATAAACCATTGGTGCTCGTCACTCGTATGGTTGAGGACGAGGTCGATGATTAGCTTCATGCCGCGGTCATGCACTTCTTTCAACAGCTGGTCGAAATCAGCCATCGTGCCAAAGTCATCCATGATGTCCTGATAGTCGGAAATGTCGTACCCGTTATCATCGTTCGGCGATTTGTACATCGGACAGATCCAGATGACATCGATCCCCAGATCCTTCACGTAATCGAGGCGCTGGATGATACCTTGAAGATCGCCGATTCCGTCTCCATTTGAATCCTGGAAGCTGCGCGGATAAATTTGATAGCCGATGGCTTCTTTCCACCAAGCACGTTTCATAATGTTTCCCTCCAAAATAACAGGGCAGGGGGTCTGCACATTTTGCAGATCCCCATATCGTCCCGTTTATAAGTTAAGTTCTGCTTTCACACCCATATGGTCCGAGATGATAGGTGTTTCGTTTCCATTAAAGCGGACGAGTGATGACAAGACGTCCAGCTTCTGATTGCATAAAATATAGTCGATACGGAGGCCGTCTTCGTTGCCTTCCCAGCCGGCGATAGAGCCTTGAATCGTCAAGCCGCCGTCTTTCTCAGTCGCCAGTTCATACGTATCGTAAAATCCACTGCGAAGTGCGAGGTCATAGCCTTCGTCTTTCGCAACAGAAGGATTGTTCAAATCGCCCATCAAAAACGCCAAACGGTCAGACGGTACGTGCTTCAAAAAGTTATTGAATTGGCGCTCAAACGGCTCCACTTCATCATTCCACCAGCCAAAGTGGCCGGAGAAGAACGTGACTGGGCGGCCGTTGTAATCAATATCCGCCTGCACGATCACACGTGTTTTCCACGTGTCCATCGACGTGCTTTCTGTGATAAAAAAGCTTTCGTAATGTGTGATGGGGTGGCGGGTGAGGATCGCGAGCCCTTCCTCATACGTTTCATAGCCGATGTGTGCCTGTGCCCAGACGATATCATAGCCGGTCACACCGAGCTTTTTTAACTCGTCGAGCACAACAAGGCCGTAGTTGTCTTCTTTTAAAACGCCGCTAACGAGCGGTGCGCCGATCGACTGCATCACTTCCTGCATCGCGATCACATCATAGCGCTCGGCTGCAATGTCTGCAGCGAGCGCCTGAATTTTTTCCATCTGATTGTCTTCTTGCCAGGCATGGACGTTCACGGTAAGAAGTTTCATCGATTAAGCTCCTAAACGGTCTTGAATGTCTGACTTGAGTACGTCAGCTTTCGGGCCGTAGATCGCCTGAACGCCTTGGTCTTTTAAAATCAAACCGAGTGCGCCTGTTTCTTTCCATGTTTTTTCTGAGGCAACCGCTGCTGGGTCTTTTACCGTGACACGAAGGCGAGTCATGCACGCGTCAACATCTTCAATGTTAGACGCTCCGCCAAGCATCGCGATAACCTGTGACGCAAGAGAGTTGTCGCTGCCAGCTGCAGCTTCCGCTTTTGCAGAGTCAGCTGGTGCTTCTGTCGTTTCGATATAGTTTCCTGCACGTCCTGGTGTCGGCAGGTTGAACTTTTTAATTAATACATAGAAAACAGAGAAGTTAAGCGCAAAGAATGCGATACATGTTAATGCAAAGTTGATCAAGTCTTTCGTCAGTCCTGCTTTTACAAGCAATGGTGTACGAGTCAGGAACTCGATGAACCCGAACGAGTGAACACGCAGGTGAATGATGTCAGCCATCGCGAACGCAAGACCAGTTGTGATCGCGTATACCACGTAAAGAAGCGGTGCGGCGAACATGAACATGAATTCGATCGGCTCAGTAACACCTGTTAAGAAAACAGCGAGTGCAGCTGAGAAGAACATAGACTTATACTTGCTGCGCTTTTCTTTATCTACGTTCATGTACATCGCAAGTGCGATCGCAAGAAGAGAAGCAGTTGAAAGAATCACTTGTCCAAGCTTAAAGCGAGCTGGAACGACTTCGTTTAATAGTGCTTCGTATCCGGCTTTATCGCCAGCAGCAAGCAGGTTGTTCAGATCAGTAACCCATGCCAGCCACAATGGATCTTGTCCGGCAACCGTTGAACCTGCGCCAGAACCAGTCAGAATCGTGTACGTTCCGCCAAGCTCTGTGTAGTTGATCGGAACCGTCAGCATGTGGTGCAAACCGAACGGTAATAATAAACGCTCTAATGTACCGAAAATAAATGGTGCGAGAACCGGTGCTGTGTCGCGGGAAGTCGCGATCCACTGACCGAAGCTGTTAAGCGCTGCTTGAATGAAAGGCCATACAATGGCGAGTGCAAGCGCTGTTATTACTGACCAGAAAATAACGACGAACGGCACGAAACGCTTTCCGTTAAAGAACTCCAGTGCCTTTGGAAGCTTGCTGTAGTTGTAGTACTTGTTAAATAAAACGGCGCCGAGGAAACCGGCGATAATACCGACGAACACACCCATGTTAAGGGCAGGAGCGCCAAGTACTGATGTAAAATAGTTCTTCACCACAAGCTCGCTGCCGAATAGGGACGTCACTTTCGCGCCT
The DNA here is from genome assembly GCF_042665465.1 of Fictibacillus iocasae. Classification (NCBI taxonomy): domain Bacteria; kingdom Bacillati; phylum Bacillota; class Bacilli; order Caryophanales; family Fictibacillaceae; genus Fictibacillus; species Fictibacillus iocasae. The sequence continues at coordinate 788 of NZ_JBHTCP010000015.1, read as the reverse complement.
TCTTCCGCCATCATCGTGTTGTTAACGCCAAAAATCGCGCCTGTAATGCGGTTAATGAGGATGAACGCGATAACCGCAGCGAATGCGCCGCCCGCTCGTTCCTTCGCCCACGATCCACCAATCGCGACCGCGAACAGGATGTGAAGGTTCGTAATAATACCCCAACCGATGTCTTCCATCACTCGAGCAACCGCTTGCACAAATGCGATGTCTGCCGCACTCATGCCGATTACTTTACCAAGTGAGATCATTAGTCCAGCCGCTGGCATAACGGCCACAACGACTAATAATGCTTTACCAAGCTTTTGCCAAAAATCGAATGAAATCAGTTTGCCTTTTTTCATCGAGAAATTACCTCCTTAAGTTTACCATAGAGCTATTTGAAATCGTATACATTCGTAGAACATTTCGTGAAATGTATGCGTTTGCGCAATCGTTTGCATTTGCTATGTTATATGAAATCGATTTCATATGCAAGCGTTTTATTTAGTTTTTCTTAGGATTCTTATGAGGTTGGTAGGGGTGTCGGAGATTTAGCGCAAAAGCTGTTAGTTGCGGCGCGAAAGTTTACGGTAGTTGTTGAAAGCCGCTCGCAAGTAGAGTGAAGCGGCGCCGCGCAACAGCTTAACGGCGCGAATGAAGCCATGTTCGGCGCGCAAAAGGCAGGAACCGCGCGGAAAAAGGGTAAGCGTCAAAAGAACCGCACCTTATGTTGAGGGTGCGGTTCCTTTATACTGTGGCTATTCCGATTTGTTGGCTAAATAACATGATGTTGGCAACTCAGTTGA